>CAIQVX010000251.1 GCA_903875275.1 uncultured beta proteobacterium | reverse complement strand
CTTGATCAGGGTGACTTTGAGGCCTCGCGATTCCAGAATCGCGGCTAGGGAGGCTGAGGCGATTCCCTTGCCCAGGGAAGACACCACACCGCCGGTGACGAAGACAAATTTGGTCATGTCAGATTGAGCTCTGTGCTCAATGGGGTGGAAACGGGAATTATACGAGCCACCGACGGGCCGCCCTTAGGGGCGAGAGCCCCTTTGGGGGGCAGCGCAGCACATGAAATGGCAAGCGTGGGGGCCTTATCCCTTCTGCTACATTGCGCACCATGAATGATCTCGCAGGAAAACACATTGTTTTGGGGCTGACAGGAGGCATTGCCTGCTACAAGGCGGCCGAGTTGTGTCGGGCCCTGATCAAGGGGGGTGCCACGGTCCAGGTGGTGATGACGGCGGCTGCGCAGCAGTTCATCACCCCTGTCACCATGCAGGCTCTCAGCAATCGCCCCGTTTTTGAGTCGCAATGGGATGCGCGCGAGCCCAACAACATGGCGCACATCAACCTCAGTAGAGAGGCCGACGCCATTTTGATCGCACCCTGCAGTGCCGACTTCATGGCCAAGCTTTTGCATGGACGCGGCGACGATCTGCTCAGTCTGCTCTGTCTGGCGCGTCCGCTGGACCAGGTGCCCTTGCTGCTGGCCCCGGCGATGAACCGCGAAATGTGGGCGCACCCCGCGACCCAGCGCAACGTGACGCAGCTGCGTGCCGATGGCGCCACGGTTTTCGAAGTCGGCAGCGGCGATCAGGCCTGTGGTGAAAGTGGCGACGGCCGCATGCTCGAAGCCCAGGAACTGCTGGACGATGTGATTGCCTTTTTTCAACCCAAGCTGCTGTCGGGTGAACAGGTTCTGATCACCGCCGGGCCGACCTACGAAGCCATCGATCCGGTGCGCGGCATCACCAACCTGTCGAGTGGCAAGATGGGTTTTGCGCTGGCACGCGCAGCGCAGGAGGCCGGAGCGGTAGTGACTCTGGTGGCTGGACCGGTGCATTTGCCGACACCGCGCGGTGTCAGGCGGATCGATGTGACTTCGGCCCAGTCGATGTTTGACGTCACGGTGCAGCACGCGCAAGGTGCCAGTATTTTTGTTGCTACCGCAGCAGTGGCCGACTGGCGGGTGGCGAAACTGGCAGAGCACAAGATCAAAAAAGAAACGGGCGCTGCGGCGCCGAGTCTGGTTTTTGTTGAAAATCCTGACATTCTGGCGGCCGTGGCGCAATCGCCGCGCGGCCGCTCGGGAGCGCTTTATTGCGTCGGCTTTGCGGCAGAGAGCCAGGATTTGCTGGCCAACGCGCAGGCCAAGCGCTTGCGCAAAGGTGTGCCACTGCTGGTCGGCAATATCGGCCCCGCCACGTTCGGCCAGGATGACAACGCACTGCTGCTGGTGGACGAGCACGGTGCGACAGAGATGAAGCGTGACGCCAAGCTGGCGCTGTCGCGCCGCCTGGTCGCAGAGATTGCCGCAAGGCTGCAGCGCAAAGAAGAATGAAATGAAGATTGCCGTCAAGATCATCGACCCCCGTATGGCGGACCAGTTGCCTGCCTACGCCACACCCGGCAGCGCTGGCCTTGATTTACGTGCCTGCCTGCAGGAGCCTCTGACTCTGCAGGCCAACGCCTGGCAACTGGTGCCGACCGGCATCGCCATTTATCTGGCAGACCCGGGCTTTGCCGCATTGATCCTGCCGCGATCCGGACTCGGTCACAAGCACGGTATCGTTTTGGGCAACCTGGTGGGCCTGATCGACAGCGACTACCAGGGGCAGCTGATGGTCAGCGCCTGGAACCGCAGCGACACCGCCTTCAGCATAGAACCGATGGAGCGCATTGCGCAGCTCGTGATTGTTCCGGTGCTGCAGGCGCAGT
>CAIQVX010000250.1 GCA_903875275.1 uncultured beta proteobacterium | reverse complement strand
ACCACCGAGTGGATGCATGGCGCGGCTATCGCATCCCGGGCTCCGCAGTTGCCGGCGCCAGCGATACCGGGCTCTGGGAAGACAGCCCGTGCCCCAGTCACGAAGTGGAGGCCGAGATCCGCCGCCTGCAGCGTGAATGCCTGCGCCCCCTGGGTGTCAAGTCACGCACACGGTACGGTGAGAGCTCCAACTGCTTTTGCATGAAGCGCTGGGTCTGCGTCTCTGAGGCCGATTGGCACCGCGTTGCCGGCCAGGTGCAGCAGTGGCTTGACGACCACGACCACTCGCTGCGCTATCTGCACAACGCTGACCAGAATGTGAGGGCGGCATGAAACCAGTCACCTGCTACCTGCGCATCGGATCCGATTACCTGGACGACGCCGTGCGCTACCCCACTCTGGGAGCTGCCAAAGATGCCTACCGCGATTGTGCTTACCAGCTCGATCGTTATGGGCAGTCGATTGAAGCATCAATCCACATTGCAAGCAGTGGTTCTGAACTTCAAGAGTATCCAGATTTCACTCTGGCGCTGGGTCCGCGCGGCGGTCTTGTTTGTGAAAGGACGTGATATGAAGGAGGAAGCATGAGCCGAAACCTAATCGACCCCGACGACGGCGAGAACAGAGCCGTGCGCTGGTTCCTCGCCGGATACCGCGGCATGGAAAAGGTCACGGTGGGCGCTATGAAGAAGCACATGACGATGAGTGGGTATCCGCTCTGGCCAACATGGTGCGACGACCAGGACACCGAGCACCTGACCAAAGGCGGCGCACAGGTGTGGCTGCGCCACCTCTTCAACTTGGAGAAGGATCCGACATGATCCGCCACACCATCTCCAACCTGCGCTCCCCAGACTGGTCGCCCATCAGTCTGCGTGACCTCAAGGAGAGGCTCGACAACGAGAACGACGGAGAACCAGAAACATGGACCGTCACACCATGGGTGCGTCACGGCGGATGCAACCCGCGACGGGCCTACCTGCTCACCAGCAATGAAGGCGCCATCTACGCCATCTTCTTCCGAAAACTCTGAAAGCAACCATGAACATCAAACTCACCCCCGCGAAATCGTCGAACATCAGCCACACGGGCTATGACCCATTCACCAACACCCTGGCCGTCCAGTTCAAGTCTGGCGCCACCTACCACTACCACGGAGTGCCGCTCGATGTGTACCACGCACTTGGCAAGTCCGAGTCGGTGGGCAAATTCATCTCTGCCAATGTTCTTGGCAAGTTCAAGCACAGCAAACTGGAGGTGTGACATGGATACAGACTTCACCATCGGTGGCGGCGGCACCCTCTACATCCTGCGCCCCAATACCGATGCGGCAAAGGCCTGGGTCGATGAACACATCCCGGCCGATGCGCAGCGCTGGAGTGGTGGTGTTGCCGTGGAGCATCGCTACATCGGGGCGATCGTGGACGGCCTCGGTTCGGACGGCCTGAGCTGGGAGTCATCGCAATGAGTGGGGTCTTGGATCTATCTGGGAAACACTTTGGTCGCCTACGTGTTATCGCTCAGGCACCTAAACGCCCCGGAAGCAATGTGATTAGGTGGTATTGCCAATGCTCATGCGGCGCTCCTGTGAAAGAGATTAGAGGATATCTTTTAACCACCGGGGCCACTAAATCATGTGGGTGTCTCGCCAACGAAGAGACATCCAAACGCAATACAGTCCACGGATTTTGCGGGACGCCAGAATATGCCGCCTGGCAAGGCATGTGGTCCCGGTGTACCAACCCAACTGACCCGGCATACCCGGTATATCAACATCGATCACCTCCAGAAGAGTGGAAAGATTTTCTAGTTTTTTACACCGAGCTTGGACGACGCCCAAGTCATTTGCATAGTCTGGATCGCAAGGACAACACCAAACCTTATGGCCCAGGAAATTGCAGGTGGGCTACCGACGAGGAACAAAGCCGCAATCGCATTACAAACATCAATGTCTTGCTTAACGGTGCAGTGATGACGTTACGCGAGGCTTGCGTAATTTGCGGCTTTAAGTACACCACGATTTATGCCAGATACAAAACCTACGGATGGGATATGCGGTCCGCATCCAACGGCCTATTTGATCTTTCTAAACAAGGTGATTTATGTACACATTAACCCTGCCCCACATGGACGCACCGGTCAGTGTCTTCGATTTGTGCCAGGCCCATGCGCAGCTCGAATCTGATTTCAATGTTGGCGGCTGGCTTCGCGAACGTCCCAGCAACCAGCGCCGCATGATGTCCACCGGTTCGCAGCTGCACCGCATGAAGTACCGCGACAGCTTCCGCTGGGTCAACGTCTTTTCCGACCGCGACGAAGACGGCGACAGCGGGGATGAGGATGTCAAAGACGTCTACTTCATCAACGTCCTGAAATGGGGCTTGCCCATCGACACCGAGATGCGGGCCTTCATCGGCCGGCGATACACGCCCGAGTTCCTGAAAACTTTTCCACACTGGAGCCAACCATGAATGACGCAGAATTTCTCAAGGCCTACAACGCCTCCCGCAACGGCACCGACAACTTCTACCGGCACTGGGCGGTGCATAGCTTTGCGTACTCCGAGGGTGTGCGCGAGTGCGCCAATGAGGGCATCGCGTGGCTCGTGGATATTGCCGCGACCGAGCTGCCCAGCGTCATCCGCAAGGTGCGAGAGAACCTGGCAACACTGACGGTGGTCGCCAAGGATGGCTGGGCCAGGCTGTCGCTGACAGGATCCGGAGATGTCCCGGTCCCTCAGTCCAAGCCGTGGGTCAAGCGCATCGATTACACCGACCTTCCTGCTGGCGAATACAACTTCCTGATCGCTGACGAGGGCGGAGAGTTCAGGATGGTTTTAGTCACAGAATATTAGGAGCGCCATGAAGACTTACACCATCACCACCCCAGCCGAAATCCGGCGCCGGTTCTGGACGATCTTCGTTGACCACAAAAAGATTCCCGGCTGGACGCAAAACCAATACCCCACAGATACCCGCGTTGCGTTTTGCGACTGGGTTGCCTATCTGCGCCGAGACGGCCAGATCAGCGAGGCACTCGCACAAAGGACAACCCTATGACTCAACTGCTGCAACGTCTTAAAGCCACCAGCCCGGTGGCTTTTTTTATGGGCGAACCCTTCCTCAACCAGGTGCTGTACGTCGTGTACTACACGGCCGTTGCAGTGCTGATCCATGACTTGTTTTTTTGGAGGCCGCAATGAGCTTAACAGCAGAACAAGTTTCCGCGCTCATGAGGAGCTGCCAGCGCGGAACCGGACCCAGATCCTATGGCGAAGCCAACAACCTGCATGCCGAATGCTATCGCGCCCTGGGTTACCTATCGCACCTGGTCGATGAAATGTACACCGCCATGGTTGCGGTTGCCAACATTCCTCCAGACGATGGAACACAAGCCACCGCCATCACGCGCCGCGATGCCAAGCGCCAATACCGATCGATCATCACAAAAGTTCAAGGACTGTTATGAACCAAAACCTACATCCCGTAATGCAACAAGCCCTGTGGCCATGGATGAGCCCAGCCACCACCCGGGCGCCGATCCTGGCCGAGCCCGAGCTCACGTCCAGCGTCACTCTGCGCGAAGCCGAAGACATGCTGGCTAGCGTCATCAAACAATGGAACCAGCTTCACGCTGCCGACGACGCGCGGCTGCTGGCGCATCAGATCAAACACGAAGGGAGGCTGGTATGGTGAGCAAATTCACGCCGGGGCCGTGGTTTGTCACAACAGACGTGACTGCGACCGGTCCTGTTGTCCAGGCGGCAGACGGCGCACATGTTGCGGTCTGCGCGCCCGTCACCATTTATGCCGGCAATGTATGCGTTCAAACTACCCAGGAACATGCCGCAAACAACGCGCTGCTGATCGCAGCAGCGCCGGATTTGCTGGCGGCTTTGCAGGCCATTGTCGAAGAAGCAGGTCCGCAATATGGTTTTGCCGAAGCTGATGGCGCAGTAATTGGCACCATCAACCGCTTGTCATACCTCGCCCGCGCAGCCATT
>CAIQVX010000249.1 GCA_903875275.1 uncultured beta proteobacterium | reverse complement strand
TCTACACCACCCCCTTGCATCCTTATACCGAAGCCTTGCTGTCAGCGATGCCGGTGCCTGATCCGCAGCTAAAGCGCCAGCGCATCATGTTGCAGGGCGACGTTCCGAGTCCGATCAAGCCGCCACCAGGCTGCCACTTTCACACGCGCTGCCCGATGGCGCGCAAGGAGTGCAGCGTGGAGTCGCCCGTTCTCAAGCAGTGCAGTGACGGCCATTGGGTGGCCTGCCACCTTCGCACTTGATGAATTGCGCATGACAATGGACCGTATTTACAGGATTCATCGTCCGCAGGGCGCTTCGACGCCACTGGTGCTTGATTCGCCGCACTCGGGACACCTGTTTCCTGAGGACTTCGGCTCTGTGCTGGGTGTTGATCGACTGCGCAGCGCCGAAGACGTGCTGGTGAATGAACTGTATGCCAGTGCGCCGGCGCATGGCGCACATTTGCTGGAGGCCAGTTTTCCTCGCAGCTATATTGACCCGAATCGGTCTGCCGGTGACATTGATCTGGAATTGCTCGACGCTCCGTGGCCGCACCACTATGAACCCAGCGGCAAGGCGCGTCTGGGCAAGGCGCTGATCTGGCGCACGCTCGACGATGGCACGCCGATCTACGGCGGACCCTTGAGCGTGGAGGTGGTTCAGCATCGAATCAGCCGCTATTTGCGACCGTACCAGACGGCTTTGAAAGACCTTCTGGACCAGGCGCATGCCGAGCATGGTGTGGTCTATCACATCAATTGCCACTCCATGGACCCGGTTGGTAGCGCCATGGCAGAGGGGGGCAGGGGCAGCAGACGTGCCGACATCGTACTCGGCGACCGTGACGGCAGCACTTGCGAGAGAGAATTCACGCAACTTGTCGCGGACCTGTTCCGGTCGCGCGGTTATGAGGTGGCAATCAACAACCCCTATAAAGGTGTCGAACTGGTTCGCCTGTACTCGGCACCGTTGCAAGGGCGGCACAGTCTGCAGATCGAAATCAACAAACGGCTTTACCTGCGCGACGGCACGACGGAACCGAGCACTGGCTTTGCCGGACTGCAGTCCGATTTGAACGATCTGCTGGCCGCAGTGGTACGTTACGCTGGCGCGCCCTAGCCAGCGACCCAGTCAATCAGCGCGTCCAGCGCCGGCCGTCCCTTTCTGGCCTCCGGGTCGTTGATGAAGGCGACCACAATCCAGTCCTGGTTGCGAACATCGCGCACATAGCCGGCGATGGCGACAGCGTCTCGCAGGGTGCCGGTCTTGATACGGGCCCGTCCCGCTGCCGGTGATTCACGCAGACGTTTGCGCATGGCCCCATCGATGGCAACGATAGGAAAACTGCTGGAGAATTCAGCGAACCAGTTGCTGCGCGCGGCCACTTGCAGGGCGCTGGCAAGTTGGCGTGCGCTGATGCGTTCCAGTCGGGACAGACCCGATCCGTTCTCAAAGACCAGCCCATCCACGGTAATGCCGTTCTTGTTGAACCAGTTGCGCAGGGCGGCGTTGGCGTTGACCAAGGTGTCCGCGCTGCGTCCCTCTTTGGGCAACTGCGTGCCAAGGGTCAGGTAGAGTGCACGGGCCATCAGGTTGTCGGACGCCTTGTTGATGGGTCTGACCAGTTCAGCCAGCGTTTCGGAACTGCGCTCCACCAGCAGCCGGGCGTCCGGCGGTGTCAGACCGTCGCCGACACGGCCAGTCCAGGTGCCACCCAGTTCCTTCCAGTAGGCCTGCAGAAAGCGCTCGATGTAGAGATTGCGGTCGAGCAGGTTCAAGCGGGTTCGGGTCTTGCAGTTTCGCGGGAAGGCACCTCGCAGGACCAGTGTGATCGTGCCATCCCCGGCGGTCCGTGTCTGTGGTGTGTTCCAGTCGTCATCCCAGGCCTCGCAGGCGGAGTCCGTGAGCGTCAGCTCGGCGTCAATGACAAGACCGGCCAGCGGTGGCTGCGTCCGAACCGAGCTGCGCTGGTCTCCCGATTCAAGGTTGAACTCGATCACATTGCCATTGAGCACGAGGGCGTCCGGGATCACGTTGTAGTAGGCATAGGGCGATTCATCAAAGGGCGGTGGGCCGAGATCCGGACGCTCGGGTTGAAAATGCGCGCGGTCCAGCATCAGGTCGGCCTCCAGGTGTCGAACGCCCTGGTCGTGGAGAGACCGGAACATGGAACGCAAGCCGTCCCAGCCCAGATTGGGTTCGCCGCCACCGCGCAGGTACAGTTTGCCGCGCAGGATGGCCCCGTCGATGCTGGCCTGCCCTAGCAACTCGGTGCGCCAGCGGAAGGTGGGCCCCAGTTCTTCCAGTGCCACCAGCGTGGTTGCCAGTTTCATGGTCGAGGCAGGTGCCATGGCTCGGTTGTCCTGCATGGCCAACCTGGGTGCACCACCCTGAATCGGCAACACCAGCGCGCTCATCGATGTTTCAGCCAACCCTGCTTTGCGCAGGGCAGCACCGACGCTTTCCGGCAAAATGGTCTGCGTGTGCCCAGCGCTCGCTGCGACCACAAGCACCGAAGCCCAGAGAAATTGCTGGAATCCGGTCCAGTTGAATTTGTTTTTCATCATTATGAGTGTATTGAACGCAGATGACCTTGTGGCAACACCTGGTTGACCCGGTCAGGGGGTCGATTCACTCTTTGCTTGGAGCTATGTCCGGAGCTGGGTTTTACGGTATCCCGACCGAATGGCGGCATTTTGATTTTGGTGATCGGGATGCTGTCAGGCGCAACTAGCTCCGCATTGAGTAGTCTCGGGTGCAGCAAAAAGCCCTCTGCGGCATTGACCGACAGAGGGCTTTGGCTCAGCGGCCAGTCGCTCAGAACCGGTAGGTGGCGTTGACCGTCAGTTGCCGACCGCGCGGGTCGGCGACGCGCGGATCCCAGCCAGCGCCTGCCACGTCATCCACATCGTGATGGGTAAATGGTGGATTCGTATTAAACAGGTTGAGAATGCCAAGTGTCAGCGTGGTGTTCTTAATGCCGGTGTAGCTTGCCGACATGTTGTACAGCGTGTAGCTGCTCACATCCGTATTGGCCGTTGCTGGCTGGATGCCCTTCAGGGTCATGTCCTGATCCTTGTAGCCAGACTTGTAGGTCTGCGACACGGTGGCGCTCCAGTCGCCCCGGGTGTAGGTAAAGCCGGCCGTGTGCTTCCAGCGCAGGTACAGCGTACGCAGACCGAATTCACCCACCAGTTCCTGCAGCGGAAGAGTCGCCAGGGCACGCTCCTTGTGGGAGACGAGATATGTGCCGTCCACCCAGGCATTCCATTTGGCGTTGGTGAACTTGCCGTTAAATCGCGCACCGACGTCAATACCCCGGTCCTTGCTGTCGGCGGCATTGATCCAGCCGGCACGGATGTAATCCATGGTTCCATCGGCCTTGCGAACGAACTTGTCCGGGAACAACGTGTAGTTGGCAATGATGTCGGCCGCGGTCAGCTGGCGAATTCTGTCGCTCAGATCGACGCCCCAGTAATCGGCATAGAACATCATGCTGTCGGTAGGTGCAAACGCCACACCAAGAGTGGCCTGTTTTGATCTTTCAGGCTTCAGATCCGGGTTTCCGCCAAGCCGGTAGTCCATGGCTACCAATGCGCATTGCGTGGGGTCGGTCGGGCAAAGGATCGGATCGTTGAACGGCGAGGTCAATTCGCGCGTAATTTCACCCGCGGCAAGTTGCTGCACGCTCGGTGCACGGAAACCGGTGTTCAGGGAACCCCGGAACACAACCGATTGAACAGGCTGGTAGCGGAAGGCAATCTTGGGGTTGGTCGTGCTGCCAATCGCGCTGTAATCGTCGCGCCGGGCCTGAAGTTGCAATTCAAGTTCCTTGGTCACAGGGACCACCAACTCGCCATAGATTGCCCGGATATCGCGCGAGCGTTCAGGGGCAGCAGCATTGCCAGGACAGAGCAGGACCATGTTGGAGTAAACACTGGTGCTGCCTGCGGCCGGTGGCGTCAGGGCCGACACACATTCCGGGCCGCCGTCCTGGTTAAAGACGTAGGACTCCTTGCGCAGATCAAACCCGGCCGCAAAGCTCAGCGGACCGGCAGGCAAAGCCATCAGTTCGCCAGAAATGGAACCATCAAGTTGCACCAGTGAAGTGCTGCCTCCCTGCAGTCTTCGGTAAGCCTTGGTGGACTCAATCAGTGCCAGCGCTTCCGGGGTCTGAGTTTGTCCGGGCAAGAGCCAGGGATTGAGCTTGCCACTGGCAAGTGCTGCGTTCAATTTGTCGATGTAGACGTAGCCATTGACCAGATCCATCGTGGCGTTGGCCCGTCCGGTTGACAACCCCAATTTGTAGTCGTACTTGCCAATCACGCCTTCCATTCCAAGCAGCAGTCGGGCATTGTCAGACAGATTTTCCTGGGTTCGATTTCCCCATGCGTCCATGCGCCAGCGGTAAGCAATTGGCAGGGTGGGGTCAAAGGAATTGACGCCGGCAAGTTTGAGGTTCTGGTAGTAGGGCCCGCTCACAGGGTACAGGTTTCCGGCCGCCGCGGTGGTGCTGAATTGCCCTGGTGTCAATTCCGCCTGCGCTTTCACTTTGGAGGCGACAAACTCAACAAAGGCGGTGTTGTCTGCGTTGACCTTGAAGTTGGCTCGGGACACCAGGTTCACCCGCTCTGTGGGTGCTTGCAGCATCGACTGGGCACCGTAATCCGTGTTGCAGAGGTACTGGTTGGCCGCTGCCGAGGCGTTCCATAGCTGCGGCTGGTATTGGACCATGGTGGGAATGGAATCGCATTGCCCCTGCAGGCTGAGCAGGTTGATCCGTGTGAACTTGGTGGTGCTGGTGGTGCCACCCAAAGTCACGGTGGAACCGGTTGAAGGCAGCGCCGTTCCAGTTGCATTGATGACGTTCGCATAGGGAGCGCTGGAGGAGTTTGGCGACAAGCCCAATGCCGGTTGGAATCCGTTGGCAAAACTGCGGCTGCTGGAGCGAAGTATGTCGTTCTTGTCGACAGTGACGCTCACCATGGCGTTGTAGCCATCCGTATCAAGATTGCCCTTGCCGGCCGTGAGGGAGGCACGCCTTTGCGCACCGCCGCCATCGGCCGTAAAGTTTCCGGTGGCCGAGATCTCCACGCCAGTGAAGTCTTTCTTCAGGATGAAGTTGATCACGCCGCCAATAGCGTCGGTCCCATAGATCGCCGAAGCGCCATCTTGCTAACAACATTTACCCTGGACCTCGACAGCAGAAGTCTTATGGAATGAAGTTGGTGATCAATGCTACAACCATAAGTGCTGATTCACCCGGATTTTTGATGGATGCCTGCGACCCGGGCTCAATAAATCGGGCTTAGTCCTTTTGCCTAGGGTTTTCCCTGTGGCGCCGATGACGCACTATGCGAATGGCGCTCTAACAGGTTAGCGATGCTCTGGCCGATTGCGGTGGCAGATGAAGGGTAGTGCGGGCACTTTCCATGCCCAGGCGACTGACTGAACTCACGACAATGGTGTCGGGGTAGCCGAGTTCAGGATCGTTGTGAAGCGTCAGTTCGATCTGTCTCACCCCTTGCACCGCGAACACCCATTTGGAGCCGTAATGGCTCCAGATCGAAAAGCGGTTGACCAAGGGGTCGTCGGTCGTCTCGATGCGCACGCGGCCCGGACAGTTCGGGCTGACCGAGCGTCTCAAGAACAAGCGGGGTGTGGCCGGGGTATGGGTGCCGAGCCAAGGCGTCGCGGGCACGAGTGCGGCGCTAGCATAGAGGCCGTTTCTCAGGAGAGTGGCAATACCCTGACGATCCTGCAACAGGGCGCTCATGCTGAAATGAATATGCCCGCTGACACCGGTGTGATCCCGGGCCAGACCGATCTGCCGGGCAATTTCATCCGGACGCCACGACTTTGATGAATTGTCGATGCGGCTGGTGAAGAGACCTGGCCAGAGGTGGCGCGACTGGGTGTTCTCCTGCGCCCAGGTCTCCAGCAGGACCGGGAACGCCTGCGGCGCCTGGTCAATCGGCCAGTAAAGCTGCGGCGCGACATAGTCGAGCCAGCCTTGGCTCAGCCAAAGCTCGGCATCGGCATAGATCTTGTCGTACTGGCTGAAGCCGCTAATGCCCGGTGAACGGCGTTCCGGGCGGCCCAGTCCGAAGGGACTGATGCCAAAACGGACCCAGGACTTCTCACGGTGGATGACGCTGTACATCTGCTCGATCAGGTGGTTGACCTGCTCGCGGCGCCAATCGGCGCGCCCGGCTTGTCCCCTGCCCGACAGGTAGCGCTGCCAGGCCGGCTGGTCCGGGAAATCCAGTGCGGTTCCGTCTACTGCAGAGACCGGATAGGGGTAGAAGTAATCGTCAATGTGGATGCCGTCCAGGTCATAACGGTGCACGAGGTCGGCGACGACGTCCAGCGTCCGCTTCATTGCGGCCGGTTCTGCGGGGTCCATCCAAAGCACGTCGCCGTACTGTTTGACGGCCCACGGGTGGGTGACAGCGATGTGATTGTTTGCCAATGCCGACTTGGCACTGGTGTGCCGGGCACGGTACGGGTTGAGCCAGGCGTGCAACTCGATGCCGCGAAGGTGCGCTTCCTCAATCCACATCTTCAGCGGGTCGTAAAACGGCTCTGGCGCTCTACCCTGCGCGCCCATCAGGTACTCGGACCAGGGCTCCAGGTCAGACGGGTAGAGCGCGTCGGCCGCCGGGCGCACCTGCAGCACGATGGCGTTGAGATTAAGGGCTTGGGCCCGATCAAGCATGAGAACGATTTCGGCTTGCTGCTGGGATACCGTCAGATCGGGGCGGCTCGGCCAGTCGATGTTGGCGACACTCGCCACCCAGGCGGCGCGAAACTCGCGCGGTGCCGCAGGCGGAACCTGTGCAGGCTTTTCTTCGTCAGTCAAGCCGGCAGCACAGCTCAGTAGCAGAAGGGGAGACACCAGAGCGGACCGTCTGAGCATGGTCAGACCTTCACAAACCAGCGCTGTCGCCACATCAGCCAGGCGATGCCGAGCATGAACAGGTTAAACAGGACTGCAAACAGCAACGATGCGTTTGCCGCATCGATCGAGAGCAGTCCGGTCGAAATCATGGCTCCCTGATGGCCAGTCTCAGATCGCCAGCCGCATCGGCCAGCAGTTCCCTGGCACGCGCGGCGTCGACCTTGTTCTTCAGCGCGACGATCGCTGTTTTCACCTGTAAGTCGCAATCCTTCAGTGTTTCTTCCGCCAGTTTCTCGGTGGCACCGCTGACCAGAGAGGTCAAGGCGACCGCGCGTCGAAGCAGTTTGGCATTCGTCGGTTTGAGGTCCACCATCAAATTGCCGTAGACCTTGTGCAAGCGGACCATCACTGCGCTGGAAAAGGTGTTCAGAGCAATCTTTTGCGCCGTGCCGGCTTTCAGGCGAGTGCTGCCAGAGATGAGTTCAGCCCCTGTGTCAAGCGTGATGCCAATGTCAGCCTGTGCAGTCAGCGGTGCCTGCGCATTGTTGGCGATGCCAATGCTCAGGGCGCCGACCGCGCGGCTTGCCGACAGTGCGCCCAAGGCGTAAGGCGTATTGCCCGATGCCGCCAGCAGAAGCACCACATCCACAGCCTTAAGGCCTATGGCCCTGATGTCGGTCGAGCCTTGCTCGAAGTTGTCTTCGGCACCTTCAATCGCCTGATAAACCGCTGATGGGCCGCCGGCCAGCATCGCGACCGCACGTTCCCTGGGCCAGGAAAACGTCGGATACAACTCGACGCTATCGAGCAAGCCCAGGCGACCCGATGTGCCAGCCCCGACGTAAACCAGGCGCCCACCTTCTATCAGACGCGCTGCGGCCGCGTCAACTGCCTTAGCCAATTGGGCGCCGGCGGCGCGGACCGCATGGACCGCGTCGAACTGATCGTCAACCAGCGTGTTGACCAGCTGGTCGGTTGGATATTGGTCCAGCGTTGCGTGTGCAAGGCTGGGAGTTTCCGTCTTTAACATGGGTGATGTTGCCTGCTGTCCTGGATGCGCCGCACAGCTTACTTTATTCCAGTGCGATATTTCGATGCGATTTCAACTATAAACGTCGGATGCAACAAGTCGACAAAGCAGCAAGAGGAGTCTGGTGGTGGGTACCATCGCTCTACTTTGCGCAAGGCTTGCCCTATGTTGCGGTGATGACGATGTCGGTCGTCTTCTACAAGAACATGGGGATCTCCAACACCGACATTGCCCTCTACACGAGTTGGCTGTATCTGCCGTTCGTCATTAAGCCTCTGTGGTCACCCTTTGTCGACATGTTCAGGACCAAGCGCTGGTGGGTACTCACCATGCAGTTGCTGGTGGGCTCGACCTTTGCTCTGGTTGCCCTGGTCATTCCCCATGGCCGGACATTTCCAGTTGACGCTGGCCTTTTTCTGGCTGCTTGCCTTCAGCGCAGCGACGCACGATATTGCTCCGGACGGCTCACTGTTTATTTACCACCGGCTGGTGTTGCCGGTGCCAGCGGCAGACCGGGCGGTGGCTGGTGATCAGAGCATGGGCGCGGAATTCCTGTTGGTCTTCAGAAGATTCCTGGCCAAGAAGGATATCTTGCGCGTGCTCTTCTTCCTGCTGCTGTATCGGTTCGGTGAATTCCAATTAGTCAAGTTGGCGCCACCTTTTCTGCTTGACTCGAATGCCAGGGGCGGACTGGGGCTTTCCACGGCGCATGTCGGCATCGTGTATGGAAGCATCGGCATGGTGGCGCTGACGGTTGGAGGGCTGCTTGGCAGTTACCTGATCGCTCGCGATGGTCTGAAGCGCTGGCTCTGGCCAATGGCCATGGCCATCAATGTTCCGCATCTGGTTTACGTCTATCTGGCTCTGGCACTGCCCTCCAACCTGTATCTGATCGGTATCGCAGTGGCCTTTGAACAATTGGGCTATGGCTTTGGCTTTACCGCCTACATTCTGTTCATGATCATGACGGCGGACGGCGAGCACAAGACCGCGCACTACGCCATCTGCGCCGGCTTCATGGCCATGGGCATGATGCTGCCCGGCATGTTCAGCGGCTGGATTCAGGCCAGTATCGGCTACGGCAATTTCTTCATCTGGGTTTGCGCCGCAGCCGTTCCCTGTTTCATCGCCACTGCCTTGATCAAGGTCGATCCCGGGTTTGGCAAGGAGGTTTCATGAAGCACGACCGCATCCACAGTCCGGCGACCCCCAGGAGCCTGTGGTGGTGGATACCATCCCTCTACTTTGGTCAGGGTATTCCGTACGTGGTTGTCATGACCTTGTCGGTGGTCATGTACAAGAAGATGGGGATCTCCAATACCGATATCGCTCTGTACACCAGCTGGCTGTACCTGCCTTGGGTCATCAAGCCCCTTTGGGCGCCATTTGTTGATATGTTCCGCACCAAGCGCTTCTGGATTGTGAGCCTGCAGTTGCTGATCGGCGGGGCGCTGGCCGGCGTCGCGCTGACCATTCCCTTGCCTTACTTTTTTCAACTCACGCTGGCTGTGTTCTGGTTGATGGCTTTCAGCTCGGCCACGCATGACATCGCTGCCGATGGTTTCTACATGCTGGCCTTGAAGGAACACGAGCAGGCTGCGTTTGTAGGGGTTCGCAGCACGTTCTACCGGATTTCCATGCTGGCTGGCCAAGGCGGTATGGTCTTTCTGGCCGGTCGTGTTGAGGAGGCTACCGGAAATATTGCACTGGCGTGGACCCTGGTCTTTTCGGTTCTGGCAGCGATGTTTTTGTCTTTGGGGGTGTTTCACAAGTGGGTCCTGCCAAGGCCTGACAGCGACGGTGAGCGACGCGGCGTGTCGGATCCGGTGCGAGAGTTCATGGAGGTCTTCGCTGCCTTTCTGAAAAAGAAGGAAATCGTCGCCATCCTGGCCTTCCTTCTCTTGTACCGCTTCGGTGAGGCACAGTTGCTCAAGTTGGCGGCGCCCTTTCTGCTGGACAGTACCGCCAACGGGGGCTTGGCTCTGTCGACGCAGCAGCTTGGCATTGTTTACGGCACGATCGGTGTTCTGTGCTTGACCTCGGGTGGTCTGCTGGGTGGGTACGTGATCTCAAGACATGGGCTGAAGCGCTGCCTCTGGCCCATGGTGATGTCGGTGAATGTCCCACATCTGGTCTACGTCTATCTGTCGGTAGCCATGCCGACCAGTATCTGGCAGATCGGTGCCGCCGTGGCGATCGAGCAGTTTGGTTATGGCTTTGGCTTTGCTGCCTATCTGCTTTACATGATCATGATTTCGCGCGGACCAAACAAGACGGCTCACTACGCTATCTGCACCGGGTTCATGGCATTGGGCATGATGTTGCCGGGGATGTTGAGTGGCTGGGTTCAGACGCAGCTGGGCTATGCCAATTTCTTTGTCTGGATTTGTGTGTCGGCCGTGCCCGCCTTCGTGGCTACTGCCATGATCAAGGTTGATCCGGGGTTCGGCAAGAAGGAATAATGAGGACCTCACTCCAGAAGAACCACTTCATGCAAACCCACCATTTCAAAGCTGTTTCCTATCAGACCCTGAAGCCGGGGCCGCGCCTGCTGGTGCTCGGTGCTGTTCACGGCAATGAAACCAGTGGCACGAAAGGCATTCTTCGTGTGCTCGCTGAGATAGAGGCCCAAGCCCTCAGTCTGGTCGCGGGCAGTGTGACTTTTGTCCCGATCACCAATCCGCTCGCTTACGAACGCGGCCAAAGGGTGGGCGACCGCAATCTGAATCGCAATCTGGCACCAAGCGCTGAACCCAGAGAGTTTGAAGATCACATAGCAAACTGGCTGTGTCCTTTGATGGCCAGGCATGACGTGCTGTTGGACCTGCATTCCTTTCAGGCCGTGGGACGTGCGTTTGTGATGGTCGGTCCGGAAAACAACGCGGATTCTCTGGAACCTTTCGCGCAATCGCAGGCGGAAGTGGCGCTGGCGCTGCGTCTCGGTGTCGGTCGTTTTGTGGATGGCTGGTTGAGTACCTATGCCGTCGGCGTGGCCCGCAGACGAGCTGCCATTGGCAGTGTTTCCAGTCGTGAGCAGCAACTTGATACCGACCCCCGTTACGGTGTTGGAACGACAGAGTACATGCGCTCAGTGGGTGGTTACGCGCTGACACTGGAATGTGGTCAGCACAATGATCCTCAGGCTCCGGAAGTGGCTTATCGCGCCATCCTGAATACGCTGGCGCATCTGGGGCACATTGATGCGCCAGAACCTCAAGCTGCCACGAACATCGAAGCGCTGCGGATTTACGATGTGATTGACAAGGCGCATGAACTGGACCAGTTCTGTCGGCCCTGGTCCAGCTTCGATCCACTTCAAGCTGGCGACCTGATCGGGACACGCCATGACGGAACGCCAGTCCGTGCCGAAACACCGGGCTACATCCTGTTTCCCAATGCCAAGGCTGGTGTGGGTCATGAGTGGTTCTACCTGGCCAAGGCGAATCCGCGCTTGAGCGGGGTGTGATGGAATGTGCGCAACCCTCGGAATTGACGCGGGCGGCAGTCAGACACGGTGGGCACTGGTAGGGACGGACCAGACCGTTATTGCGCAGGGGAGGCTGGGTGGATTTGGTGCCCTGCAGGCAGGCAACGAGTCCGGCCAGAGGAAGATCAACGACATTCTGGCCATGAATTGGCACGTCTGGGAACTGCAATGCTGACGCGGTTTGGTGAGCGCCCGATTGTTCATGCGGGAAGAGTCCCCCAACTTCATCGATTGATCGAGCAGTCCATGCGCGAGCGCCTGTCGCCACAGTGTGATTTGCGCTTGGTGAATCTTCAATCCCATGTGGCTGCGGCGCATTTGGCGCGGCAAAAGGTCCTGACATGAACAAGCTATTTCTGATGTTTCTTGCGATCCTGTTGGCCGGCTGTGCCACTGGCCCCCGCGTTGACACGAGCTTTGCCGCCGTCAGTCAGGATAGTCGTGTGCGCTATCTGGTGCTGCACTACACATTTCTCGATTCGGCGACTTCACTGCGGGTGCTCACTCAGCAGCAAGTGAGTTCTCACTACTTGATTGATGATGGCGAGGATTTCAGGATTTACCGTCTGGTTGACGAGGATCGTCGTGCCTACCATGCAGGGCTGAGTTCATGGAAGGGTAATACCGGGCTCAATGCCAGTTCCATCGGGATTGAAATTGTGAATCTCGGCTGGCGCGATTCAGTTCAAGGGCGCGTTTGGCCGCCGTACCCGCAGGGTCAGATTGATCGCCTGATCACTTTGGTCAAGGACATTGTCAGGCGTCATGGCATTACACCGGACAGAGTGTTGGCGCACAGTGATATTGCACCGCAACGCAAGCAGGACCCGGGACCGATGTTTCCATGGAAGCAATTGGCAGAAGCTGGTTTGGTGCTATGGCCGGATGAGAAGGAAGTGTTGCTGCGCCAGGGGCGGTTTGAGCGACAGCTTCCAGACATGACCTGGTTTCAGAAGAAGTTGGCAGACCACGGATTCGCGATTGCTCCGACTGGCGTGCTCGACGATGCTTCACGCAACGTGGTGAGCGCACTTCAGATGAAATACCGTCCCGCCAGGTTCGATGGAATACCCGATGCCCAAACAGCGGCGATTCTCGATGTCCTGACAACACCGTCCAGGAGTCCCGTGATGTTGATGATCGAGGCGGCTCCGGGCCGATGATGCAATCCAGTGCGACCGGACTAAAGCACCGCGCTTTCCAGCAAGGTCAGTGTCTGCTCATACGTGTCCAGACGCGCCGTAACGCCCAGAGGCAGTGTCATCTGATTGGCGATATGGCCAAACGAGTAGCCTGATGCCGCAGGGATCCGTAGCAGATTCAAATGGCTGTCAAGGGTTTCGTTCAGGGTCAATGATGACTCGCTTTCGGGAGCCTCGCATTTTTCGAATACCCCCAGTAGCAAGGCCGCTGTCTTTCTGAACCCCTGACTCAAATCGAGTTGATTGAACATACGGTCTATGCGGTACGGTGCTTCGCCAATGTCTTCCAGGAACAGAATATGGCGTTGCAGTTCGGCGGCGTACGGCGTGCCGGACAAGGCTGCCACCAAACTCAAATTGCCGCCGGTCAGACGGCCGGTGGCTGTTCCGTGGCGGCTGGTTCTGATCTGAAACTGGATTGCCGTCTCAGCCTTCGCCCGGTTTTCATCTGACATCAGCATCCGGTACTCTTTTTCCGGTTGCATCAAGATCGCCTTCAGGTGTTGCTTGGAATAATCCGAGAAGGTTGAGATTCCTACCGGTCCGTGAAAGGTCACCAACCTGGTTTGCCGATGAATCGCCAAGTGCAGGCAAGTCACATCGGAATAGCCAACAAAAATCTTCGGGTGCTTACGGATCAGTCCGTAGTCGATGTGGGGCAGCAGTGAAATGCCGCCAGATCCGCCAGTGGCAGCCCAAACGGCATTGACCTGCGGGTCGGCGAACATGACGTGCAGGTCTTCCAGTCGCTGTGCCACAGTGCCGGCATAGCGACCGCGACGTGCCAGTACATGCTTGCCAAGTTTGACTCTAAGGCCCAGATCTTCGAGGTTTCGCACCGACTTGTCGATGCCATCCTGTTCCAGAAAGCCGCAAGGCGTGATCAGGCCGACCACATCGCCCTCCTTCAAACGTGGCGGCTTGAGGAGGATGCTCCTCCTGGCAGGACTTCCGGCAGCGGAGGCGGGAAAGATGGATGCGGCCAGCGACAGGGCTGCACCTTTGGCCAAATTCCGTCGATTCAGTCTAGGGGTGTCAGATGAAGTATCCAAAGGTTTCCAATTCCACCAGCACAGGCGCCTTGCATCAGGCGACTTCTTTCATTCTTTGTCCGGGATCGTCCGCCGCCATCACCTGCGCTGCCCACGGCGCCAGTTTTCTGGTGTCAGCGCGCAGTACCTCCTGCTTGACCGCAAGAATTTGAGCCGGATGCATGGAAAAGCTGCGCAGGCCCAAACCAAGCAGCAGACGGGTCAGACTGACATCTCCTGCCATTTCGCCGCAAACACTGACGTCTTTGCCCTGCGCCTGGCATTCGGCGATGGTGAGGGCGACCAGTCCCAGGACAGCTGGATGCAAGGGATCGTACAGATGCGCCACCGACTCATCGGCGCGGTCAATGGCCAGAGTGTATTGAATCAAGTCGTTGGTGCCGATCGACAGGAAATCGAAATACCGCAGAAAGACTTTGAGTGTCAGGGCGGCGGCCGGGATCTCTATCATGGCGCCAATCTTGATGGGGCCGTAAGCAACGCCCCGGTTATCCAGTTCGGCGCGAGCCCGATCAATGAGCGCAAATGTGTGCCGTATTTCGCTGGCGTGAACCAGCATGGGGATCAGCAACTTGGTTGGTCCGTGCGCGGCGGCTCGGAGAATCGCCCGCAATTGGGTGAGGAACATGGCGGGATCGGCCAGGCTCCACCGGATGGCTCGCAGGCCCAAGGCAGGATTCAGGTGCGCAGAATCCTGAAGTGATTCGTCGAGTGGTTTGTCGGCGCCGACGTCAACTGTCCGGATCGTCACTGGCAGCCCCTGCATACCTTCGATGGCATGCCGGTAGGCCTGATACTGCTCCTCCTCATTGGGCAATCGGCTTTGCCGGCCCATGAAAAGGAATTCGCTGCGAAAGAGCCCAACGCCGACGGCGCCAGCCTTGATGGCGGCAGGTCCGTCTTCCGGCATTTCGATATTCGCCAGCAGTTCGACAATGTGCCCGTCAAGTGTGACTGCAGGAGTGTGCAGAAGGCGTGAAAGTCGGCCACGATCAAGCTCGTTCTGGCGCTGCTTGAAACCGTATTCGGCAAGTATGATGGAAGAGGGGTCCACCACAACCACGCCTGCGTCACCATCAATGATGACCCAGTCGTCCTGGCGCACCAGCTGGCTTGACAGACGGGCACCAACCACGGCTGGGATGTCCAGGCTGCGCGCGACGATGGCGGTGTGGGAAGTCTTGCCGCCGACGTCTGTGACGAAGCCGGCAAACACACTTCGCTTGAACTGCAGCATGTCGGCTGGAGAAAGGTCATGCGCAATCAGGATCAGCGGAACGTCGACGGTGTCATCAAGCAGCAGGTCCTGCTGTGATTTCTTGCGAGGAATCCGATTCTGGGGCTGCTCAATCAGCGAGGCGACGCCCTTCATGGCCCGCAGAACTTTCTCGGCGATTTGTTCGAGATCTGCCTTGCGCTCGCGCAGGTACTCATCTTCCATCTCGTCAAATTGACGCGCGATGACTTCAAGTTGCGTTGTCAGCGCCCACTCGGCGTTGTACAGGCGATCTGTGATCCAGTGCTTGACTCCGCCAATAAGTTCATCGTCCTGCAACAGCATCAGGTGGACGTCGAGCAGTGCCGTCAATTCATGTGGTGCCTCTTTGGGACCCATGTGCGCAATGCTGGTTTGCAGACGGTGAATTTCGTCCATCACCGCATTGCGTCCAAGGCGAACACGGTCGATTTCGCTGGCAACCTGGGTCGGATCGATGAAATAGTGAGCCACATCCACACGGCTTGAAGCGACCAAAACTGCACGCCCGATGGCGACGCCTCGGGCTACTGCCAGACCGTGGATGGAAAATGTCATTCGCCTTCACCAAACTTGTCGGCAATCAGGGCCAGCAGTGCCTCGTGCGCTTCCTGTTCAAGTTCACCACTGGTTTCAACTTCGACGGTGCTTCCAATACCGGCAGCCAGCATCATGACGCCCATAATGCTCTTGGCATTGACGCGCCGTCCACCCTTCGCAAGCCATATCTCGCAGGGGAAACTGCCCGCCAACTTGGTCAGTTTGGCCGAGGCTCGTGCATGAAGGCCAAGCTTATTGCTGATGGTGGTCGTTGTTTTGATCATTTTTCTTCTTTACCTGATTCTGCGGCGCTGTGGTTGCTACCTGCATGATTCCTTGCGTGCCACCAGCCAGGGCTCGTGCCACCAGGGAATCCAGCGACTCGCTTCGGTAAGTTACGGTGCGAAGCAGCATGGGCAGGTTGACTCCCGTAATCAATTTTGAATTTAGCCCGTCCACCAACTTTTGTGCCACGTTGCAGGGGGTTGCACCAAATACATCAGTCAGCACCAGGAATTGGGGTGTGTCGAGAAGACGAAGGGCTTGTGTTGCACCGATCAGGGTTTCTTCCGGAGGGACGTTAGCTTGCACATCAAATGCCGCAATCCCGCTAGCCCTGTCGGGGAAGACATGCAGAACGCACTGCCGCAGTGCATACGCCAGTGGCGCATGGGCGATGATGAGAATGCCGTTCATGTCGTGTGAAGATGTACAGATCCCGCGAACGAGAATCTCTTGCAGTGCTCAATACCTTAGATGGGCTGATTATGGCTTTTTGCGATCAGGAAATGAATGTACGACGCCAGGCTGCACAGCAAAAATACAGTCATTGCCGCCCGGTAGGCATTTGTTTCTCCCAATCCCAATGCCTGAAAACCATCAACCGCCAAACCAACCGCCCACTGCACCACAAATATGCCGGCGAAGATCACGAGGTTGTAGGCAGATAGTGCGCGTCCAGCCAGCGCTGGTACAAATGCCATTCCGACAGCGGGGTGGGCAAGCGACACAAAGGTGCAACTCAGGCAGTAGAGGGCCCACAGTGCTGCTGAGGCTGTCGACAGGCGTTCGCCCGCTCCTATGATGAATGCCAGCACCAGAAAGCTAAAAGGCAGCCCGCACGCGATCAGGCGATCTGCATGGAACCCGCGCTTGGCCAACCATGGATTGATCATGCCCCAGATCCAGAAAGTGCACAGCATGGCCAGATTTATCCAAAATAATCCGCTTGCGGCTTGGGTGGGGCTGTAACTTGTGACCTTGATCATCCAGGGTGCGGCCCAGAGAGTTTGCATGGCCACCAATCCGCCGTAGCAAAAGAAGCCCAAGGGCGCCATCTGACGAAAATAGGGGTGTCGCCACACCTCTGCATAGCCGAGTGTCGCCTCGTCTGATCGCGGTTCCTGGCTTGGGAATGCCACCCACCGAGGTGCCTGCCAGGCGATAAGGACCATTGCCAGGATCGCCATGACCGCCAGAATCCCAAACAGCTCGCGCCATGCCATCACGGATAATAACCACTGTACAGGTAGAGTGGAAGCAACCATGCCGAGCGAGCCAGTCATCAGCATCCAGGAGTTGGCACGCATCAGGGTTGGCGCGCTGTACCAGCGGCGATAACCGGTGAGTGGGGCCATTAGGCAGGCACTCACGCCGACACCGCAAAAAGTTCTGGCTATGACAAGTCCGGCAAAACTGGTTGCTAAAGAAGATGCAATGCATCCGAGGACTGCCACGACGAGGAAGCTAAGAATGATGTTCTTCGGACCGTGGCGGTCCAGCCAAGTTCCCAGGGGTAGTTGGGTGGTGGAGAAGCCAAGAAAATAGCACCCAGCGAGCAGTCCCAGGTCGCTGGCATTGAGGGACAGTTCGTGCGTTAGGGTCGGCGATAGAGTGGCCGTAATACCGCGAATCAAGGCCGACAAGAAGTAGGCGAACGCGAAGACCAGGAACACTCGGACCGCTTCACGCTTGGGCATGGCTGAAGTGGCCGGTAAATGATGCATCGGTCAATTATCCGTGTTCCTCGCCGAGTCGTTGATGCAGGTTTTCCGGGATTCGGGGCGGGCGGTGCGCCCCGAATCCGAGTTCGGTGTTGACTAGTCCTTTCGGTAAGCGTCGTGGCAGGCCTTGCACGTGCCACCGGTGGCATTGACAGCCGCTTTGATGCTATCGAGATTGCCGGTCTTGGTGGCAGCAGCAAGTTTCGACATCTCGGCCTGCATTTTGTCTGAGTGCTCCTTGAACTTGGCTGCTTCTTTCCAGATCTCGGGCTTGGCACGGGTGTCTCCCTTGTCAGTACCTTCGCCGAATGCCGCCCAGGGGAGTTTTGCCACATAGTCGGCGACGGCCGCGCTCTCGGCAGCTACCTTTGCATCAAAAGGAGCCTTGCCCGATGCCATCGCGGCAACCCGGCCGAAGTTCTGCTGCATTACAAATAAGGCGTTCTTTCTGTACTTGATTGCATCCTCCGGTTTTGCGAACTGAGCAGATGCCGTCGATGCGAATGCCAGGGTCGTGGCTGCCATGGCGAACGAGATTAGTGTTTTCATTGGTTTACCGTTTTGATGTGAGGCTTGGTGGTCGATGTGTTGGGTCGAAGCTTGAACCAACGGCGGCATCATAGACAAAGCTCTGGTTCCTGCTGAAGATCAATGAATCAACCTGTTTGTGAGGGGGGGAATGGACTCAACTTGCCAATCGGTGCTACACTGCAAAGCTCTGCCGAAAGGGTGCAAGTCGTAAACGCACAATTCGGCCGAGAGGTTTTTGACTAATCAAGAAAAAAATTGTGGTGGCAGTTGACTTGAAACCAAAAACCGTGTCATAATACAAGGCTTCGCTGATCACAGTGAAGCCAGAAGAGGGGTTGACGCAAGTCAAGCCGCGGAAGAGATCTTTAACAACATACAGCCGATAAGTGTGGGCGTTTGAGGCGAAAAGCCAAGTTCTTCGGAACCAAGTCTTAATTGACTTGCAAACGCTCATGGAAATAGAAGTGAAGTTCACTTCAATTCCGTTTTTATGAGTTGCATAGAGATATGCGAAAAAATTCAAGATCGAACTAT
>CAIQVX010000248.1 GCA_903875275.1 uncultured beta proteobacterium | reverse complement strand
CGGGACTTGCGTGCTGCAGAAATATTTCCGAAAGTTCTGCTTTAATTGCATTGCGTCAATAAATGCTATTGCACTTTGAACGCACAGGGGGCATAGTGAATTCGTTGAAAACATTTTTAACACGCAACGCAACTGGAGAGTATTTATGAACCTGACGATCAGCGGCCACCATCTTGAAGTTACCCCCGCACTGCGCAGTTATGCCACGAGCAAGCTTGATCGCATCGTTCGGCATTTCGACCAGGTGGTGGACGTCAAGGTGTTGCTGACCGTGGAGAAGCAGAAGGAAAAAGAAGGCCGGCAGCGGGCCGAGTGCACCATTCACGTCAAGGGCTCGGATATCTTTGCTGAAAGCTCCGACGCCGACCTGTATGCGGCCATTGATGAACTGATGGACAAGCTCGACCGCCAGGTGGTGCGCCACAAGGACCGCAAGCAGGATCATCACCATGAAACACCCAAGCGCGAGGTTCAGGCTTGAGTGCATAATCTGGCGCTGAATCATGAACCGACTCTCCCACATCCTCGCCGCTCAGCAAGTGCTTGTTCAGGTGGAAGCCAGCAGCAAGAAACGGGCTTTTGAAGAAGCGGGGCTGCTGTTTGAGAGGCTTCACGGGCTGAGCCGGGCGCTGGTGACCGACAGCCTATTTTCCAGGGAGCGCCTGGGCTCCACCGGCCTCGGTCACGGCGTTGCGATACCGCATGGACGCATCAAGGGTCTGAAGGCACCGATGGCCGCTGTGTTTCAGCTGGCAGCGCCCATCGTTTTTGACGCACCCGACGAACAGCCGGTGGCCCTGATGATTTTTCTGCTGGTGCCGGAAGCGGCAACGCAAAAGCACCTGGAAATCCTGTCCGAGATTGCCGAACTGCTCAGTGATGCGGCTCTGCGCGAGAAGCTGGCAAACTGCACCGACGCCGCGGAACTTCATGGCCTGATTGCCGGCTGGCGGTCAACGCAAGTGGCCTGAGGCTGTGAAACCCAATGTTGTCAGTGCCAACGTCCTGTTCGAGGAGTTTCGCGGGACGCTGAAGTGGGAGTGGGTGGCCGGGCTGGGCGCTTCCGAGCGCCGCTTTGACGAAGGGGCGGTGCTGGCTGCACGCTCTGGCGCCGACCTGGTTGGGCACCTCAACTACATCCACCCCTATCGTATCCAGATCCTGGGTGAGCGCGAAATTGCGTACCTCACCAACGCCACGCCGGACGACTGTGCGCGGCGCATCTCCCGCATCGTGACGCTGGAGCCCCCGGTGCTGATTCTGGCCGATGGCCAGCGGGCACCGCCGGCGCTGCTGACGATGTGCGAGGAAGCGCAGATACCGATGTTTGCGGCGCTGGGCTCGTCGGCTTTTGTGATCGATGTGCTGCGCGCCTACCTCTCCAAGTACTTTGCCGACCGCTGCACCATGCACGGCGTGTTTATGGACATTCTGGGTCTGGGGGTGCTGATCACCGGCGAGTCGGGTCTGGGCAAGAGCGAACTGGGGCTGGAACTCATCTCTCGCGGCAACGGTCTGGTGGCCGATGATGCGGTTGATCTGTACCGGATCAATCAGGACACGATCGAGGGGCGCTGCCCCGAGTTGCTGCTCAATCTGCTGGAGGTGCGCGGCATCGGCCTGCTCGACATTCGTTGCATTTTTGGCGAGACGGCGGTGCGGCGCAAGATGCGCCTGAAGCTGATCGTGCACCTGGTGCGCCGCGAGACGCTGGAGCGCGACTACGAGCGCCTGCCGCATGAACCACTGACCCAGGATGTGCTGGGTGTGCCGGTGCGCAAAGTGGTGATCCAGGTGGTGGCCGGTCGAAATATCGCGGTGCTGGTCGAGGCGGCGGTGCGCAACACCATCCTGCAACTGCGTGGCATTGACACCTACCAGGAATTTGTCGAACGCCAGCGCCAGGCGATGGACCCGGAAGAACAGGACGGCTAACTGGCGCCTGTGGGCCGGTGCGGGCAGCTTGCCGTGGTGCAGTGGGCGTACAGGCTCAGGGCGTGGTCGGCAATGGCGAAACCCTTGGTTGCCGCCACCGCGTGCTGGCGCTGCTCGATGTCGGCGTCGTAAAACTCCTCCACCTTGCCACAGTCCAGGCATACCAGATGGTCGTGGTGCTGGCCCTCGTTGAGCTCGAAAACCGACTTGCCCCCCTCGAAATGGCTGCGGCTGAGGATTTCGGCCTGCTCGAACTGCGCCAGAACCCGGTACACGGTGGCCAGACCGACGTCCGAGCCATCCTCCAGCAGGACCCGGTACACGTCCTCGGCAGCCAGATGCCGACGCCCGCTCTTCTGGAAGATTTCCAGTATTTTCAGTCGCGGCACGGTGGCCTTGAGTCCGTTGCTCTTGAGTTCGTCGATGGTGGTCATGCAGGCCTCTGGGTTGACGGCGGACGCGGTACGGGTGCAGGTACAGCCGGTACAATGGCCGATCATATCGCTACCTACTGACTCATCCATGTTTGATCTTCACAGCCGTAGTGTTCGCCTGATCATGGTCCTTGCCGGCACGGCTGGCTTGCTGGCTTGTGGCAGTCTGGACAATGCCAGCAACCGGATCGTGGGACTGGTGACACCCTACAAGGTGGACGTGGTGCAGGGCAATTTTGTCTCCAGCGAGCAGGCCGCCATGCTCAAGCCCGGCATCGCGCGGCCGCAGGTGCTCGACATCCTGGGCACGCCGCTGCTGACCAGTGTTTTCCACGCTGACCGCTGGGAGTATGTCTTCACCCTGAAGCGCCAGGGCTTGCCGTCGCAGATGCGCAAACTGGCGGTGCTTTTCAAGGGTGAGGAGGTGGATCGTATCGAGACCGAGCCCATGCCGAGCGAAGCCGACTTTGTGGCGTCGCTGGACTCCGGACGCAGCACGCGCAAGGTGCCGGTGCTGGAACTGAGCGAGGAAAGCCTCAAGCTGCTGCCGGTTCCGGCCAAAAAGCCGGAGGCCGCGCCGCTGCCGGCTCTGCCCGCGAGTTATCCGCCGCTTGAGTCGGCTCCCCGTTAGCGCGCAGCCCGACCATGAGTGGCAGCAGCAACACCCTGGCCATTGCGGTGGCCGGTGCTTCCGGCCGAATGGGGCGGATGCTGATCGAGGCCGTCCGCGCCGATCCGGCCTCGCAACTGGCCGGCGCTCTGGACATGCCGGGCAGTGCTGCCATCGGCACCGATGCCAGCGCCTTTCTGGGGCTGCCCAGTGGCGTCCTGATTCAGGCCGACCTGCACGCAGGTCTGCAGCACGTCGGCATCCTGATCGATTTCACACGTCCCGAAGGCACGCTGGCCCACTTGCAGGTCTGTCGTGAACTTGGCGTCAGCATGGTGATTGGAACCACCGGGTTCAGCGAGGCGCAGAAGGCGCATATCGCAGAGGCTGCCAAAGAGATCGCCATCGTGATGGCGCCCAACATGAGTGTGGGCGTCAACGTCACGCTCAAGCTGCTGGAACTGGCCGCGCGTTCTTTGGCCACCGGCTATGACATTGAAATCATCGAAGCCCATCACCGCCACAAGGTGGACGCGCCCTCCGGCACGGCACTGAAAATGGGCGAGGTGATTGCGGCGGCTCTTGGGCACGACCTGAAGGACTGTGCGGTTTATGCCCGCGAAGGCGTGACCGGCGAGCGCGACCCTTCCAGCATTGGTTTTGCGACCATCCGCGGCGGTGACATTGTGGGCGACCACACCGTGCTGTTTGCTGGAACCGGCGAGCGCATCGAGATCAGCCACAAGTCCAGCAGCCGCGCCACCTATGCACAGGGGAGCCTGCGCGCGGCGCATTTCCTGGCCGGCAGGAAAGCCGGTTTGTTCAATATGTTTGATGTTCTTGGCTTGCAATGAACGTGATGCAGCTGTTTTCGCAGGGCGACGCCGTGACGCAGGCGGTTGCGCTGCTGCTGCTGGCCATGTCGGTGGGCAGTTGGGTTGTCATTCTCTGGAAGGCGTGGCTGCTGCGGCGTTGCAGCACTGACGTGGCGCGTGCTGTGGCTGCTTTCTGGCAATCGGCAACGGTTGCACAGGCGCTTGAAAAGGTGAAGGTGTTTGACCGCGAGGCGCTGGTGCTGTCCCTGCTGCTGTCTACCCGAGTGGAGGAGCAGGGTACCTTGGCAGCCGCCGGCGACCGGTCGCAGCAGTTGACCCGTGTTCTGCGCGATGCCCTGCACAGGGGACTGGCCAAGCTGCAGTACGGTCAGGTCCTGCTGGCCACGGTAGGTGCCACCGCGCCATTTGTAGGTCTGCTGGGCACGGTCTGGGGCATCTATCACGCACTCATTGGCATTGCCAGTGCCGGCCAGGTCACCATCGACAAGATCTCCGGACCCGTGGGCGAGTCGCTCATCATGACTGCGGCCGGCCTGGCGGTTGCCATTCCGGCGGTGCTGGCCTACAACGTGCTGGGTCGCGTGATCGCGCGCATCGAGGCCGAACTTGAGGGCTTTGCGCGAGACCTGCGGGAATTGGCGGCCAGTCAGGCGGCCTGGTCTATCTGATTGAAAGCTGGCTCCAGAATGTCTTTTGGTCGTCTGGAACGCACGCAGGGCTCGCAGCCCATGAGCGAGATCAACGTGACACCACTGGTCGATGTGATGCTGGTGCTGGTGGTGATTTTCATCATCACGGCCCCCTTGCTGGCCAGTTCGATCAAGCTCGACTTGCCGCGCTCGGATGCGGCCAAGCCCGGTGAGGCGCCAAAATTCGTGACCCTGACGGTCGACAAGTCGGGCAAGACTTTTCTCAACGATCAGCCCATGCAACTGCCGGAACTGGGACGGAGTCTGGCCCAGACCGCAGCCACCCGCCCTGACACCGAGGTGCAACTGCGGGCCGACGCTGTGGTGCCCTACGGACGGATTGTGGAAGTGATGGGGCTGGCGCAGAAAGCGGGGCTGAACCGGATCGGTTTTGTTGCCGAGCCGCCGGATCCGTCGAGACCTTGAAATACATCCAGAGCAAAACCAAAATGCAAGACAAGTACCAGCACATCGAGGTCGAGAAGGCCGCACAGGCGCACTGGACGGCGGTGGACGCCTACCGTGTGACCGAAGACTCACAGCGCAAGAAGTATTACGCCTGTTCCATGTTGCCCTACCCGAGCGGCAAACTGCACATGGGCCACGTGCGCAACTACACCATCAACGACATGCTGACGCGGCATCTGCGCATGAACGGCTACAACGTGCTGATGCCCATGGGCTGGGATGCCTTCGGCCTGCCGGCCGAGAACGCGGCGCTGAAGAACGGCGTGCCACCGGCCAAGTGGACTTACGAAAACATCGCCTACATGAAGACGCAGATGCAGTCCATGGGGCTGGCGATTGACTGGTCGCGCGAAGT
>CAIQVX010000247.1 GCA_903875275.1 uncultured beta proteobacterium | reverse complement strand
GCGCTGCGCCGGTCGGTCAAAAGGCGCGAATACGACAAATTCCTTGTCCGGTGTGCTGTCCGCCCGCGCCTTCAGCAGCCATGGGACATCCTGCCCGGTGAAGGGGTGAAGCGGGCCGGGGAGCAGGGCGGTTGGTGCGGGCATGGGCAGACCTCTGTTCAGTTGTTTGACACTCTTGCTTTGGCTGCCTCAGCAAGGTAGCGCAAAGCCAATATATACACGGTTCATATTTTGGTTGACACCAATGGTCATGTCAAGCTGTTCCAACGGTTCAATATGAACAGTGTTGACACTGCATTCATTCTGCCCTACATTGGGTCGTCGCATCAAAGTTGGTAACCCAAGCGGCCAGTCTGGCGACCGGCACCCAAATAAAAAGGCACTGCATGAACCCAACCGTGGCAAGGCGAACCGTCAGCAGGACACTGTACAAATTCTTCATATTCCACGCCCTGTTCAATGCCGCCATAGCGGTTTCTTTCGAGGGTGCCTACAACACCTACTACCCCATCATCCTGCAGGGCGGACACCCTGCTTTTGGGCCTTCTGGCGGTACGGCGTACCTGGGTTTTGGCTTGAGCGCATTCATGACCGGCATCGTCATGAGTCTGGACAACATCATCGGCATGATTTTCTCGCCAATTTTCGGTGCCATGGGTGACCAGTCCGTGCGCCGAAGAAACTATTCAATCATCGCCAGTTACATTGGCGCCGCCCTGTTTTCCACATTTCCGATCATTGCCAAGACGGTCACGCCGCAAACCAGTGGCCAAACCGAACTGCTGATGCTGCCTTTGGTGGTGATCGTCGTCGCGGCCATTGCGGCTGCGTTTGCTTCAAAATTTTCCGGTGCGTACCGCAACGGCTATATCTTCAGCCAGGTTCCGAATCAGAATCAAGGACTGTTGCAGTCGTTCTGCATCATTGCCGGTGCCATTGGATTCATCATTGCCACATTTTTCGCAAGCTACCTGTATACGCTGGACACTGCCTACCCCTTCTATCTGGGTAGCGCCATGCTGGTGCTGGCTACGCTTATATTTCAGATCTTTGCTCCGGAGGAGACAGCACAAAATGCCATCCTGAACGAGAAATTTGCCAGAACGGGAAAGAGATTCACCAATCCTCTGACCACGATAAAGGAGGTGTTCATCATGCTGCCCAAGGAGGCGAGGCTCAGCATGCTGATGATTGTTCTCGTTCAAAATCTGGGCAAGTTTGGCATCATCGCGTTGCAGACCTATTTTTCATCCTGGGTGCTGAAGAAGCTCGGTCTCGGGCCCAATATTGCAGCGTCGGCAACCATTGTCTTCTTTGTCTTCTACCTGGTAGCCAGTTTCCCCATGGGTTACCTGGCTGACCGGGTGGACCAAACCAGGCTGTACCTCATTGCCATCGTGCTGACAGTGCTCGGAGCGCTAGGCATGGTATTTTTTGGCACGAACTTCATCACACTCTGTATCTTCAGCGGTGTCTTCGGTATTGCACTGAGCATCTTTGACATTGTGACCATACCGTACACGATGTCGTTTGTACCGGAAGGATCGAATGCCAGCGGCACCATCATTGCCCTGATTGTCATGGTACTGGCGGCGTTGTCGGTCGTCATTGTCCCCTTGTGCGGCTTCCTGATTGATATAAGCAAGGACTACGACACCCTGTACTACGCGACGGTGGTGGCAGCGCTCATCGCACTGGTACCACTGCGCAAGCTCCACAGCTTGAACCGCCGCAGGCAATCCGGCCCGGCACTACCTCCTGCCTGAAGCAGGTTTCTGTTTCAGGGTTTCAACGGCCACTTCGGGCGCTGCACCTTGAGGTAGGACAGGCAGTCAAGGTCCAGGGTCATCGATCCAGCTGCGGCGGCATAGATCACGTGGCGAGCGACTTTCGCGAACGAGGCGTAGAAATGCTGCGACGACTTGACCACGATGATCTTCTTGCCGTCGAGCTCGCAACCCGCGCCGGTGAAAAGGTCGGTGCCCATGGCCTGGTTGCGCAAGGTGCAAAGAAGGATCTCGATGCCCTGGGCTTCGACCAGCGCGCAGTCGCCCATTGGAGTCGGTGTGCCCGACAGGCCGGTCTGCACCAGTGCCGGCGTCAGCGCCTTCACCGTGCACAGCAAGTCGACCGGATCGCCCGATTGCGGGCTGATCTTGCCGCCGATGCGCAGCGCTAACCGTGCGCCAACCCCGGCCTCAAAGGCAATTCGCGTGGCAATCGGATCCCACAACGGTCCGAGTGCGGCGTTCGTGATGCCGCGCTCCACCATGCGCCGCAGGATGAAGGTGGCATCACTGGCAGCGCCACCGCCGGGATTGTCGGCTCCGTCAGAAATGACGACCGGTCCACCGACGAACCCCAGTGCCTGGTCCAGCGCACGGTCGACATCGGGGTAGGGGGGTGCAAGTTGCTCGCGCATGGCGATCAGTTCGTCCGCCAGTTGGCGCGCCAGTCGCGCTGCCAAAGCGGGGTCGTTATCGGTATAGACAAACACCTTGGTGCCCATGTCCGCTACGTCGCCCCAGGCAAAACCGTGCGTGATGGAAATTGACAGCACACCGTTCCTTCCCTCCATCGCCTGAATACGGTCGATGAAGGCGCGTGCCGGCTGGCGCGAGGTGTGTATCAGCACAATCATTTCGCAATCGACAGCAGCCAGCGTTGGCCGGATGCGCTTCTCAACCAGGGCCGCGCACAGGTCAACCAACTCGATGGCGCGCTCCTTCACATCGGTGTGCGGGTATTCCTTGTAGCTGACCATGAGGTCGGCGTTGTCCAGCATGGCCTGGCTCAGGTGGTTGTGCGGATCGATCCCGGCGCCGATGACCACGTCCGGGCCGACGATCTGACGCGCGCGTGCCAGAAGGTCACCCTCACAGTCGTCATAGCCGTCGGCCACCATGGCACCGTGCAGTCCTAGCAGCACCATGTCCACCGGCATTGCGCAGCGCAGGTCGCGCAGTAACTCGTCGCGCAGCGTCTCGTAGGCATGGCGCGAGGTGGTGCCACCCGGCTGGGCGCCAGCGACCAGGCCCTCGACAAGGTCCCAGCCATCCCTCTCGCCGCGCAGCCTTGCTGCCCACAGCGGTCCGGCGTAATTGAGCATGTGCGCCGGATGTTGGCCCGCCGGGAAGCAGCCGTATTCACGGAACGAGGTCAACCCGGTCGGCAGTGGCGCGAACGTATTGGTCTCGGTAGAAAGGGCTCCGCTAAAGACGCGCATGGTGTGGGCTCGGTGCTGGATTGTTGGAACGATCAGGTGGCGCTCGGTGGCGCCGGCCCTCATGCCTGAACCAACATCTGCCTTTGCCTGCCAAGCCCCTCAATGCCCAGTTCCATGGTTTGTCCGGCTCTGAGATAGACCGGTGGCTTTTGCCCCATGCCGACGCCCCGGGGGTGTGCCGGTGGAGATAATGTCTCCGGGCTGCAGGCTCATGAACCGGCTAAGGTAACTGATGAGGTACGGAACTTTGTAGACCATGGTTGCGGTGCAGCCATTCTGGTAACGCTTTCCGTCCACCTCCAGCCACATCATCAGTGAATGAGGATCAGCCACCTCGTCTGCCGTGACCAGCCACGGGCCGGTCGGGCCGAAGGTGTCGCAACCCTTGCCTTTGTCCCAGGTGCCGCTTCGTTCCAGCTGGTACTCCCGCTCCGAGACATCATTGATGACGCAGTAGCCGGCAATATGCTTGATCGCGTCTTGCTCCGGTATGTAGCTTCCGCCCTGACCGATCACGACGCCAAGCTCCACCTCCCAGTCGGTCTTCAGCGAACCACGGGGTATTGCCACCTTGTCGTCGGGTCCGATCACCGCGCTGGTCCATTTGCTGAAAACAACCGGTTCCGGTGGCACCGGCAGTCCTGACTCGGCAGCGTGATCCGAATAGTTCAGGCCGATGCAGATGAACTTTCCAATGCCTCCTACGCACGGTCCCAGGCGAAGGTCGGCTTGCGGTGTACCGGCAACCAGCGGCAAGGTATCGAGCTGGAGGTCCCGCAGTCTGGCCAGGCTTGCAGGCAAGAGCGTATCGCCACCGATATCGGCGACGTGGCCCGACAAGTCTCTGACCCGACCCTCCCTGTCAAGTACCCCGGGCAGTTCGGCCCCCGCCGGCCCGTACCGAAGCAGTTTCATTCCCTCACCTCCTGTCGAAGTTTCAAGCCCCTAGATGGTTACACCGCCGTCCACAAGCAGATTCTGGCCAGTGATGAAGCGCGACTCATCGCTGGCCAGGAAGACCACCATCGGTGTGATGTCGTCAACCGTGGCCAGACGGCCGATGGGTTGACGGGCGATGAAGTTCTTCTCGGCCTCAACCGGGTCGGGCGCCGACGCGATACGGCCCCGAAGAGAAGGCGTGTCCACGGTCCCCGGACAAAGTGAATTGCAGCGCAGGCCCTGCGCCACAAAATCCGCTGCGATGGCTTTTGTCATGCCGATCACGGCGGCCTTGCTGGCTCCGTAGGCATAGCGGTTGGGGAAGCCTTTGATCGACGAAGCCATGGAGGCCATATTGATAATGCAGCCGCTGCGTGTGACCCGCGAGCGCGCCAGCATGCCGGGCAGAAAAGCGCGGATCATGCGATGCATGCCCTTGACATTGAGGTCAAAGCTGCGGTCCCAGTCGGCGTCACTGCAATCGAGCACACTGCCGTTGTGGACCATGCCCGCGCAGTTGAAAAGGACATCGAGTGGCTCGGTGCGCGAAGCCAGCTGGATCACTTGATTGCCATCGCACACATCGAGTGTAGCCAGCTCGATTCCTGGCCACAGGGAAGCCAGGTCCTGCAAGAGTTCCTGGTTGACGTCGGTGGCGATCACCGTCGCGCCCTCCTGCGCACACGCCAGCGCACTGGCGCGCCCGATGCCCTGGGCGGCCGCGGTAATGAGTATGCGTTTGCCTTGCAGGCGACCTTGTTTCATCGTCTTGACCAGCGCTCTGGTTTCCATAATAATATGTACATCGTTTATTTTAGCATTCAGCCATGGCCATTTCAACTTCCCTGTGCGGCCTGTCGCTTGGTCAAAGGACAACAACGCTGCAAGCGCGTGCCATGCTGGCCTATGCAGCGGGCATTGGCGACCTCTCCCCCAAAGTTTTTGATGACCTGAATCCTGACTTCATGGCCAGCCCGGCCTTGTGCGTGGCGCTGGAATGGCAACTGATCAGCGACCCGACGCTGGTGGCGCAACTGGTAACGGATCCCGGTGAGCGCTTGCGCGCCGTGCACCACAGTCAGGACTCCCACTTTCATCGCCCGATGCGAGCGGGAGATCGTTTGAGCACCAGCGCCGTGGTGACAGGGATCTGGCGAGGCGCCGCAGGTGTGCGGGTGCTGAGCACACTTCGCACCACGGATGCCGCCGCAGTGGACGTGGTGACCAGCTACACCACGGCGGTGTACCGCGGGGTTGACGCCGAAGGCGAAGACCGCCCTGCAACAGGGGTGTCGGACGTGCCAGGATCGCAAGGCGCACAGGGTTCGGTGCAGACAGTCGCTATCGCAATCGACGCCGCACTTGCTCACCGCTATACCGAATGCTCGGGCATATGGAACCCGATCCACACCGAGAGGCGGGTTGCCAAGGCGGTCGGTTTGCCCGATGTGGTGCTGCATGGCACGGCCACCTGGGCTTTGGCTGGCACAGAACTGATCAAGTGTCTGGCCGACGGTGACCCGGCACGATTGAAGCGTCTGCATGGCAGATTTGGTGCCCTGGTGTTCCCCGGCAGCACGCTTCTATTGCAGTTTCGAACCCGCCGCTGTAGCGACCAGACCGAGGTCTTCTTCGATGTGGTCACGCCCGCCGGCGACAAGGCGATCGCCAATGGCTTCGCCCTGATTTCCCACTAATTCAACCCTTGGAGAGATGATGCCAGCCAAACCTTTCACGACCCATCTGGAATCGGTTGTTCCGCAGAGAATGAGCGATCTGCATATTCCGGGTGCGGCGGTGGCCCTGATCGAGAAAGGGCGTGTTGCTGCAATACGTTCTTTCGGCTTGGCCGACTCGCAAAGCCGGACGCCAGTCAGTGGGGCCACGCTGTTCCGACTGGCATCAATCTCGAAGTCGTTCGCCGCATGGGCCGTCATGATCCTGGTGGAACGCGGCCAGGTTGAGCTCGATGCACCGATAGACCGCTACCTGAAGCGCTGGCGCCTGCCGTCTTCACCGTTCGAGCGCGGCGGTGTCACCGTGCGCCGGCTGCTTGCCCACACGGCCGGCATCTACACGCCTGGTATGGGTCGCGCGCCGCACGGCAGCACGTCGACGCCCCTGCTGGATGCGCTCGAAGGTCGCCAGCCACCACTGAACATGGAGCAGCAGCGCTACTACACGCGCTGGAACCTGCCGCCAGACGCACCGATGACGCTGGCCCATGAACCCAACTCCGGCCATCGCTACTCGAATGGTGGGTACGCCATGCTCGAACTGATGGTCGAGGAAGTGTCAGGCCACGCCTTTGAGGACTTCATGCGCCGCGAGATCTTCGAGCCGCTGGGGATGCGCCACGCCGGCTACGACCCCTTGCCCGTTTCGCTGCGGGGACAGGTCGCCAAGCCGCACTTCGAGGACGGCAGTCCGGTCGAAGACTGGGTGCCCCTGTCCAAGGCGGCCGGCGGAATGTGGGCCAGCATCGCCGATCTGGCCACTTTTGCCTGTGCCGAGCTGAGCGGCGCGGACGGTGCGGCAGTCGGGCGCGGCGTGCTTTCGCCACGCGCCGTCGAAGCGATGTTCGTATCGCATGGCTTTGCCATGCACGAGGACGGGTCAGGCCTGGACTTCGACACCGCCCTGGGCCACTTTGTCTGCACTTATGGTGGTCAGTTGAACGTGCACCATGCGGGCGGCTTCAGCGGTTGGCGCAGCATCTACTCGATCCTGCCGCAGGCAGGGCTTGGCTTTTGTATGCTGGTCAACAGCGATGCCGGCAATTCCCTTTGGCAGCCGCTGCTGCTTGAGTGGGCGCAGTCGCTCATGGCTTCAGCCTGACCCGAGCCCGAATCTCAATGGGAGTCGCCTGGCCTCGCGCCAGCGCACAGCAAGCTAGCCTGAGCTGTAAGGATGCCCCACAGGCAACAGCGTCGGCAGGTTGACAACACGCGCACAGGCGTCCATGCCGCGCGGGCAATGGGCTTGCGGTGATGGCACGGGGTGCGCTGGCGACGTGAACCACAGACCCAGTTCGACACCGAGCTCGCGCTCCAGCGCGGCCGGCTCCGCTTTGGTCCCAGCGTCAACCCAGATCGGAAAGCGCAGCCAGGCCGGCTGGGAACCGGCAATAACTTTCGCTGTCCTGGCGCCTGACGCGTCGGCCCAGATCTGCCACGCAGCTGCCTGCGCCCGGCGTCGTGACAGCACCTCATCGAGCCGGTCAAACTGGCTCTGTGCCAGGTCAGCCACCACATCAGCCATGCGTTCGCGGTAGTGCGAACAATACCGGCCGTCAAACTCCTCGGGCCACATGCGCGGTATCAGCGTGGAGGCGAACTGCCGGTGCGCCCAGTCTGCTTTTTCCCTGTCATCTGCGACCTGGGTCCAGTAGTCGTGCACGACACTGGCCAGCTGCGAGCCCAGTTGTTGCTGATCTGGCAGGGGCGTTTCGTCGGCCCAGTCCTCAAGTCGAGCGGCCGCCTCAGGGCTGTGCACCACAGCCATGCCACCGTGCACTGTGCTCAGAACCTTGCCACGCTCGAAACTGAAAATGGCGCCATCTCCAAGGCGACCGAGCTTCCTGCCTTTCCAGGTGGCACCCAATGCATGGGCGCAGTCTTCGATCACCAGCAACTGGCGTTCCTGCGCCAGCGTCAACAGCGCGTCGATGTCGCGTCCGATCAGGCCAAACGTGTGCTGCAACAGAAGCGCACGCGTGCGCGGCCCTATCGCTGCGTTCACGGCATCGATGTCCAGTCCAAAAGCATCGGTCTCGATGTCGGCGTACTGCGGCTCGGCCCCGGTGTAGCGCAGGGCATTGAGCACGCTTTGACAGGTAAATGCCGGGACGATCACACCGTCGCCCGGCCCCAGTCCAAGTGCCTTGGCCACGGCGAAAAGTGCGGCCCGGCCACTGCCAAAGGCGCGTACCGGCCCGCCCTCGAGCCAGGTGGCAAAGCGCTGTTCCCAGCCTCGGGTTGCTGCGCCTTCCGAGCTCGTGCCACCAGCATGGCCTTCGAGGATCATGGCGGCTGCAGCGCGCGCAATTTCCATTGCCCGCTGATCCAGCGTGGTGGACAACAGGGGCGCCAGTCGCGTCACGCCTCGACCGCCATCAACGGCCCCCATCGACCGAAAGAACCTGTCCGTTGATCCAGCTGGCATAGGGCGAGGCCAAAAACAGCGCCGCGTGCGCGATGTCATCGGGCCGGCCGGTACGGCGCATGGCGATCGCGTTGACCAGCTGCTGCTGGCGCTCCGCACCCATGGCCTGCCATTGGGCTTGCGTGGAAGGATTCGAACGGATGAAGCCCGGCGCGATGCTGTTGACCGTGATGCCGAAAGGCCCCAGCTCGTGACCCAGCTGGCGCGCGAGTCCGATTTCGGCAGCTTTGGCCGAGGCATAGGCCTGTATTCCGGTGAGACTCACACCCAGGCCAGCGCCGCTCGAAATCAGG
>CAIQVX010000246.1 GCA_903875275.1 uncultured beta proteobacterium | reverse complement strand
CTGAATTTGAAGTCGATTTCCAGAGCGAACCGCTGGCCAGCGCTGGCCTGTACGCCATTACTGGACCCACTGGGTCCGGCAAAAGTACGCTGCTGGATGCCTTGTGTCTGGCCCTTTACGAGAAGACGCCACGTTTAACCGGCGTCAGTCGCAGTGGGGATATCCCTGATGTGGGAGACAACGGCATCACACCGAGCGACGTGCGCACCATTTTGCGTCGAGGTGCCGCTGAAGGCTTTGCCGAGGTCGACTTTGTGGGTGGCGACGGCATTGCTTACCGTTCCCGCTGGACTGTGCGCCGCGCACGCAGCAAGGCAGACGGAAAGATGCAAAACAGCGAAATCAGCCTGACGCGCATTCTGGACGGCCAGCAATTGGGAGACCACCGCAAGACCGAGACACTGCGCCTGATTGAGTCCTATATTGGTTTGAGCTTTGACCAATTTACCCGCGCCGTTCTTCTCGCACAAAATGATTTCTCTGCCTTCTTGAAAGCGTCCGATGATGAGCGCGCGGAATTGCTGCAAACCTTGACCGGTACCGAGTCTTTTTCCGCGATCTCGATTCGGGCATTCGATCGGATGAAGGTGGAGAAGGAGCAACTCACTCGCTTGCAGGGGCAGCTTAAAGATCAGGAACCACTGGCACCAGAGATCAGAGCAGCGAAGGATACGGAGTTCAAGGCGCAATCGGACAGCGCCAAAACTTTGGAGACACAAAAATCAGTTTTGGAGGGCCACTTGCGTTGGTACCAGCAGTGGGAGCAGTTCAAGGCAGCTGAGTCCGATGCGGGTCGAAAACTGGAGGATGCCAAACTTGGGAAGCAGGGGGCTAAACCCCGCTATGAAAAACTGGCCATGGTTGATCGGGTGCAGCCTTCACGCCCATTGTGGGCCGAACAAGTGCGCCTGCATCAGGCTATCGACGCCGCGACAAAGGCGGAGGGACTTGCCAAGGCTGCACTGACAACGTCCCAAGGGGAGGTCAAAGTTCACCAGGAGGGGCACGATGCAGCACTGCACCAGCAGGCCCTTGCGGATAGTGCCAAAGCTGAAGCACAACCCGACATTGACTCGGCCCGTGCACTGGATGCCAGCATTGTCACCATCACACCGCATTTTGAAGCGGCGGAAAATTCGCGCAAGACGGCCACTGAGCACTCGAAAGCAGAGCAGGCGCAGCAGATTGATGCCCAGGGGCGAATGGATGCGGCGACGGCCGATATGGCGATTGCGAAGCAATGGCTTGAAGATAACGCTCAGTTGCGTCCGCTCGCAGAGGGCTGGCAGCGGTGGGAGGCACTTTTTTCCCAAGCACAGCAAATGATTGAAAGCCAATCCAAGGCCGCTAGGCAAGTTGCTGATCTAGAGGCAACTGCCGTCAAGGTTGACAGGTCCGTCGCCACGGCAAGCACTGATCGGGATAAAGGCGCGAAGGCCCTGCAGGCTGCCTCTGAGCAACTCAAAGCGCTCAGCGAGGAATGTGCCGCCGTAGATGTTGACAAGCTCTTAAGTGAAAAGCTTGCGCTGGAACAGGGGCGTGACCAATTTCAAGCAGCATCTCAGTTGTGGCAATCGCGCGTAGAGGCCAAAAAACAGCAGGAAAAACAGACCGAGCTGCGGCAAACCTATGTCGATGCGCTGGCCAAGAGCGACACCGATTTGCGGGAGGGACTGCAGAAGCAACCCTTACTGGAGCGTGAACTGCAAACCGCTGAAGAGTCGTTGACCTTAGCAAGCTTGGCGGCCAGCGAAAGCGCTGACTCCATGCGAGCGGCGTTGCAGCCTGACAAGCCATGTCCGGTTTGCGGCTCCGCTGAGCATCCCTACGCGGCCCACACGCCCGAGATGGGTGCTGTGCTCAAGAGTCTGAAAGATCTTGTAAAGGTCAAGCGAAAGGCGCTACGCGACCTGGAAGGTAGCATTGCCACGGCGCGTGCAGCCAAAGCAAGTGCCGAACTGTCAATCGCGCAGATCACCCTTACCCAGGTACAGCTTGAAAGCGAAATCGCTGACTTGAATGAAGAATGGCTAGCCAATTCACTACATTCGCGTATTGACCTCGTGCTTGAATCCGACCGAGCGCAGTGGTTGACTGAACAAGAAGACAGTGCCCGACTTGATATTGAAAAATTGACCAAGAACGAGGCGCTTTACCGGGAAACCGTGAAGCACAAGGATGCTGCCCAGTTAAAGGTCAACACAGCCAATACTGCGCTCGCGAAGGCTACAGAAGCATTGAGTGTTCTGGACGTCCAACACAAGACCACAGCTCAGGCTCTGGAAACCGCACGAGTCAAAGCGTCAGAGATTGCACAGCAATTGATTGAGAGTGAAAGCCAGCTTGACGGCGCCTTCCCAGGTCAGCAGTGGCGAGGACAATGGAACCAGAGTCCCAGCACCTTTGTATCGCAGTGCAGCGAAAGTGCTAATTCCTGGATTGAGCAAAGGACGTGCGTCACCACACTGACCAGCAGTATGACTGCACTTCAGGTTGAAATTGACGCCTGCGACAAAGCCTGCCTTCAAGCCACAGCGCAACTCAATGCACAGACACAATCGCGGGATGCGGTGGCGTCCGTGCTCCAGGGATATCGCGCCAGTCGAAACGCCTTGTTTGAAGGGCGCCCTGTTGCGGCGGTTGAAGCTGCTTTTGATGCTGCTATTCAAGTTGCCAAGTCAGCATTGGCAACGTCTCAAGCCGCACTGCACAAGGCCCAGGCAGAAGTCACACGGACTATGGAAGCGGTCAGGCAGTCAGCAACGCTGCTTGAACAAAACCGCATTGCCATCAACGAAGCGCAATTGGCCCTAAATACCTGGCTGGTCACCTTCAACGTTCAGGCGCGTGGTCTTGGGGCTTCTTTCGATCTGGAGCTTGGCGCTTTGGAAACTTTGCTCCAAATCAGCTCAGAGTGGACGACGGGTGAGCGTGAGGCGTTACACCAATTGGAACTGGCGCTGAACACCGCGCAGGCCGTGCTTGACACCCGTACGAACTCTCGCGTCGCGCACGAAGCAATCAAAACAGTAACCGAAGATTTTGATGCATTGCAAGAGAGTTTGACCCAGCTTGCACTCACCATTGGCTCGGTGACCGAGACGCTGGCCAACCTCAAGCTTGAAATCTCTAAAGATGACGAGCGACTGGGGGTGTCGGAGTCGCTACGCGTCAAGATCGACAAACAGGGCGCAGTTTCCAAAGTTTGGTCACAACTTAGTGAACTGATTGGCTCTGCCGATGGCAAGAAGTTCCGAAATTTTGCACAGCAACTTACGCTAGACATTTTGTTGAGCTATGGCAACCAGCACCTGCAAAGCCTGACACGCCGCTATCGCCTTCAGCGCATCAAGGACAGCCTGGGCCTATTGGTTGTCGATCAGGATATGGGTGACGAGGTTCGCTCAGTTCATTCGCTATCTGGTGGCGAATCATTTTTAGTCTCCTTGGCTTTAGCTTTGGGCCTGGCATCGCTGTCGTCGCACAAGGTTCAGGTGGAGTCGCTGTTTATCGATGAAGGCTTTGGCAGCCTGGATGCAGACTCATTAAGCATCGCCATGGATGCGCTGGACAATTTGCAGTCGCAGGGGCGAAAAGTGGGGGTGATTTCCCACGTTCAGGAGATGACTGAGCGTATCGGAACCCGCGTGCAAGTGCAGCGGCAGGCTGGTGGATTGAGCCGAATTTCGGTGTGTTGATTGGGTGCGGTGGGTTGATCCGCCGCGCACCATCAGCGCAATGGTCGCTGAGACCAAGTGCTCCAGCTTGCACGATTTTCATCACCCAGCGCCTCGGCGAAAGATCGCATTTGCTCCTGCGGCAATATTCCGATAGAAAGCATCTTCATGGTTTTTCTGTCGTTGTGGTCGTTCAGACGACGTAGCTGGGTTAGGCAATAAGAGTCATTCCCGCGTGTTTGGCTGCACCGGTATCAAAGGTCATGGTGCCGGTGCAGCCGGCCCCGGCTGCGGTGCGTTCAATCAGGCAATCCGCAAAGTCCGCCTTGCCGTCAGCAAAGACCCTGAGCGCCCGCATCACCTGGTCAGCTCGATCTACCAGGATTTGTTTGGTGCGCAACAACGCTTCCAGTGCCTGTTTCACCTGCAGATTGCTCAGCGCGTAGCAGGACGTCAGAACCCAATACAGCTCGATGACTGAAACTATGCTCACGATGCATATTCCGCGCGATCGCGGACATGATTCCACGCTGATGACGGGCAGTATTCCGCTGTGATGGCGGACCGCATTCCACACGATCGCGGACAGTGTTCCGCGCTCATGGCGGACACCATTCCACGCTG
>CAIQVX010000245.1 GCA_903875275.1 uncultured beta proteobacterium | reverse complement strand
GCTCGCCATGTACACCTTGCGCGCCCCGGCATCGCGCGCCATCTGCACAATCTCGCGACTGGTGGTGCCGCGCACGATGGAATCGTCCACCAGCAAGACATTGCGGCCCTTGAACTCACTGGCGATCACATTCAACTTTTGACGCACTGATTTCTTCCGCACCGACTGACCCGGCATGATGAAGGTGCGTCCAACATAGCGGTTCTTGACGAATCCCTCGCGGTACGGCAGGCCCAGTAACTGGGCCAATTGCGCAGCACTGGGCCGACTGGATTCCGGAATTGGAATCACAACATCAATCTCGTTCGGTGGCACCGTGGAAATCACACGCTGTGCCAGCGTCTCGCCCAGATTGAGTCGCGCCTGGTAAACCGAAATGCCGTCCATCACGGAGTCCGGGCGCGCCAGATAAACGTATTCGAAAATGCAAGGATTGAGCACCGGTTGCTGGGCGCACTGCTGGGTATGCACCCTACCCTCGAGGTCAATGAAGACCGCCTCGCCCGGCAGTATATTGCGCTCCAGCTTGTGCGAGGTTCCTTCCAGCGCCACGGACTCGCTTGCCAGCAGCACGGTGCCCGGTGCACGCCCGATACACATCGGCCGAATGCCAAACGGGTCTCGAAAAGCCAGCACACCGTGGCCGGCAATCATGGCGATGACGGCGTAGGAGCCCTTCACACGCAGATGCACACGACGCACGGCTTCAAACACGTCCTGTGGGCGCAGTGGAAGGCCACGAGTGGTCTTCTCGATCTCGTGTGCAAGCACGTTGAGCAGGACTTCCGAGTCACTCTCGGTGTTGATGTGGCGGTGGTCGGTGCTGAAGAGTTCGGCCTTGAGCGCCTGCGCGTTGGTCAGGTTCCCGTTGTGCACCAAGACGATGCCGAACGGTGCGTTGACATAAAAAGGTTGTGCCTCTTCCTCTCTGTAGGCGTTACCTGCCGTCGGGTAGCGTACCTGGCCCAGACCGCAGTTGCCCGGCAGCGAACGCATGTTGCGGGTGCGAAACACGTCACGCACCATGCCTTTGGCCTTGTGCATGAAGAACTTCCGGTCCTGCTGCGTAACAATGCCGGCAGCGTCCTGCCCCCTGTGCTGCAAAAGCAGCAAGGCGTCATAGATCAGTTGATTGACAGGTGCGCTACTGACAACGCCAACGATTCCACACATTATGGTAGGTACTTTCCAACTTCCTGAGGCAACATCGGTTTGAGTCCCTTCAGTGCAACCTGTGCAATGCCTGCACCGACAGAATCCTCCCACCAGGGACTGTCTCGCCATTGCGTCATGCTGACAACCACCGTGACCGCAAGCAAGGCCAAGAAGCCCCGAAAAAAGCCAAACACGGCTCCCAAAATCCGGTCAATCGCCTGCAATCCCGCCGCCGCAAACGCCTTGCGAACAAGACTGGCACACAGGCCACCAACAAATACCGCCACGACAAAAACAACTAAAAAGGCGGCCGAGTAACGGACGATTTCACTCGCCCCGCTCATGGGCAACCGAACGGCTAGATCACTCGCCAGCCATTGCGCAAGAATGAAGGCGGCAACCCAGTTCAATAACGACAACACTTCGTAGACCAGGCCGCGCCACGCCCCCACGAACAGGGACAAGAGCATGACCACGCCAATAATCCAGTCCAGTGCAAGCTCAGGCATGGTCGAAGCGCCGCTCCCTTACAAACTCAGGGTGGTCGCAGGCAGATTGAGCTTCCTGATTTTCTCTGCCGCGCTGTCAGCTTCGGCCCTTTCGACGAAAGGTCCAACGCGCACACGAATTCTGCGCCCCTGCTTTGCTTCCACCACCTGTGTATAGGTCTTCAGACCCGTGTGCTCCACCTTGAGGCGCACCTCGCGCGCCCGCGCCGCATCGGCAAAAGCGCCGACTTGAACCACAAACCGCCCCAGTGCCGCGTCCACCTTGCGCTCGCTGTCCTTGCCGCCAAGCAGGGCCTGTGCCTTACGACCATCGTCGGTGGTGCGGGGCGATGACGCCGCCGGCACCTTGGCCTCAGACCTGGTAACCGACGCCACACTTTGCGGCGCTACTGGCACAGGAGCGGGCGCTGCAACGACTTCCGGCGCACTGGCTCTTGGCGACGCGGCTGAGGCCGCCTCGTCAGCTTTGGGCGCGACGGGTGGCACCGGAATGCTCAGGGGCCGGACTTTCGCACGATCAGGTATTTCAATCGGGATGTCCACCGCAATCGGGCGCGGCTGCTTGTCAAAGAGAATCGGAAAGCCCAACACGCCTGCCAGCACCAGCACAGCTGCGCCCAACAGGCGATGCTTGGCCCGCTTGCGCATCACATCAATGCTCTCTGGCTGCACCGGCAGTGTGGATGGTTCGTCGCTGCGTTTTCGGAACTTGAAAAATGCCATGTCGTGGAGGATCAGAAGTTCAACTGGTGAGCACCTGTCGGGTGTGAAAGTGGTGTAGATCCTCCTTCAGCACACCCCCAACGGTATAGAACGACCCGAACACAACGATTCTATCAGCGGGGTCTGCCGCCCTGATGGCGGCCCGAAGTGCTTGTCCGGGGTCGGCATAAGTCGTAGCTGATGCTTTCTGACTGCCCGCCTGCACCTGCCAGACAGCCGACAAACCCGTCGCCGACTGAGCACGTTGCGTTGGCAGGTCGGTAAAGTACCAACAATCCACAACCGGGCTGACCATGCGCAGCATGGTGGCCAGATCCTTGTCAGCCATGGCACCAAACACAGCGTGGGTACGCGGGAAATAAGCCATGGCGTCCAGATTGGCTACCAAGGCCGCCACGGCATGCGGGTTGTGAGCCACATCGAGCACCAAGGTCGGCTTGCCGGCGATCACTTGGAAACGACCCGGCAATTCAACCAGCGCCAGGCCGCTGCGTATTGCTTGCGCAGTGACGGGCAGGCGCTCACGCAGTGCCGTCAATGCCGCCAGCACGCCAGCGGCATTGAGCAACTGGTTAGCCCCCCGCAACGCAGGATAGGCCAGACCGCTGTAGCGTCGACCACGCCCGGTCCAACTCCATTGCTGCCGGTCCCCTGTAACGTTGAAATCCGATCCCAGGCGCCAGAGGTCGGCGTCGATCTCAATCGCATGGTCGAGCAGGCTCTGTGGAGGCAGCGGATCGCTTACGACGACGGGTCGTCCGGTGCGCATGATTCCCGCCTTCTCCAGTCCGATGGACTCCCGGTCCGTACCCAGGAACTCCATGTGATCCAGATCGATGCTGGTGATCACCGCACAGTCGGGCTCGATGATGTTGACAGCGTCAAGCCGCCCGCCCAGGCCCACTTCGAGGATCGCGACGTCCAGACTGGCGCGCACCATGACGTCAAGTATGGCCAGCGTGGTGAGTTCGAAGTAGGTCAGAGAAACCGCAGCACCGTCCTTGCAGCGGGCGTGCTCGACCCTGGCAAAGGCGGTTGCGAGGTCGTCCCGGCTCGCCGGGTAACCGCCGATCCGAAGCCGCTCTTCGAAATGCACGAGATGCGGCGAGGTGTACACCCTGTCCGGTACCCGGACTGACTGAGGATCGACTCCAGCATGGCGCAGGTTGAACCTTTGCCGTTGGTGCCGGCAACGGTGATGACGGGGCACGAGAAGCGCAGTCCCATGCGTTGTCCCACCACCCTGACCCGTTCCAGACCCAAGTCGATCGTCTTGGGGTGTAACAGCTCACAATGGGCCAGCCATTGGTCGAGATTGAGAGCTTGTGTGTTCATGCCGCTGCCATTGTCGCCGAATACGGCATGATGGAGCCCATGGAAACACCAGTTATCACGCTTTATGGCATCAGCAACTGCGACACCGTGAGGAAAGCACGCGCATGGCTTGAGGAACAGGGTCACAAGCATCTGTTCCACGACTTCAGGAAGCAGGGTGTGCCTGAGCACAACCTCGACGCGTGGATCCAACATCTGGGTTGGCAGGCGCTGGTTAACAGTCGTGGCACCACCTGGCGTCGCCTCGATGATGGGACGCGCCGGGAAGTCACGGACGTTCCGAGTGCGCGCGCGCTGATGCTAGGTCAGCCCAGCGTCATCAAGCGCCCGATAGTCGAATGGAGCGATGGCAGGGTGACAGCGGGCTTTACCGAGGCGCTCTGGCGTGCACGTCTCGGATCTTAGAGCCTTTCCCGCTTCACTGGCGCGGACGACGGTCGCCTAAAATTACAACTTGTACAAAACTGCACCGCAAATTCCATGGCCACCATTCTCCAGAACCTGCCCATCGGGCAAAAAGTCGGCATCGCTTTCTCCGGCGGCCTTGACACCAGCGCGGCCCTGCACTGGATGAAGCAAAAGGGAGCTATTCCCTACGCCTACACGGCCAACCTGGGCCAGCCCGATGAAACCGACTATGACGAGATTCCGCGCAAGGCGATGCAGTATGGCGCAGAAGCGGCACGTCTGATCGACTGTCGCAACCAGCTTGCCAGCGAAGGCATTGCCGCGCTGCAAAGTGGCGCCTTTCACATCTCCACGGCGGGGGTGACGTACTTCAACACCACCCCCCTCGGACGCGCGGTAACCGGCACCATGCTGGTTGCCGCCATGAAAGAGGATGACGTGCACATCTGGGGTGACGGCAGTACATTCAAGGGCAACGACATCGAGCGCTTTTACCGCTACGGCCTGTTGACCAATCCCTCTCTCAAGATTTACAAACCCTGGCTGGACCAGTTGTTCATCGACGAACTCGGCGGGCGCGCCGAGATGTCGGCGTTCATGACCAAGTCCGGCTTTGGCTACAAGATGTCAGCGGAGAAAGCCTACTCGACCGATTCCAACATGCTGGGTGCAACGCACGAAGCCAAGGATCTGGAACAACTGAGCAGCGGCATCAGAATCGTCAATCCGATCATGGGGGTGGCATTCTGGAGGGACGACGTTGCAGTGGCGCGCGAGGAAGTCACGGTGCGCTTCGAGGGAGGCCGTCCGGTGGCCCTGAATGGCATCGAATACCCCGATCTGGTCACGCTGATCGTCGAAGCCAACCGCATCGGTGGGCGACATGGCCTGGGTATGAGCGACCAGATCGAGAACCGCATCATCGAGGCCAAGAGTCGCGGCATTTACGAGGCGCCAGGCCTGGCTCTGCTGTTCATCGCCTATGAGCGACTTGTCACCGGCATCCACAACGAAGACACGATCGAGCAGTACCGGGACAACGGTCGCAAGCTCGGTCGTCTGTTGTACCAGGGCCGCTGGTTCGACCCGCAGGCGATCATGTTGCGTGAGACCGCTCAGCGCTGGGTGGCACGCGCGGTTACCGGTGAAGTGACGCTGGAACTGCGACGCGGCAACGACTACTCGATCCTGAACACGACATCACCCAACCTGACCTATGCGGCCGAGCGCCTGAGTATGGAAAAGGTCGAGGACGCACCGTTCTCGCCAGCGGACCGTATCGGTCAGCTCACCATGCGCAACCTCGACATCGTGGACACCCGCGCCAAACTCGGTATCTACGCACAAAGCGGCTTGTTGTCACTTGGCAAAGATGGGGACTTCATGCGGCTGGACGACGCAGGCAGCAAGTAGCAGCCTAGCTGCGCCCCAGATACGACGCAGCAATCGGCTGCAGGGCGGCGGCCCTGATCGACAGAAAAGCCAATCCTGGCAAGACGCCCTGTGCCACGTTATCGCAGCGCATCGAGTCCAGGTTGTCACGGCTCATGACAGGCTCCCCCGGGAGCAGTTCCATCAGACTGGCCTGCAGCCACGCCAACCAGTTCGGTAGCCCGAACACTGGACGGCCACGCCCACCGCGGGCACCGCTGAGGCGTCCCGCAATTTGCACGAGTTCCCGTAAGGTGAAGATGTCCGGACCGCAAGCTTCAAGAATCAAAGGCGCAGAGCTGCCCAGTGCCGAGCCGCAGCGTGTCAGGCTGTGACATGCGGCGTTGGCCACATCCTCGACCCAAACCGGCTGAAAGCGTGCGGCAGCACCGGCCAGCGGCACCGCGGGCAATGTCTTCTGCAAACTGGCAAAAACATTGAGAAACTTGTCTTGTGCGCCAAAGATGACGCTTGGTCGCAAAATGGTCAACTCAAAGGCGGGCGGGTTCGATGAGTCTGCAGCATGCAGCAGCACAGCCTCACCCTGCCCCTTGCTGCGCAGATACATGGAGGGTGCCGAAAGGGGTTGACTGGCACTGGCGCCTATGGCGCTGACCTGAACCACTTGCCTGACACCGACCGCCAGGCAGGCGCGAGCCAATTTCTCAACCAGTTGAACGTGCACTTGCGAGAACAGTGCTTGTGTTCCATGCAGAATGGCTACGAGATTGATCACTGCAAGATGGCCTGCAAGCGCCTGGGTGAGCGCCTCTTCCTCATGCACATCCAGGTCCAGCAGGGTCACGCCCGAGAGTTCCGGTGGCCGTTCGGACTGAAGGCGAGCGCGGGTGGGCACGGTCACCTGCCAGCCCTGGCGTAGCAACATTGCACAGACGCTGCGCCCGACAAAACCGGTGCCACCGAGGACAAAAACCCTCTTTTGTTGAGAACGCTGGCTGTTTGCGGCTAACATGGCGATCCTTTCGAATCTTCAGGGTCAAAATGAGCACTTCGAGCATCGCCAATGTCACTGTCAACACGCAGGCCAACGTCTATTTCGACGGTAGATGCATCAGCCACAGCCTGCGCCTGGCCGATGGCACCAAGAAATCGATCGGGGTGGTGCTGCCCGCGACGCTTACATTCAGCACCGCCGCTCCTGAGACCATGGAGTGTGTGGCTGGTGCTTGCGAGTACAAACTTGCCGGCACCCAGGACTGGCTTACCTCGCGCGCTGGCGAGAGTTTCAGTGTTCCCGGCAACTCCTCTTTCCAGATTCGGGTCAGCGACGCGTACCACTACATTTGCCATTTCGGCTGATTCAAACCACAACCGGCTCAGGCTCCAGCCGGATCCCAAAGCGTTCATAGACACTGGTCTGAATGGCTCGGGCCAGAGTCATCACCTCGCCGCCGCTGGCATCGCCGCGATTGATCAGCACCAGTGCCTGCTTTTCGTAGACACCGGCGTGACCGACGGTCTTGCCGCGCCAGCCACAGGCATCGATGAGCCAGCCGGCGGCAAGCTTGATGGATCCGTCCAGCATGGGGTAGTAAACGACCTTCGGATCGCGCGCGATGATATCGGCACACTGCTCGGCGGTCACTGTCGGGTTCTTGAAGAAACTGCCGGCATTGCCGATCAGCGCCGGGTCAGGGAGTTTGGCACGCCGGATCTCGCAAACCCAGTGAAACAATTGTGTGGCCGTCGGTCGCTGGACTCCTTCTTCCGACATCTTGCGTTCCAGATCCGCGTAGCCCAGGACCGGCTTCCACGGTTTAGGCAACAAAAAACGCACCCTTGTTATGAGGGCGCGACCCGCAAGACCCAACCCTGTTCCAGACGCCGCCGTATGCTTGAAAACAGAGTCCCGGTATCCGAAAGCACATTGCGCTGCATTGAGGCTGAAACTGCGCCCGCTTTGGAGATCGACCGCATCCAGCGAGTCGAATCGATCCTGAAGTTCGACCCCGTAAGCACCAATGTTCTGCACTGGTGCAGCACCAACCGTGCCAGGAATCAGCGCCAGATTCTCCAGGCCGACCAGTCCCTGTTGCAGGGTCCAGCACACGAAATCATGCCAGTTCTCACCGGCGCCCGCCTCCACCACATAGCCTTTGCTGGACTCGCCCACAAGGCGCCTGCCTTTGATTTCGACTTTGAGGACCACCGGTTTGACGTCACCTGTCAACACAATATTGCTGCCGCCCCCAAGGACAAATTTCGGCAGCTCCCGCACTTCGGCATGATCAAGCAGGGTCTGGACATCCTCCTGGGAAGTGATGCGGACAAGGGAAAGTGCCTTGGCGACGATGCCGAAGGTGTTGAGGGCTTGTAATGGGACGTTTT
>CAIQVX010000244.1 GCA_903875275.1 uncultured beta proteobacterium | reverse complement strand
TCAACATGGTCATGAAAGAAGCCAGCATGTCGCGCTACCCGGACTGGGCCGCCTACAAGAAAAGAAGCTGGTGGCTGATTCCGTTTCTGCTCTGAGCAGAACGAATCATTTCAGCTGGCCGGCACGCCGTCTGCGCATGGCCGCATGGTGATGGCGACGCCGCCAAGCACCGCGTTGCCAGAGAGCGGATCGCGCAACTGATCGTCGAGCAAGGCATTCAGGTTGGCGCCGGGTCGCTGCGCCGCCAGTGCGAGTCGGGTGCCGGGCAGGTCGTGACCCCAGCCGTGCGGCAGGCTCACCACGCCGGGCATCATCTGCTCGCTGATCTGCACCTGGGCCTGCACCGAGCGCGCACCGTTTTCAAGGCTTGCCAGCGCGCCATCCGTCAAGTGCAGGCGCGCTGCGTCGATCGGGTGAACCAGCGCGGTGCAGCGCATGGGCCCCTTGGCCAACAGCGGCAGGTTGTGCATCCAGCTGTTGTTGCTGCGCAGGTCGCGCCGGCCGATGACCATCAGATCGGGTGCCGGGCGCTGCAGGTCGGCCACGGCGCGTTGCAGGTCGGCGATGAAGGACAGCGGTGCCAACTCGATCTTGCCGCTGGGGGTGCGCAGCAGCTCGGGAATGCGCGGTTGCAAGGGCCCCAGATCGATGCCACCGTTGCTGTTCGATGCCATGACTTTGGCCAGGTTCAGACCCTCGGGCTTCAGGCCGAAACCATCGCCATAGGGACCGCTGCGCAAAGCCATGTCCAGCACGCGTTGCGGCCCGCGCAAACCCTGCGTGGCGTGGATCACGGCGTCGGCATGGGCGCCAAACAGGCGCTGCGCATCCTGCGCAAACTGCTCGTCGTCGAGCGCATCGGCATCGACCTGCGTGCCCTTGTTCTGCACGATGGCAGCCAGCTTGAGCAGGGTCTGCCATTCCTCCGGTTGCCCGGCCGGACGCGGCAGCACCGGCGGGCTGTAGCGTGCGTGGTTGCGCCACGAGAGCTGCGGAAACGCCAGGTCGTAATGCATCTCTTCCAGCGGCGACAGCCCGGGCAGGATGACGTCTGCATGGCGCGTGGTTTCGTTCAGATAGATGTCCAGGCTGACCATGAAATCCAGGCTGTCCAGCGCCCGGGCCAGCCGTGGCCCGTTCGGGCTGGAGAGCACCGGGTTGGTGGCGACCGTGATCAGGGCGCGCACTTGACCGGGGCCCGGCGTCTCGATTTCTTCTGCCAGACAGGTCATAGGCAGCTCGCCAAACACTTCCGGTGCGCCGCTGACGCGGGCGTGATGGCGCCCGGTGCTGATGCCTTTTCCGACGCCGGCTCGGCCCGCGGTGTTGGCAGCAAAGGCCGCAGCCTTGGCGAACATGGCCCCGCCCGGCACATCCAGGTGACCGGTCAGCACGTTGAGCGCGTCCACCAGCCAGCTTGCCAGCGTGCCGTACTCCTGCGTGCAAGTGCCTATGCGCGCATAGACCGCGGCCCGCTCGGTGCCGGCCAGTTGGCGTGCCAGGTGGCGGATGGTCGGCGCCGGCATACCGCAGCGCTCGCTCACCGCCTCCGGGCTGAAAGGCGCGACCGCGGCTTGCACTTCATCCACCCCATTGACGCAATTCTGGACCGCGCCCAAGCGCACCAGGTTTTCCGCAAACAGCGTGTGCAGCATGGCAGCCAGCAGAAACACATCGGCGCCGGGACGGATGAAGTGGTGCGCATCGGCGATGGCTGCCGTCTCCGTGCGCCGCGGGTCAATCACGATCAGTTTGCCGCCGCGCGCCTGCATCGCTCTGGCCTTGCCCTTGAAGTCCGGCACGGTCCACATGCTGCCATTGCTTGCCAGCGGATTGGCGCCAATGACCAGCAGCAGGTCGGTGCGTGCGATGTCGGGCAACGCGATCGAGAGCCAATGACCGAACATCATGCCGCTGGCCAGTTGCTTGGGCATCTGGTCCAGGGTTGAAGCCGAGAAAACGTTTTGCGTTCCAAGCGCACGCACCAGCTTTGGAAAGTAACTCAGTAGTCCGATTTTGTGCGCCGACGGGTTGCCCACCACCACCGCCGTGGCGTCACGTCCGTGCGCTGCGATGATGGGCGGCAGGCGCCGTTCGATCTCGGCAAAGGCTTCTTCCCAGGTCGCGCTCTGGTGCACGCCGTTGCGCTTGATCAGCGGTGTGCGCAGCCGGTCCGCATCTTCGTGCAGGTCTTTCAGGGCCACGCCCTTGGGGCACAGGTAGCCCTGGCTCAGCACGTCCTGCTCATGGCCGCGGATGCTCTTGACCTGGCCGTCCTGCACCTTGAACTCAAGGCCGCAGCAGGCTTCGCACAGGGGGCAGATACGGTGGTGGATGGTGTCCGACATGGAGGCCCCGGAAAAAAGTGAAACAGGCGCGATTTACGCACATCGGTACCCTGCCTGTCCAGAACGCGAGTGACAAGCCCGGACTTGCGATCTGCGTGTATGCTCGCTCACCAGTTTCCTGCGCCAGCCCCTGGCCCTTGCATGTCGTATCCAATCCTGAACATCCTGAAGATGGCACTTGCACTCCTGCTGTGTGCCAGCGCAGTACCGGCGGCCGCAGCGTCCTGGGAAGTGCCGCCACTAGACCGTGTGATCAACTACCGGCCGGTGCAGTCGCTGCAGATCCTCACCGCCGATGGCGTCGAGATTGCGCAGTTTGGCAGCGAGCGGCGCCAGTTCCTGCCTATCGCCCAGATGCCCAAGCTGCTGCAGGACGCCGTGATTGCGGTGGAGGACGCACGCTTTCGGGAACATGGGGGCATTGACCCCAAAGGCATGGCGCGTGCCTTGCTGACCATGCTCGCGGGTGGACGGCGCCAGGGTGCCTCAACCATCACTCAGCAGGTGGCCAGAACCTTTTTTCTGAGCAACCGCCAGACTGCCGAGCGCAAGATCAAGGAGGTGATGATCGCACTCAAGATCGAGCAGCAGCTGAGCAAGGACCGCATTCTGGAGTTGTACCTGAACGAGATCTACCTGGGGCAGCATGCCTACGGTTTTGCGGCGGCGTCCCAGGTGTATTTTGGCAAGTCGCTGGACAAGCTGTCGACGGCCGAGGTGGCGCTGCTCGCCGGTCTGCCGCAAAACCCGCTCTACGCCAACCCGATCACCAACCTCAAACGCGCCACCCAGCGCCAGCACGTGGTGCTGGCACGCATGCGCGCCACCGGTGTCATCGATGAGCGTCAACTGGCTGCAGCGAAGGCTGAACCGCTTCACATCCGTTCGCCGCTGCAGGTGCCGCTGCACGCCGAGTACGTGGCCGAAATGGCACGGCGTGCCGTGGTGCAGCGCGTAGGCAGTGAGGCCTATTCCAGCGGCATCCGCGTGCAGACCTCACTGCGTGCGCAGGACCAGCAGACCGCCTGGACCGCCTTGCGCCGCGCCGTGCTGGAGCATGATGGAAAAGGCGCCTGGCGCGGTCCGGAAGACAGGGAAACCCTGCCTGCCGGAGACGGTCCCGAGGTGGAACGCGCGGCGGCCCAGGCACTGAAAGATCATCAGGACGACGAGCAGCTGCGCATTGGCATCGTGCTGCAGGCAATGCCGGCCGAGGTCGCCGTGCAACTGGCCTCCGGGCAGCGCGTGCTCATCACCGGCAATGGGCTCAAGTGGGTCAAGGCGGCGCTCTCACCGAAAGCCAAGCCGGCGCTGGCGCTGCGCCGTGGTGCTGTCGTGCGCGTGATGCAGCAGGGCAAGGCCTGGGTCTTCACGCAGTGGCCGCAGGCGCAGGGCGCTTTCGTCGCGCTCGATCCGGTGACTGGGCGTGTGCGGGCACTGGTCGGCGGCTTTGACTTTGCGCGGCAACAGTTCAACCACGTCACCCAGGCCTGGCGCCAGCCCGGGTCGAGCATCAAGCCGTTTCTGTATTCCGCTGCGCTGGAGCACGGCGTAATGCCGGCGACGCTGATCGACGATGCCCCGTTCACGGCCGCCAATGGTTGGTCGCCGCAGAACAGCGACGGCCGCTTTGATGGTCCCATCACCCTGCGCGAAGCCCTGGCCCGCTCCAGGAACCTGGTCAGCGTGCGCCTGCTGCAGCATGTGGGCATCGCCCCGGAGCGCGACTGGGTCGAGCGCTTCGGCCTGGACGCGGCACGCCAGCCCGACAACCTGACGCTGGCGCTGGGGGCGGGCAGCACCACGCCGCTGCAACTGGCGCAGGCCTACGCAGTCTTCGCCAACGGCGGCTGGCGTGTCAACCCGGTGCTGGTGGAACGCATCACCGACGCCCAGGGCAAGGTCCTGTTCGAGGCGCCAGCCGCGACGCCCCTGGTCGAAGAGTCGCGGGCGGTGCCGGCGCGCAATGTGTTTGTCACGAGCAGTCTGCTGCGCGATGTCACGCGCATCGGCACGGCCGAGCGCGCCCAGCGCGAGCTCAAACGAGGCGACGTTTACGGCAAGACCGGCACCACCAATGAGGCCGTGGACGCCTGGTTTGCCGGTTTTCATCCCAGTCTGGTGGCGGTGGCCTGGATGGGCTACGACGAACCGCGCAGTCTGGGTATGGGCGAGTCCGGTGGCGGCCTGGCGCTGCCGATCTGGATCGCCTATATGGCCAAGGCTCTGGAAGGTGTGCCGGAACAGCCACTGGGTGCAGCACCGCCCGGGGTGGAGCAAATCGATGGCGACTGGCGCTACAGTGAATGGGCCAGCGGCGGCTGGGTGACCAGAGTCTCAGTCGATGCACCTGTTACCCGGGCGCCGGTGGCAGCCCCGGTGCCGGCTTCCGCACCGGTCGGGTCCGATCCGCGTTAGCCAGCCAGTACACCGCCGGGGCCGGGAATGTGCCCCTGCATGTCGAACAGCACACCGGGGTTGAGAATGCCGGCTGGATCGACCACCGCTTTGGCGGCGCCCAGCATTTGCCGAAACAGTGGCGGCGACTCCTGCTCGTAGCCGCTGCGGTGATCGCGTCCCACCGCATGGTGGTGCGTGATGGTGCCACCGTGTGCCACCACGGCGGTGTTGGCGGCCAGCTTGATCTCGCGCCAGGCTGCGAGTGCACTGGCGACGTCGCCGCTGGCAGAGCCGAGTACGGCGATGGTGAAGTAGGGCGCCAGACCATCCGGGTAGGCGTGCGTGACGCGACACGAGACCAGGCTTTCCTGACCGGTCACGCGTTCGATCGTTGACTGGACCTCGGCCTTGACGTTCTGGTAGAAGGACT
>CAIQVX010000243.1 GCA_903875275.1 uncultured beta proteobacterium | reverse complement strand
TGGCCAGTGCCTTGCCGCAGACTTCGCTGTACACACACATCTGTGACGGCAGGCCCATGTGCTGCGCCACCAGCGTTTCAAAATGGTTGACGAAGACCTTGCCGATGTCGCGCTTGCTCCACTCGTCAAACACCTTGCTCAAAAAATAGCCCCAATCCTCGGGATCCACTGACCAGTCGGTGACGATGGAGTCTGGCTGCCCCGGGCGCGCCCTGGCCTGACCCTGCATTGGCAGTGTTGCGCTATCCCAGCTCTGGGGCGCCGTCGTCTCGAACGTGCGGTGCTCCACAATCGGAATGAACTGCATGTAGACGGAGCCCACTTCACGCCGCAGAAAGCGGTACACGTCCAGCGGCCGTCTGGCGTTGTAGCGGTGTATGCAGCTCAGGGTATTGAATGAAATCCGGTGTGCCTTCAGGAGGCGCACTGCGTTCATCACCTTGTCAAAAGTGGGCTCACCGCCCTTGGTGTAGCGGCACTGGTCATGGATGTCGCGCGGGCCGTCAATCGACAGCCCAACCAGAAAGCGGTTCTGTTTCAGAAAGCGGCACCACTCATCATCGAGCAAGGTGCCATTGGTCTGCAGGTCGTTCTGCACGGTCTGACCGGGTTTCGCGTATTTCTTCTCCAGCTCAATCACGCGCCGGAAAAAGTCCACGCCCAACAGCGTCGGCTCGCCGCCCTGCCAGGAGAAAACCACTTCGGGGCCGGTCACACCCTCGATGTACTGGCGTATGAACAGTTCCAGTGTCTCGTCAAGCATGCGGCCGCTGCGTGAACCGTCGGCCAGCGTCGCCTTGGCCAGGTAATAGCAGTAGGAGCAGTCCAGATTGCAGGCCGGGCCAACCGGTTTGGCCATGACGTGAAAGCGTCGTCCACCCTGCTTGGCAAAGTGCAGTGGCGCGTCGTACTTGTCCAGCGGCCGCACCGTGCCGTCCAGCTCAAGCTTTGATGAAGGCATCGATTGCTTGCGCCACTTCGACGCCCTTGTCTTCCTGCAGAAAATGCCCTGCACCCCGTGTTACCGCATGCGGCTGACCCTGAGCGCCGGGCACCAGTTTCTGCCACATCTTGTGACCGCCGCGTGTCACCGGATCGCGGTTGCTGAACAGCGTCAAAAAGGGCTTCTGGCACTGCTTGAAGAACTCCCAGGCCCGCTCGTTGTTCTGGCGCTCCGGGTCATCAGGTGTGGTCGGCACAAAGGTCGGGAACAGTCGCGCGGCCACTTTGTACTTGCGGAATGGAAAGGGCGCGTCATAGGCCGCAATCTCCTGCGGCGTCAAACCCAGGGCGCAGCCGCTCTTGACAATGCGACCAATCGGAAACCAGGGGCTGTAGACCGCAAAGGCACGCCAGATCCTGAAGGCCTTGGGTGTCTCGGTGGTGCCGGTAGGCAGGCCGCCGTTGGCCAGCACGATGCGCGCAAAGCGGTCCGGCAGTTCCGCGACCATGCGCAGCCCGATCAGCGAACCCCAGTCCTGGCAAAACAGGGTCGCTCTCTGCAGATCTACGCGCTCCATCCAGGCCTTCATCCACTGCACATGGTTCAGGTAAGAATAGTCGGACTTGCGTGCCGGCTTGTCGGAACGCCCGAAACCCACCAGATCGGGTGCGACAACGCGGTAGCCGGCTTGCAGCAAGACCGGAATCATCTTGCGGTACAGGTAGGACCAGCTTGGCTCGCCGTGCATCAGCAGCACCACCGGCGCGGTGCGTGGCCCTTCGTCGATGTAGGCGATGCGCAGACCACCGACCTCGATGTAGTGCGGTGTGTAGGGAAAGTCGCTCAGGTTCTCAAACCGCGCCTCCGGCGTGCGCAGGATTTTCTGGATGACAGGAAGTTGTTGCATGCTGCACCTCGCAAAAATTAAGACCTTCGACCCGCGCTGACTTCATGCGAGCCCACCGGCATACTGATGAAGTCACCATCCGCACCGACCCGGATCGGCCCGGCGTAAATGCTTGACGCGTCGCCCAGAAAAGCCTTTTCCAGTCCGGGCAAAGGCAGGGGCGGTGCGATGTGGTTCAGCAGAAGATAGCGCACGCCGGCATCGCGCGCAGTTTGCGCCGCCTGCTCGGGCGTGCTGTGGTAATCGATGATGTCAAGCATCAACTGACGCAGCTTGGGTCGCCCGGCCTGACCCGCGCCGTCCTGCAGAATCGCCATCAGGGGCGTGGACATGGCCTCATGCACCAACAGATCGGCGCCAGCGGCTGCTCGCTGCACCGCCGCAGATTTTTTGGTGTCACCACTCAAGACCACGCTGCGGCCCTTGTACGTAATGCGATAGCCAACCGCCGGATGCACCGGCGCGTGATCGACGGCAAAAGCAACAATCTCGAGATCGGCGTCTTTCAATAGCAAGGCGCGGCCCTGGGCGTCCAGGGTGAAGGGCAAGGCCTTGCCACCAAAGCCACTGGAGGGCATGGTGGCTTCTCCGTGGTGTGCCACCCGGTAGCGCTGGTCCTGCGCATAGGCTTGCATGAAGCCGGCAACCACGTTTTCCACACCGGCTGGCCCATGAACTGGCACCGGTGCCGCGTTCGAGGCCGAAACCCAGCGCTGCAGCATCAGCTCGCCAAGACCGTCGATGTGGTCGGAGTGAAAGTGCGTCAGAAAAATGGCCTCGATGCGGCCGTGGACAAAGCCCATCCTGCCGATGTTGCGTGAGCTGGCGTTGCCGGCATCAAAGACAAACATCCGCTTGCCCGCCAGCACCAGGGTGCACGGACCGCCGCGTTTCTCATCAGGCATCGGCGAGCCGGCGCCACACAGACCGACATGCAGTCCCTCCGGTAGTTCACTCGGCACGTCAGCCGCCAGATGGCTCACCGCCACTCTCTTTGCCACGGCCACGCTCAGCTGCGCACGAAAGAAATAGACCGAGGATGCCAGCAGCACCAGCACGACAACGACCCACAAAATTCTTGTTTTCACTTTGATACGCCTTCGATATTGTGTTCGGTCTGGACAAAGACCCGCGTCAAGCGGTCCATGGACGACCAGTAAAAGTCACGCCCCCAGCCAACGCTGGGAAACACCACGCCCTGATTGAGGCCGCCGCAGCGCACGCGTCCGATCTCGGCGCCGGATTCGATCGCCAGCACCACCACCTCCTCAGCGCCACGGCGGTAATCGTTGATGACCAGTTCACCGCTGTGCGGGTAAAGAATCATGTGGCTGGCGCAACCAAAGGCGCTCTTGTGCCACAGCGGCGTCAAGGTCTTTGCGGCAGCGTCGAAACGCCAGGCCTGCAGATGACGATTCGCCGAGTCGTAGCCGATCACGATTTGCCGCTGCAGATCGATCATTGGCGGATTGGTGATGCTGCCGCCCGCCAGGCCACAGACCGGCAGGATCTGATGGTCGCTGGCGTCCAGCAGGGAGACGCGGATCAGCCGGTTCGGCGTTGGATGGACGCCATTGCCGATCATCCGGATGAAGTAGCTGTGCTTGCCGTTGTCCATGAACCAGGCGT
>CAIQVX010000242.1 GCA_903875275.1 uncultured beta proteobacterium | reverse complement strand
CCTGATGCGCCCCTGGGCCATGGGCAGGAAGGCCTGGCTATTTGCCGGCAGTGAACTTGCTGGTCAGCGCGCCGCCATCGTCATGAGTCTGGTGCAGTCGGCAAAGATGCAGGGGCACGATTCGTGGGCGTACCTGAAGGACGTTCTCACGCGGTTGCCCTCGCACCTGAACAGCCGAATCGACGAGTTGCTCCCTCATCGCTGGCAGCCCCAGGTCTGAGCGCAGTCAACCGCCTCGCATAGTGCCGGCCCCTGCGTCAAGGTGCCATGGCTAGCCGCTTACGCAACGCTCGTCAAAAGGGGCTTGCTGATGTCCATTAGCTTGGAAGAGTTGAACTCAAATTGAACCATCAAGTCAATCTTGCGCGATTCGGGGGTCAGGTTGCGCAGGTTACGGGTGAAGGATGGTGCTGGTGCCAGTACTTCAACTATGTAATCGACTGATGCGGATTTGGCTTGTTGTGCACTCACATTCAAGACCGTTACAGCAAGTCCCATCAGCAAGTGCTGAAATTTCACGGCACTTCCTTCAATCTGAATAGTGTTGCGCCAAAACTCTCGGACTTGCCGGTCGCGCCACTGCCTGTCAGAAAATCGATCAATGTCGACCTACCACCCAGCGTGTTTAAGGCAAAAGTGAAAGGGACCGTAGCGGTAGGCTCAGCCAGCGCCATTCCGTCGAGATTTCTCGGTGTGTCTGAAACCATTATCAGCAATTGATCAGTGCCTGGCGGGCCAGCGGATTTGACCTGCCAGGCAGGTCGTGGAAGGTGCAGCGCCTGCTTGGCATGTATGCGGTTATCCCTGTCAAGACCATTCGGAAAAAGAACGTAAAAGCTCTTAGCATCGCTGCCGAGCATGATCAAGTACACGTACCCATCATGGCTGGACTTGACATTCAATTCAAGACTATCTTTGCCAATCTTGAGTTCAGCCCTGTTCAAACCGACATTTATTACACGCTTCGGATTGCGCTGCTGAAGTATGTCACGCAGAGTCGCAATCGACGCCACTGCTGGCTCGGGTCTGGGCGGTTTAACAGGTGCTGGCTGCGCTGGGTGCGGCAACGCATTGACTACTGAGACGGGTGTACTCGCAGAGGGAGGCGATGGTTCCTGCGTCGGTTCTGGTGGTATCGGCTGAATGGGGGTGGGTGGTGGCAACTGCGTTGGTGGCTCTGGCTCCATGGAGTCCTGTGGTGGAGCAGGAGTCTGCATTAAGGGTGCTGCAGCAATAATTTGCGGTGCAGGACTTACCGTTTGAGGTTTTGGACGCTGCACAGGTATCAAATTCCTATTCCCTGATACGGTTACATGGTGGGGCGTCGCTCTAACGGAGTTCTGCAATTTTTGGTTCACGATCTGTTGCGCGCATTGTTGCACCTCTGCGATGGAGACTGCGCCGGAGGCATCCAGATCAGTTGCCTTTCCAAGAAGACAGTCGCGTACCGCCTGCGTAGCCAGACCTCCTTTACCGGGTTCGTCAAAGCTCACTTCCGTCGAAAGAGAGGAGGTGATCTGGACAGAATTCTCAGGAAGGGCCCCGAGTCGAGTTGCCTCGCCCAGCAAACTGCGGGTTATCAGGTTAGAGGGTTGATTGCAGGCGTTGGCTATACCGCCCGTTTTCATGTAGTACTTCGGCGTGAACTTGCCGTTTCCGATCGCGCGAGTTAGAGCCAGTGTTGGCGCGACACCTGCCGAGTGGCAAGCATCAAAAATGGAGATGAATTTGTCCGCCTTGTCGCTTAGTGTTTTAGTAACGGCAGCGATCTCGCTGTTGGTGATTACTTTGTAGTCGTAGGTCAACAAACCCTCGACGCAGCCCCCCGCTTTTTCGTCTAGCCAGCGCGTACCGTGCCCGGAATAATAAACAAACGTTCGGGCCCCGTCAGCCGTTGATTCGCTCAACTGCCGGAGTGCCTCCAGTACGCCCGCCTTGCTTGCCTGCCGATCTCGCAGCACTCGGATATTTCGCTCGGGAATGTCCATCGCCTTGGCTATAGCCATAGCACTAATCATGTCTTCCTTAACACCCTCCAAGATGGGAATTTCCGGTCGGTCGTAAGTACCAATTCCGATGATCAGAGCAGTTCTACTAGAAATTTCGGATGATCGGCATTCGCCCGCAGCGAGTAAGGCGATTGCCAGAGTAACTAAATGTGCAAGGATCTGTTTCATTCAGGCGATCTCGGTTGACAGTTTCGCCAGTGGATAGTGATTGTCTTGTTTTCATGAAGTGGCATGGCGAAACAGATGCCCAAGACTTTCTCATTGCGCCATGTCAAGTAAGCTTGGCTTGGTGTCTTTCGCTTCTGTTGGGGGCTTGGTTGGTGCTGGGCGTCCTGACGTAGGCGTGGAAATTTTTTTGGACGCACTTTCTTTGCTGCGAAGTTCCTCCTCGCGAGCCGTGATCGCGCGTTCTTTCGCCTGGAGTTCCCTCCTCTTTAACGAGATTTCCCTTGCCTTCAAATCCAGTTCTTGGGCTTCAAGTGCTCGCCTTTTTTGGGACTCGACCTCGTGGTCCCGATTTGCGGCCGCAAGTTCCTCCAACTTCTTCTTCTGCTCAGCCTCTAGCTGAGCCTGCCGAGCTTGCTCCCTCAGCTTTTCCGCTGGGTCGATGACGGTAATGGTTGCTGTTTTGCTTGAACCGCTACATGACGCCGCAGTATTGAAGCCTCGAAAAATCGTCTTACCTTCGGCTATAACGGTGTACGTACCTGCAATCGCGTACGTGTGGGTAACACGGAGGGGAATATCAGAATCTTCTAGACGGTGGTCAGTTGTTGTACCGTCACCGTAAAAAATAACAAGCCCGCACCAATTGCTCTTTCCTTGGACAGGCTCCAAGTGCACAATCAATGGAGTCGCTTCACCTTTGTTGGCAGTTTGACTACCGAGCTCGATTCCCTTAAGAGTTTGAGAATTGCAAAGGCCAGAACCAAGCAAAGCAGCAATCAACATCAGCTTTTTCACTAGAACCTCCACCTATCAGTGAGTCAACTAAAACTTCATCGTTGGCTATATCGGCAAAACGGATTTGCATTACGGGTTGCCCAAAACAGCTGCTAATGGCAGTGTTTTCATACGCCCTTCATCACACGATTGCGCTCTGCGCAGTGCCTCTTCCGCCCAGATCCGATCAATTTCAGCGTCGGGCTTGTCCAAGCTTTGCATGATTCGCTCTGCAACCTCGTAGCGCTCTGTCGCTTTCAAATGCAGAGCCAAATCAATAATTTCCGATTTACCCATGAACTTCTCCTTCGAATAGAACCTCACGAAGTGCAGTCAATTGTGGCACGCTTCCGACTGCCGATGCTGGCTTGGAGCGGCGATGGCACCGCTTGGGTTGATCGGGCTATTGTCACCGGGAAAAACCGTTGTCATACCAAACAAAGCCTTGACAGTAATTGCCTAAGCAAATAATATCGGCAGCCCTATGCCAAAGACTCCCACCTTCTACCGCGCCCAGGGCTACCGCCCGGAAGACAGTGTGGGCTACCTGATGCGGCGCGTGCTCTCCGGTCTGGCACACGAGATTGAGCACCAGCTCGAAGCCAGCGACCTGACCAACGCCCAATGGCTGCCCCTGCTCAGGCTCCATATGTGCCAGGGCTCCACCGTGGCCGAATTGGCGCGCGGCTGCGAGTTGGATGCCGGCGCCATGACGCGTCTGCTGGACCGACTGGAGGCCAAGGGCCTGTGTCGTCGCGTGCGTTCGGTGGAGGACAGGCGTGTCGTCAACATCGAGTTGACCGAGGAGGGTCGTGCGGCGGCCGTCGGCATTCCGGTGGTGCTCAGCGGCGTCCAGAATGCCTGTCTGGCCGGTTTCTCGGCCGAAGAATTTGAAACCCTGAAGAGCCTCTTGCGCCGCATG
>CAIQVX010000241.1 GCA_903875275.1 uncultured beta proteobacterium | reverse complement strand
TGTCCTTGATGAAGTTGGACAGCGACTTGCGCAGGTCGTCAATGTTGGCGGAACAGGCCCGCAACACTTCAGCAGCACTGGGGTTGTCCAGCAGGGCCAGCAGCAAGTGCTCCACCGTGATGAACTCGTGGCGCTGCTGGCGCGCTTCAACAAACGCCATGTGCAGGCTGACTTCCAATTCTTGGGCAATCATGTGATTTCCTTATGAGCCTTGCTTGATGTTTAACTGTAAACCGATTTCAATACCATGTGTCCGCGCCTGAATTAATCCAGTGGCTCGCTGACACACTTCAGTGGATGGCCAGCCTTGGCCGCTGCGTCCAGCACCTGGTCCACCTTGGTGGCCGCCACATCCCGTGAATAGACCCCACAGACGCCCTTTCCTTCCAGATGAATCTTGAGCATGATCTGCGTGGCGGCCTCCAGATCCTTGCCAAAAAACTCCTGAATGATGACCACCACAAACTCCATCGGCGTGTAGTCGTCATTGAGCATCACCACTTGGTACATCTGTGGCGGCTTGACCTTTTCGGTACGTCGTTCCAGCACCACAGAACCTCCCTCATCGGTCGAGGGCAGACCGATCGGCTTCTTGGGAGTCACAGGAGGTTTGATTGCCATGCTTTCATTCTATCGAGCGTGCCCAGGCGTTGCAGGCCCAGTGGAATTGGTGGCAGATCCACGACATTCAAGCCGGAGCAGAAAAAAAGCTCCCGGCCATGCCAAATGACACCTGATAACCCCAACCCCTAGTACCTGGCACTGCCAGGCGTTCGGGGAAATGGAATGACGTCCCTGACGTTGGCCAGCCCTGAAATGTAGGAAATCGTGCGCTCAAACCCGAGGCCAAACCCGGCATGAGGCACTGTTCCATAGCGGCGCAGGTCCCGGTACCAGCCGTAATGTGCCGGGTCAAGGCCCACCTCCACCATGCGTCGGTCCAGAACATCGAGACGCTCTTCACGCTGGGACCCGCCAATGATTTCGCCAATGCCCGGGGCCAGCACATCCATTGCCGCCACGGTCTTGTCGTCGTCATTCATGCGCATGTAGAACGCTTTGATTTCCTTGGGATAGTTCATCAGCACCAGCGGCCCGCGCACGTGTTGTTCCGCCAGAAAACGTTCATGCTCACTTTGCAGGTCGATACCCCACTTCACAGGATATTCAAATTTCTGCCCAGCCTTTTCAAGAATCCTGATGGCGTCGGTATAGTCCATGCGCACAAAGGTGGAATCGATCATGGCCTGAAGTTTGGCAATCAGACCCTTCTCGATCCGCTCCTCAAAAAACTCCATGTCGTCCGCACGCTCGGCCAGGACGGCCTTAAAGACAAATTTCAGGAGCGCTTCGGCCAACGCTGCATCGTCCGCAAGATCAGCGAACGCGATTTCAGGCTCGATCATCCAGAACTCTGCCAGATGACGGCTGGTGTTGGAGTTTTCGGCCCTGAAGGTTGGCCCAAAGGTGTAGACCTTGGACAGGGCCATGCAATAGGTTTCCACATTCAACTGGCCAGACACCGTGAGGAAGGCTTCGCGGCCAAAAAAGTCCTTGGAAAAATCGATCTTGCCGCTTTCAGTCCGAGGCAGATTGGCCAGATCCAGCGTCGAAACGCGGAACAACTCGCCAGCGCCCTCGGCATCGGACGCGGTGATGATCGGCGTGTTGACCCAGAAGAACTCCCGCTCATGAAAAAACCGGTGAATGGCTTGTGCCACTGTGTGACGTACGCGTGTCACGGCTCCAATCACGTTCGTGCGAGCTCGCAAATGAGCCACTTCCCGCAGGTATTCCATGCTGTGCGCTTTGGGCTGGATCGGGTAGGTATCGGGGTCATCCACCCAGCCGGTGACCTTGATTGAAGTGGCCTGCATTTCAAACGGCTGCCCCTTGGCTGGCGAGGGCACGATCAGGCCGCTGGCC
>CAIQVX010000240.1 GCA_903875275.1 uncultured beta proteobacterium | reverse complement strand
TCTCGCCCGAACGTGCGACGGTGCTTTGGCAATAGCCGCAGACGGCATGGGTGGATTGCGCGCTCCGAAACTCTACCGGCGCGCCGCAACCCGGGCAGGGAGCCCGGTAAGCGCGTTGGGGTGAGTCTGTGGCCACGGTCAAGTCCCGCCAGGGCAGTGGGGCATCACACCAGTTTCTTCAGCAGTTCAGCCTTCTTGGCGTCAAACTCTTCCTGCGTCAGTATGCCCTTGGCCTTGAGGTCCCCGAGCTTTTCAAGGGTTGACATCACCTCGTCGGCTTTGACGCCAGCGGGCTGTGTGGAGCTGGCATTGCCCTGCAAGCCACTTGCGAGGTTCTGTGCCAGTACCTGTCCGAGCGCAACACCGGCACCGAGACCCATGGCATCTCCGGCAATGCCGCCACCGCCGGCGGCCGCGCCTTCGGCAAATTTGGGGATGGCCTGCGCCGTCTGGTACTGCATGAACTTGCCCATGTCGCCACCGACCATGCCCATGCCGATCTTCTGATCCATGACCTTTTGAAGTTCTTCCGGCAGAGACACGTTTTGCACCGTCATGCCTTCGAGCTTCAGGCCGATCCTGGCAAACTCAGGGGCCAGCTGGGTGGTCAGGGCCTGCGCAAAGCTCAACTGGTTGGAGGCCAGGTCCAGAAACGCAATGCCGCTGCTGGCAATGGCATTGCTGATGTTCTGCAGCACCAGCCCGCGCAGCTGGCCGTCCAGATCACTCACCTCATAGCGCTCACGTGTGCCGGAAATCTCGGTATGGAACAGTTTGGGGTCGGCGACGCGAAAACTGTAGTTTCCGAACGCGCGCAGGCGCACGGCACCAAAGTCCTTGTCACGAACGGTGATTGGCTGCGGTGTGCCCCACTTCTGGTCCACCTGCTGGCGCGTGCTGAAAAAATAGACGTCGCTCTTGAACGGTGACTCGAACAGCTTGTCCCAGTTCTTCAGGTAGGTCAGCACTGGCAAGGTCTGTGTCGTCAGTTTGTGCGTGCCGGGGCCGAAGACGTCGGCCACCTGGCCCTCGTTCACAAACACGGCCATTTGTGATTCGCGCACGGTCAGTGAGGCGCCGTTCTGGATTTCCATGTCGGCCATCGGATAACGCCAGGCCAGTGTGCCGTCCGAGTCTTCGGTCCAGGCAATGATGTCAATGAACTGTTTCTTGACGAAGTCCATCAGTCCCATATGCAGCTCCTGTTGCTAAGAATGAAGCGGCATGATACCCGTCAGACGGCTCTTAGACCAGCATGGTGGCCAGGGCGCACAGTGCGGCGGTCTCGGCGCGCAGTACCCGCGGCCCCAGTGTGACCGGCGTAAATCCGCTGGCCAAGGCTGAGTCTTCTTCGGCCCTGCTGTGACCACCCTCAGGACCCGAGAGCAAGGTGAGGCTGGCCGACCCGGACAGACTGGCCGCGGCTTCGCGCAGGCCGCGCGTGTCCGCCCGCAGCGACAGCAGGAATGAGCCACCCTTCAGCCTGTCGTGGCGCTGGTCGTGTTCCTGGATCCAGACCGCAAATCCTGCCACTTCATGCACCAGTGGCACCCGGTTGCCGCCGCACTGCTCACAGGCGGCGATGGCAATGCTCTGCCAGTGCGCCACTTTCTTGCGCGCGCGCTCCCCACTGAGCCGCAGCACACTGCGCTCGCTGATGAGGGGCTGGATGCTGGCCACGCCCAGCTCCGTGGCTTTCTCCACCAACCAGTCCATGCGTTCGTTGGCAGGCATTGCGAGCGCCAGATGCATGGTGTGCCTGGCCTCGCGCTCGACGGCCAGGTGCGCACCCACCTGGACTTGCACCTCGCTGCGGCCCATCTGGGTGATGGTGGCACTGAATTCGCCAGCACCCCCGGTGTTGCCGGGGCCGCCATTGAACAGTGTGATGCCGTCGCCGGGTTGCAGTCGCAGCACCTGCACATGGCGGGTGGCGTTGGCTGTCAGGTTCAGCGACTGGCCTGGGATCAGCGGTGCGGGGCAATAGAAACGGGGCATGAAACAGAAGGATCAGCTCAGGGTCGGCCAAAGGAGTAAGCCTGCGCCGTCTCAATGCCCTCGACCCGTTCAATCAGGCGCAGCAGCGGTCTGAGTTCACGGTAGCGCGTGGTGGTGGCGCGGATGTAGTTGATGAAGCGCGGCGTGTCTGCCAGATATTGCGGCTTGCCGTCGCGCAGGGTCAGGCGAGCAAAAATACCGGCAACTTTCAGGTGCCGCTGCAGCCCCATCCACTCAACTCCACGGTAAAACTCGCCAAAGTCCTCGCCGACAGGCAAGCTGGCCCGGCGTGCCTGTTCCCAGTAACGCACCGTGATGTCAAGGCAAAAGTCTTCTTCCCAGCTCAGGAAGGCATCGCGCATGAGGCTGGCAATGTCGTAGGTAATGGGGCCGTAGACCGCATCCTGAAAATCCAGTACGCCAAGGCCTTTCGGCCCGGGCATGAGATTCCTGGGCATGAAGTCACGGTGCACATAGACGCCAGGCCAGTTCAGGTTCTCTTTGATGATGTGGGAAAAAACTGCGTCGAGCGTCCGGCGCAGGTCACCGTCCACCGCAACGCCACGGTACTCCTGCAGGTACCACCGGGGAAACAATTCCATCTCGGCGCGCAACAAGGTTTCATCGTAGGGTGGCAATACCCCGGGTCTGGATGCGGTTTGCCAGGCGATCAGCGAGTCAATGGCCTGCAGGTACCACTGCAGGTTGGCTTGGGGCTGGTCCGGCTTGACCACCTGCAGCATGGTTTTTTCCCCAAGGTCGGTCAGCAGCATGAATCCACGGCGGTCATCCCAAGCCAGCACCTGCGGCACCTGCATCTGCGCGGCGTGCATCAGCGCCGCCACCTTGGCAAATGGTTGGCAGTCTTCCTGCCCCGGGGGTGCATCCATGATGATGCGGCTGCCGTTTGGAGAATCGATGCGGAAGTAGCGTCGAAAACTGGCGTCGGCCGAGGCGTTGCGCAGGGAGTCGATCTGAAGACCGTGGCCGGGTACGAGTGCGCTCAGCCATGCATTGAAGTCGGCCTGTCGCTGCAAGTCGGACCAGACCGGCGCACGGCTCGGGGTCGGTTCAGTGGAGGGGGCATCGCTCATGGATAATCCATTCTACAAAGCTGGCGCTTTCCGCCGGCTGACAACCCACTGCCGCGATAGCCAACACCCTTGAGTCCATGCGCATTTTGCTGCTCGACCTGAAACTCCGCCCGACTGCACTGATCACCTGTGCTGTGATGCAGGGCGGCTCGCTGTGTGCGCAGGAGGTGGCGGCTCCGGTGCCTGTGACGCTCAGCGCCAGTCCGAATTTGCAGGAGGGAATTGCTGCGCCACGCAAGGCTTTGCCGACCTTTGTCAGCGGGGAGCGACTGTTTGGCCATCCCGATCTGGAAACTGTGGTTGAGGGCAAGGTCATGCTGCGCCGGGGCGATCTGGTGATCAAGGCGGATCGGCTGGAGTACGACAAGCCCAGCGATCAGGCGAGGGCGCGTGGCGACGTTCGCATCAATCGTGCAGGCAATGTGTACGAAGGGCCTTTGCTTGAGCTCAAGCTCGACACCTTCAGTGGTTTCTTCAGTCAGCCGAGCTACTATTTTCCGAAGAACGATGCCAATGGTCAGGCTGATCGCGTCGAATTCATCGATGAACAGCGATCGGTCATTCACAACGCCAGTCTCACAAGTTGTCGGCGTGTTCCGGGGCCGGACTGGCTGCCGGACTGGATACTGCGCGCTGCCACCATCCACATCGACAATGAGTCTGATGTCGGGACGGCCGAAGGTGCCTTGCTGACTTTCAAGGGAGTGCCCTTGTTGCCCATCCCCTACCTCAGCTTTCCTTTGAGTGACAAGCGCAAATCAGGTTTCATGCCGCCCACGCTGGGGCTGGACAACGTCAACGGCGCTGTGTTCGCGCTCCCCTATTACTGGAATGTTGCGCCGAATCTGGATGTCACGCTGACACCCACCATCATGAGCAAACGCGGTGTCAACCTGGCCAGTGAGTTGCGTTATTTGCAAACTGATTATTCCGGGCAGGTCCGGCTGGATCTGATGCCCTCCGATCTGCTGCGCGACAGCAATCGGTGGGGGCTTGAGTTTTCCCATCAGGGCTCGCTCAGGAACAGCCTCTCTCGCCTGGTGACGGACGGACCGGTAGCAGTGAGGCTGGCTTTGAACCGGGTGAGCGATGACAATTACTGGCGCGATTTCTCCGGAACCTCGACTTCATTGTCGCAACGCCTGCTGGCCAACGACGCCTCGTTCTTCTGGAACAACGGCTATTTTTCGAACAGCCTGCGCATGGTGAAGTGGCAGACGCTGCAGGATCTGACGGCACCTATTACGCCGCCCTATGACCGGCTACCTCAGTTGGCCAGCCGTTACGAGAGAAACGACGTAGCTGGCTTTGATTTTTCGGTGGATGCGGATTACACCCGTTTTCAGTCCAACGGCGCCGTTACCCTGCAGCCCAACGCGCAGCGGGTATTTTCATTGTTTCAGCTTAGCAGGCCGTGGATTGCTGCCGCCGGCTTCATTACGCCCCGACTGCAACTGCACAGTGCCAACTATCTTTTTGATGCGCCACTGACCAATACGGCAACGTCGGCGAGCGTGGTGGTGCCGACCTTCAGCCTCGACAGTGGTTTGGTGTTTGAACGTGATGTCAGCTATTTCGGAACCGGCTTTCGCCAGACGCTGGAGCCCCGAGCGTTTTATGTCAATACGCCCTACCGTGATCAGAGCTTCCTGCCCAATTACGATTCGGGGGCCAAGGACTTCAACTTTGCAACCATCTATACCGACAACGCTTTTGTCGGGAATGACCGCATTTCAGACAGCAACCTCCTGACATTAGGGGTTTCCACGCGTTTGCTGAATCCCGACACTGGCGCCGAGGTGGCACGTTTTGGTGTCGCACAGCGACTGCGATTCAAAAATCAATACGTCACCCTCTTGCCTACAGACCCAGCCGTGGTGGACCGGATCAGTGACGTCCTTCTTGGTGCTTCGGTCAATTGGGATCCGAAATGGGCATTTGATTCGACCGTTCAGTTCAACCCGAAATCTGAACGCTCGACGCTGGCGACCGTCGGAGCGCGCTACAGCCCGGGCCACTACCGGGCTGTCACGGGAACCTATCGCTATCAACGCAACGTCAGCGAGCAAATCGACCTTAGCTGGCAATGGCCTCTGAACGATCTGTGGGGTGATCGGGGACAGGATCTGGGACCGGGACGCGGCCAGGGTGAGGGGCGCTGGTACAGCGTCGGGCGCCTGAATTACAGCCTCGATGAAGGCAAGTTGGTGAATGCGGTTCTTGGTTTTGAGTACGATGCGGGATGCTGGCTCGGCCGCGCCGTTTTGGAGAGGTTGCAGACCAGCACGTCAACAGCGAGTCAGCGTGTCATGTTTCAGCTCGAATTTGTAGGCTTCGCGCGCCTGGGCGCGAGTCCGATGAAGACCTTGAAGGACAATGTTCCGAATTACCAGTACCTGCGTGAGCAGGTGGGTTCCCCCAGTCGTTTCAGCAATTACGAATAATCCATCATGACCCATCGCCTTGTCGCCCTGATCGTGGCCAGTCTCTCCGTCCTTGTCGGTACGCCCTCGTTGGCTCAAGGTTTGCGGCCGTCACCTGGCCTGAGTTTGGCGCCATCGGTTGCCAGGACTCAGCCCGACGTTCCCCAGGCGGCTGACTACATTGTTGCAGTCGTCAACTCCGAACCCGTCACCAATAACGAGGTGCAGCGCGAGTTACGACGACTGGTGCAGCAACTCACGCAGCAGGGTCGACCGATGCCGGATCGAAAGGACATGGCGCGCCAGGTTCTTGAAAATCTGATTAACCAGCGGGTGCAGTTGCAGTCGGCCAGTGAGACCGGTCTTCGGATCGATGACGCGGCGGTCGAGATGGCTGTGCAGAACATTGCCCGTCAAAACCAGATGGACGTGCCTACGCTGCAGCGACGCCTTGCTGACGATGGCATCGTGTTCAGTCAGTTCCGCACTCAGTTACGCGAGCAACTGGTATTGACCCGTTTGCGGGAACGGGACGTTGAGCCGCGCGTGCGCGTGTCTGACTTTGAAGTGGACCAATACCTGCGTGATCAGCAAAACAACACCGATCCGGCAAACACGGAAATCAATCTTGCCCAGATTCTGGTGTCGGTCCCAGACAGTGCCACCGCCGAGCAGATCGGTGTCTTTCAGGCTAAAGCACAAAAGGCCATGGAGCGCGCTCGCGCCGGGGAGAATTTTGCTGCACTGGTGCGTGAATACTCGGATGCCCCGGACCGGGTCAATGAGGGTCAGCTTGGTTTGCGCGTTGCGGACAGATACCCACCCCTGTTTCTGGAGGCGACACAGAGTCTGCAGATTGGCGCCGTGTCCGGTGTCGTGCGTTCCGGTGCGGGCTTTCATGTTCTCAAGGTGCTGGAAAGAAGGAACGCAGGACTGCCACCGATGACCGTGACACAAGCCCGGGCACGCCACATCTTGTTGCGGGTGACACCGCAACTGAGCGAGCGGGCTGCCAGCGATAAGTTGACCGAATTCAAGAGGCGACTTGTGGCTGGCCAGGCTGATTTTGCGGCTCTCGCCCGCGAAAATTCTCAGGATGGCAGCGCCGCTCAGGGTGGCGATTTGGGTTGGGCCAACCCGGGCATGTACGTGCCTGAGTTCGAGGATGTCATGAACCGACTGGCGCCGGGCCAGATCAGCGACCCGCTGGTGTCACGCTTTGGCGTGCATTTGATCCAGTTGATGGAGCGCCGGGATGCCCCATTGAGCCTGCGCGAACAGCGCGAGGCGGTGCGCAGCATGCTGCGGGAAAAGAAGCTTGATGAAACTTACATGAACTGGGCGCAGGATCTGCGTGGTCGCGCGTACGTGGAAATGCGCGAGCCACCGCAGTGACGACAAAATTGCCCGCATGAAGCACATTCCGCGCAAACGATTCGGGCAGCATTTTCTGACCGACGCGGGAATTGTTGATGCGATCATCGGCGCCATCGACCCCGGTCCTGACCAGGTCATGGTGGAAATCGGTCCGGGTCTGGCGGCGCTGACGCAGCCATTGCTTGAGCGCCTGGGTCACCTGACCGTCATTGAACTGGATCGTGATCTGGCGCTACGTCTGAGTTCACGTCCAGGGCTGACCGTGATTCAATCCGATGTTCTCAAGGTGGATTTCTCCGAACTGGCGCACTCATCCGCATCGACAGGTTTCGCCGCCAGGCCACCCCGTGGCGAAGCAAGCAGCGTGGGGGCGGTAAAACTTCGAGTCGTCGGCAATTTGCCGTACAACATTTCCACGCCGATCCTGTTTCACTTGCTGGACTTCGTCGGCGTTGTGGAGGATCAGCATTTCATGTTGCAAAAAGAGGTCGTTGACCGAATGGTGGCGCGCCCCGCGAGCGCCGACTACGGCCGACTCAGTGTCATGTTGCAGTGGCGGTATGCGATGGAGATGGTGCTTTTTGTTCCACCTTCGAGTTTCAGTCCGCCGCCGCGCGTCGACAGCGCCGTCGTGCGCATGGTGCCGCTTGCCGATCCGGTGCTGACCGACGGCAAACTCCTGAGCGAAATTGTGAGGGTGGCCTTCAGCCAGCGCCGCAAGCTGCTGCGCCATACCCTGGGCAAATGGCTGCAGGAGAAGGCTTACGGCGGCAATTTCGACGTGCAGCGCCGTGCCGAAGAAGTTCCTGTGGCCGAATATCTGGCTTTGGCTGCTAGGCTGCAGTCAGCCAATAACCCGCATTGAAGGGGCTGCTCATGCGAAGCGCCAGCGGTGAGATGTCCAACAACTTGTCGGTCGGCATCTTTTCGCCTGAATCGGTCGTGAGTTCTATGCCCGCGACAGTTTGTGCGCCGACATCGGTGTCTTTTGCCTCGTTCGCCCGTTCTGCTTGGCTGGTGTGTGCAGAACGGGCTACAGAAAAGAATAGAAACATCGAAAGGGAATTTTTCGGTCTCCCCAATAGTCAGCAGCATCCCGGAAGATATCGAGCAGTTGCTCGCGCGCTTCCTTGTCAAACTTGGCATTTGCCGGGATATGTTCGAGCACCACGATAAATCCGGGCTGGGGCCCTGACTTGTGGACCGGATCCGTCATGCTGTCGTAGAGGGCGTCGAAATTCTTCCCGACGTGAACAGACAGCATGAATTGCTGTCCGATCAGGTCCAGCACATCCTGTTTGGTTTGAGCGTTGGCCAGATTGGCGTAAAGGAAATGCTGGTTCAGGGCCTGCGCAGCGTCCTGCAATTCCTGCACCCTGAAGGCGCGGATAGACTGGACGATGTTGGGCCGAATGCTGCGAAGGGGCAAATCCGTCGCGGCGCCAGGTGCCGCTGGTGTTTCTAAGGTTAGTGACATATTCATTCCTGCTTCACTCTGCAAATTGACAAAAACTCAGGGGACGATCCTGCGGAAGCTCGCGTAGTGATCGTCCGTGTAATAGCATGCGTCGGGCCTGCTCGCTGCTCCCCCGCACACAATGCGCCGGGCTCCCCGGTCGCGTGAACCCGGTGTTGTGACTGTGTACTCACGGTAGTAACCACGCTTGTGCAGGGGCAACAGTCGCTCGCGGTTTCCGAAAACGACACCGTCTTTCTCATGTGCAAATGGACCGCCTTGGTGAATCAGCCTGTTAGTCTGTACAGCGGCCGGCGGTAGCCCGGCTTCCGAGACCGTGGCCATCGCGCCCATCGCCACAGGCCCTTTGGCCTGCACCCAACCCGACCAAAGGCACGTCCAAAGCAAAAAGCCAGTGAGTACTAACTTGAAGCTAATGGAGCGAGACATTGAATTTACACTTTTCACAACACTCCGGGTTAACCCCGGAATTCCAAGTGGCTAGTGTCGCCCATTTGGCCGGAAAAAGCAAGTCGCTGCCTAATTAATAGGCAGAAAAAACAAGGACATTGACGTGTAAGTCAGTGCTACCTTCTTTTCTATCCATTATCGGGTGGCGTTAGCATCCGCAACAGTAAGCGCTGTCATGTTCACGATTCGACGCACGGTCGCACTCGCCGTCAAAATGTGCACTGGCTTGGCTGCGCCCAGCAAAACCGGGCCAATGGCAATGTTGCCACCCGCCGCTGTCTTCAGCAGGTTGTACGCAATATTGGCAGCATCGATATTGGGAAGTACCAGGAGATTGGCGTCGCCAGTCAAGGTGCTGTTGGGCATGAGGTTGGCCCGGGCGTTGCCGTCGAGCGCCACATCGCCGTGCATTTCCCCGTCCACCTCGAGCCAGGGTGCCTGGGTGCGCAGCAGTTCCAGGGCCTGGCGCATCTTGAGTGCGCTGGGCTGGCTGCTGCTGCCAAAGTTTGAGTGTGACAGCAGTGCTGCTTTGGGACGGATGCCAAAGCGCATCATTTCCTCGGCCGCCATGGTCGTGATTTCAGCCAGTTGTTCGGCGCTCGGGTCGTAATTGACGTGCGTGTCGACAATAAAGAGTTGGCGCTCAGGCAGCAAAACACAGTTCATGCAGGCGTAGGTGCCAACATGTGGGCGCTTGCCGATCACCTGGTCGATGTATTGCAGGTGCATCGAAGTTGTACCCCAAGTACCGCAAATCATGCCATCCACGTCGCCCTTGTGCAGCAGCATGGTGCCGATCAGGGTCAGGCGACGGCGCATTTCGATCTTGGCGACCTGGGCTGTCATGCCCTTGCGTTCGGTCATGCGGTGGTAGGTTTGCCAAAAATCCCGGTAACGGTGATCCTGTTCCACATTGACGACGTTGTAGTCTTCATCCTGACGCAGGCGCAGACCAAACTTCTCAATGCGTTCAGCAATCACAAGCGGGCGTCCAATCAGGGTCGGCAGGGCCAGCCCCTCGTCAACCACAATCTGGGCCGCCCGCAGGACGCGCTCCTCTTCGCCCTCGGCGTAGGCCACGCGCTTTTTGAGTCCAATCTTTGCGGCGGTGAAGATCGGTTTCATGACCGTGCCCGAGGCGTAGACGAAACTCTGCAGTTTCTCGCGGTAGGCGTTCATGTCCTTCACAGGTCGATTAGCCACTCCGCTGTCGGCTGCGGCCTGCGCCACGGCAGGCGCAATTTTCATCATCAGGCGTGGATCAAAGGGCTTGGGAATCAGGTACTCGGGACCAAACGCAAGCTGTTCGCCAGCGTAGGCTGCTGCCACAACCTCGCTTTGCTCGGCCTGCGCCAGCTCAGCAATGGCGTGCACCGCTGCGATTTCCATCTCCATCGTGATCGTGGACGCGCCTGCATCCAGCGCTCCCCGAAAGATGTAGGGAAAGCACAGAACATTGTTGACCTGGTTCGGGTAGTCGGAGCGACCGGTGGCGATGATGGCGTCGTCGCGCACCGCTTTGACTTCTTCAGGCAAGATTTCGGGCGTCGGATTGGCCAGGGCAAAAATCAGAGGTCTGGCTGACATCTTGAGGACCATGTCGGGTTTGAGAACGCCGCCAGCCGACAAGCCCAGGAAGACGTCGGCTCCCTCGATAATTTCACCCAGAGTGCGTGCCGGGGTCTTCTGGGCAAAGGTAATCTTGTCTTCGTCCATCAATTCCGTGCGGCCCTCATAGACCACACCAGCCAGATCGGTCACATAGATGTTCTTGCGTGGGATCCCGAGTTTGACCAACAGTCCCAGACAGGCCAGAGCCGCAGCGCCCGCACCCGAAGTGACCAATTTGACGGTGGCCGGATCTTTGCCGACCACCTTCAAACCGTTCAAAATCGCGGCTCCAACGCAGATGGCGGTGCCATGCTGGTCGTCATGGAAAACCGGAATTTTCATGCGCTCGCGCAGCTTGCGCTCCACGTAAAAGCAGTCCGGCGCCTTGATATCCTCCAGATTGATCCCTCCGAAGGTGGGCTCGAGCGAGGCAATGATGTCGACCAGTTTGTCCAGGTCGTGCTTTTCGTCGATTTCGATGTCAAAAACGTCGATGCCGGCGAACTTCTTGAACAACACGCCTTTGCCTTCCATCACTGGCTTGGCTGCCAGTGGACCAATGTCACCGAGCCCGAGCACGGCCGTACCGTTGGTGATCACAGCGACCAGGTTGCCGCGACTCGTGTACTTGAACGCGTTGTTCGGGTCCTTGACAATTTCCTCGCAGGGCGCCGCCACTCCGGGGGAATAGGCCAGCCCGAGATCATGCTGATTGACGAGTTGCTTGGTCGCGGCAATGCGAATTTTCCCTGCGGTCGGAAATTCGTGGTACTCAAGAGCGGCTCTGCGCAGGATGGCGCGCTTTTCTTCGGTGGTGCTGGGTGTCAGCGGCATCTTTGTGTCCTTCAGAGGAACTGGTGGAATTCCTCAAACGAGTCGTCCCAACGGCGACCGCTGGCAAGCAGTTCCTGCCGCGCCGCTTTCACGGTCATTTCTGTTCGGCGCTGGAGCTGACCGTCAGTATAATCGACCGGCGCCAGCGACCTTCTTTCCTCTCTGAAAGCACATCATGGACAATGCAAAGTGGACCTTCGGCCTCACGATGATGATAGTCGGCATGGGGGGCACCTTTCTGACCCTATGGATCCTTGGTCTGGTCATGGATCTTCTGAAAAAAGTCTTTCCTCTGGTCGTAAAGGCCAGCACCGCGGAGAACAAATAGTATGTTTGAAAGCCTCCAGACCGGCCTGTATGGCCTGACCTCCGGGGTCAGTTATCTGTTCACTCAGGGTGGACCCAATGTGGTCATGCTCCTGATCGCTGCGGGCTTGCTCTACCTGGGCGTGAAGAAGCAAGTGGAGCCGCTGCTACTCGTGCCCATCGGGTTCGGGTGCCTGCTCGTGAATATTCCGCTTTCGGACCTGGGGGAAGCGGGCGGCCTGCTGAAGATCCTTTACGACATGGGCGTGGCCAATGAAGTCTTTCCGCTGCTCATCTTCGTTGGCATTGGCGCCATGATCGATTTCGGCCCGCTGCTGGAAAACCCGAGACTGATGTTGTTCGGCGCTGCTGGCCAGTTCGGCATCTTCTTCACGCTGCTGGTGGCATTGGCCCTGGGCTTTCCGGCGCTGGAGGCGGTCAGCATTGCCGTCATAGGCGCCTGCGACGGGCCCACCGCCATCTATGTTGCCTCGCAGTACGCGCCGCAATTGCTGGCCCCGATCTCGGTCGCCGCGTATTCCTATATGGCGCTTGTGCCCATCATCCAGCCACCCATCATGCGGGCGCTGACCACGCCTGCGGAGCGGGTTATCAAGATGGCGCCGATCAAGCGCAGCGTCTCCGCCACAACCAAACTCCTGTTTCCCATCGTCGTGACCCTGGTCACGGGGCTGCTCGCCCCGAAGGGACTGCCGCTCATGGGGACGATCATGCTCGGCAACTTCATGCGCGAGTGCGGGGTGGTGGCGCGGCTGACCACGGCCTCGGAAAACGAAATCGCCAATATCGTCACCCTGTTTCTGGGGCTGGCGATCGGCGGCACCATGGAGGGCCACGCCTTCCTGAAGCCGCAAACACTGATGATTTTTGCCATGGGTTTCGTCGCGATCTGTATGGACACAGTCGCTGGAGTCGTATTCGGGAAGATTGTCTGCAAGCTGACCGGCGGCAAGATAAACCCACTCATCGGCGCGGCCGGAATTTCCGCCTTTCCGATGGCGGCACGGGTGGTGCAGGTCCAGGGCCAGATCTACGACAAGAAGAACCACCTGCTGATGCATGCCGCTGGTGTCAATACCGGGGGCCAGATCGGCTCGGTGGTGGCCGCCGCGGTAATGCTGTCGGTGCTGAAGGGCATGGGTCTGATCTAGCCGTCCAGCCAAAAAAAAGCCACCGCGCGGTGGCTTTTTCTTATGCGAGGCCGCTAGCCTTTGATGATCCGCGGCAGCAGCATCTGGTGGCGCGGGCAGATCGATTTCGGGTTCTGGTAGCTGGCGCCTGCGAAGGCCTTCAGGTAGCCACGCAGCGCTTTCAGTTCCACGATCTCGTCGACGAAACCGTGGCGCGCGCAGTACGCCGGCCTTGAGGTGTCCAAATAATTCTGCGCCATTTCGTTCATCTTCTGCGCGAGCGGCTCCAGCGGCTTGCCCGAATCCTTGTCCTTGATCGCGCGGCGTCCGTAGGTTGCCACCGCCGCTGTTTCGCCATGCATGACATAGATTTCGGTCGCGGCTGTACCCAGGGTGAAGGCGTTTTGGCGGTTGGCAGTGGGTCCACCCATGATGTAGTGCGCTGCGGCGCTGCCCTTCCTCAGCACTACCAGCATCATCGGAATGTCAGATTGCTGGATCGAGTACACCAAAGACTGGCCGATACCGAGCAGTTCCGCTTTTTCAGCGGTGTCGCCCACGTCGATGCCGGTGGTGTCCTGGAACCAGATCACCGGAACGCGGTCGCGGGCACAGAGCGTCACGAACTCGTTCATCTTGATCAGGCCCTGACGGTAGAGCTTGCCGCCGATACCGGGGTAGTCCGCATACTCGGGATAGCCTTTGGGCAGCAGCCCCTGCCGGTTGCCAATGGCGCCGACCAGCATGCCGTCAAGTTTCACCAGGCCGGTGTAGATCTCTGGTCCGTAATCAGGGCGGAACTCCATGTGCTCGCTGCCATCGACCAGACGCGCCAGGATATCGTCGAATGAGTAGTCCGACTTCTGGTTGAACGGCAGCAGGTGGTACAAATCCGACGCCGCGAGTTGCGGCTCGGCCGGTTCGGCAACGCGAAAGAACTTCGGGTCGTAGGCCGGGATCATGCCCATGTATTCCTTGATGCCGTCGAGCACACCTTTTTCCTCATCGCAGACGCGGGTGAAGAACCCGGTTGCGTCGTAATGGGTGGACACGCTACCCGGCGGCTTGTCCTTCATGGTGCGCGTGACGGCGATCAACTGCTCCAGCCCTGCGACGTCGAATCCACCCTGCGGCGCCATACCGGAAACGATACCGACACCACCCACGGCGATGTTGGCATCCTTGTGTGCAATGAGGATGGTCGGGCTGATTGCCTGATATCCGCCCCCGGCCGGATTCGTGCCATAAATGCCAGCGAGTACCGGAATGCCGGCTTGCTCCAACTCGGCGTGCCGGTAAAAGGGCGCACCCGAGCCACGCCGGTCGGCATAGAACTTCTCCTGATCCGGCAGCTTCACCCCGCTGCAGTTCACCAGCCACACCAGCGGAATATGCAGTCGTTTGGCGAGATTGGTCACGCGCAGAATGTTGTCGGGCTGGCCCGCAATCCAGGCGCCGGCCAACACCTTGTTGTCAAAGCCGATGATCACCGCCCAGCGGCCGCCGATCTTGCCCAGACCGTCGACCACGTTGGTTGTGCCCTCTTCGTTGTCCTCGGGGTTGTAGAGGCTGTGCAAGGGCTGCCAGGTGCCTGGATCGACGAGGTACTCCAGTCGCTGCCACACCGTCAGTCCGCCGCGTTCGTTGATCTTGGAGGCCGGTATGCCGACTTCCTCCACAGCCTTTTTCGCCGCGGCGATCTCGCTTTCGACCGTCTCCAGCTTGGCGCGGCTCTCCTGCGTGCGCGCGATACGGTTTTCCTTCACCGGCTTGCCAAAGCCGGGCATCTTCTCAAAATATGGTCTCATTTCACTCCCTAGTCGCGATTGGGTGTTGTCCCGCAGGCCATGCCCGAGATGATGATCTTCTGGATGTTGGACGTGCCTTCCACCACCTGCAGCGACTTTGCGTCCCGGTAGAAACGCTCCGCCGGATACTCGGTCGAGAACCCGAATGAGCCGTAAATCTTCATGCACTCGTTGGCCGCATGCACCGCCGCCTCCGACGCAGCGAACTTGGCGACCGAGGTTTCGAACTGGTTCGGCTTGCCGTTGTCCTTCAACCACGCTGCCTTGTACACCAGCATTTGCGCAGCCTGATGTTCGACCGTCATTTCGGCGATCTGTGCCATGACCATCTGATGCTGCGAGATCGGCTTTCCGAACTGGGTGCGTTCGTTGGCATATTGAATGGCGATGTCCAGCGCGCCGCCAGCGACGCCGAGTGCTCCCGCCGCGCAGCCGATCCGGGTCTGGTTCAACTGCCACATGCAAATGCGAAACCCATCGCCTGGCTGGCCCAGCACATTTTCCTTGGGAACTTTCATGCCGTCGAAGGCGAACTCGCCGGTAGGCGCGCACTTCAGTCCGAGTTTGGTCTCGATTGCGCGTGCGCTGCACCCTGCCCAGTTCTTTGGCTCGATGATGAAGGCCGTCATGCCTTTGTTGCCCTTGGTCCGGTCAGTGTAGGCGTACAGCAGACCTGCATCACCCACGTGCGCCTGCGAGATCCACATTTTGGTGCCATGGACTTCCCAATGGTCGCCCTTGTCGATCGCGTGCGTCTTCATGCTGGCCACGTCGGAGCCGGTATTCGATTCAGTCATGGCGAAGAAGCCGAGCTGCGTGCCTGCCACCCAGCCTGGTACGTACTTTTTCCTCTGCGCGTCGTTACCGAATTTGGCCACCGTCAGGGACGGGCCAAGGTTCTGCATGTTGAACGGCAGGCGCCAGGAGGCCGAAATCTTGGCAATCTGCTCAGCCATCAGAACAGACTCCATGTAACCCATGCCGCTGCCGCCCAGTTCCTCAGGCAGCGCGCAGGAGAACATACCCAACTCGCCCATCTTGGCTACGCGATCAGCGCGGAACTCGTGCTTGGCCTCCTCTTGCTCCAGCGTTGGCGCAATTTCTTCTGCGGCAAACCGCCGGGCCGTGTCCTGTATCAGTCGCTGCTGTTCGGAAAGTTCGAAATCCATTATTGCCTCGATTCTGTGTAAGCAACGCTCATTCAAGTACGAGCATCAAGGCACCATCCTCGACACTGTCGCCAACCTTTACCTTGATTTCCTTCACGGTACCGGCGCTGGGCGCATACACGTGGTTTTCCATCTTCAGTGCCTCGATGACGGCGAGCTCATCATCTTCGTCAACCTTGGAACCGGGTTCGACCAGTACGGCGAGGATTTTTCCTGCCAGTGGAGCCACTACATCAGCCATGATTTTGCCTTTCTGGATAGACTTCAATTGAGCGTTGCCGCGGAACAGCGTATCACAAAGATCATTCGATAAAGCTGATCGAAGTCAATTCCGGAGCAGACCAGGACATCGTCACCGCGCGCGCGAACTGCGAATCACGAACTGGCAATTTTCGACCAAGAGCTAACCGGTTCGCGCTGCACTCGCGTGCAGCCAATCGAGGAAAGTTGCGACGATCGGGCGATCATCGGCATGATCGGGAATCACGACGTAGTAGGCAAGGTCGCTCGGGACCAGCCGATCGCATGCCAGCACCAGTTCACCGCGGGAAAGTTCCGCCTCGATCAACAGGCGTGGCAACAACGCCAGACCCAAGCCCTGTGCTGCAGCGGCAGCGGTCATCGAAAACAGTTCGTAGCGAGGACCGGCCAAAGCTCTCGGCGCGCTGACGCCGAGCGCGTCCAGCCATTGCCGCCAGGCGTTGGGCCGCGTGCTTTGGTGCAACAGCGGCAATTGCACCAGCGACTCGGGGCTGAGCGAGTGTTGCCCATCCAGCAATTGAGGGCTGCCCACAGGCACCATCTCCTCGTTGAACAGTCGCATGGAGCGTGTGCCGGGCCAATTGGCGAGCTGCTCTTTTGTGCCCGCGTGCAAGGCCGCGTCGAAACCCGTGTCGGCGAACAGGAAGGGGCGGGTGCGCGTTTCGATGTGCACTGTGATTTCGGGATGCAGTGAGGCGAATTCAGGCAAACGCGGTATCAGCCAGCGGGTCGCAAAAGTCGGTACTGCAGCCAAATGGACGCTGCCGCCGCTACCCTGCGTGGACATCACGTCAAGCGTGTTCAGCTCCAGCGCCTCCAGGCGTGGCGCGATTTGCGCCGCGTATTGCGCGCCGCGCTCAGTCAGTGCGACACCGTGGCGCGTGCGGCGAAACAGTGTGACGCCAAGAAACTCCTCCAGGCCTGTGATTTGTCGCGACACGGCGCTTTGCGTCATCGCCAACTCCTGGGCTGCACGTGTGTAGCTCTCGTGGCGGGCTGCGGCCTCAAGACAGGCAAGAGCCTGCAACGATGGGATCTTTCGACGCATGATGTGCGAAATATACACAACATCCCTAAAAAATAGCGTGTTCTATGCAACACATAACTCTATATATGAGAAAACCGCATAACGTTGTGCAAATTAGTCGTTTGCTTGACGATCTCTTGCCACGTTACCATGAGCCCCAACCAAAGCCTTATCGGAGACACTTCATGGCCTACGCGCCCTTCAACTGGCAAGACCCCTTCTTGCTCGATTCCCAACTCCACGACGACGAACGCATGGTGCGCGACGCGGCGGCCGCTTACAGCCAGGGCAAATTGCAGCCACGGGTGGTCGAAGCATTCCGTTCTGGCATGACAAACACAGTGATCTTTCGCGAAATGGGCGAACTCGGGCTGCTTGGCCCCACTATCCCCGAGACCTATGGCGGACCGGGTCTGAACAATGTCTCATACGGCTTGATCGCGCGTGAAGTCGAGCGGGTTGACTCAAGTTACCGAACGGTGATGAGTGTGCAGAGCTCGCTCGTCATGGTGCCGATTTTCGAGTTCGGGACGGAGGCGCAGCGGCAGAAGTACCTGCCCAAGCTGGCTACGGGTGAATGGATTGGCTGCTTTGGCCTGACCGAGCCGGACCATGGTTCCGATCCCGGATCCATGGCAACCCGTGCCCACAAGGTGGCCGGCGGTTACAAGCTCTCTGGCTCCAAGATGTGGATATCCAACAGCCCGATCGCCGATGTCTTTGTGGTCTGGGCCAAAGAAGTATCGGAATCCGGCAAGGTGGGCCCGATTCGCGGCTTTGTGCTGGACAAGGGCGCTGCCGGTTTGAGCGCGCCAGCGATCCATGGCAAGGTGGGCTTGCGTGCAAGCATTACGGGCGAGATCGTCATGGACGGTGTCTTTTGTCCGGAAGAAAACGCCTTCCCTGAAGTGCGGGGTCTGAAGGGCCCGTTCACCTGCCTGAACTCAGCGCGCTACGGCATTGCCTGGGGCGCCTTGGGCGCGGCCGAAGACTGCTGGCTGCGCGCTCGCCAGTATGTACTGGACCGCAAGCAGTTTGGCCGGCCCCTGGCTGCTAACCAGTTGATCCAGAAGAAACTGGCCGACATGCAGACCGAGATCGCGCTGGGCCTGCAAGGCTGTCTGCGGCTGGGTCGCATGAAGGATGAAGGCACTGCCTCGGTCGAAATCACTTCCATCCTGAAACGCAACTCCTGCGGCAAGGCGCTTGACGTAGCCCGTCTGGCGCGCGACATGATGGGCGGCAACGGCATTTCCGATGAGTTTGGCGTGGCGCGGCATCTGGTGAATCTGGAAGTGGTGAACACCT
>CAIQVX010000239.1 GCA_903875275.1 uncultured beta proteobacterium | reverse complement strand
GGCCTGGACCAAAAAGGAAGCGGAAAGAGCGAAGGCGGTAGCCACAATCAGGCCGCCACCCCACAGTGGCAACTTGAAACGCAGGCTCAGGTCAAGCAGGCGCATCAGTACTCGCCAAAAGACCTCATCATGTCGGCCACGCCGTCGTTGGCAATCGGCAGTGTCACGTAAATGCGGGCGACGCCGATGGAGTCACGCACCAACATGGCGGACTCAGGCGTTTTGCGCAATTCCTGGTCCAGTGCAATAAAGTCCGGCCCCAGCGCGGCCAGGGGGCTGAGCACCGGATGATCCTCGGGATGCGAGGAAACGTAGACCCTGCGCTCATTGTCGAGCACGATCAGGCTCTCCACCATGACTTCGCCCGGGTTGGCCGCAAAGGGGACAGAAACCACTTCGAACGCTTCCCACATATCGTCGTGCAGCAGCGCCGGGAACACCGCATGGGAGATGGTGCGTCCTATTTCTTCGGCGTTGTGCTGAAGATCGCGATTCAGGTTGTCCCAGTCCTGAAACAAAAAGGAGGCCGAAAGAGCGAAGGCGGTGGCCACAATCAGACCGCCACCCCACAGTGGCAACTTGAAACGAAGGCTCAGGTCAAGCAGGCGCATCAGTACTCGCCAAAGGACCTCATCATGTCAGCCACACCATCGTAGAGCCGCGGTGAACCCGCGATAAAGCCCCCGAGCTTGAGCCGCTCCAGCAAGGCGCGTCCCTGCGCATCGTCTTTCATCTCCATCAGGATCTTCTGCATCTGTAGGAATTCAGTGGCCGGCAGATCGCGCTGTGCCACGATCGGTGGAAAGCCGTACTCCGGCGATTGCCAGGCAATGCGTGTGCGTGCTGTGATGTCGGGGCGCACCTTGTTCAGGACATCCCAGACGTAACTGTCGACCGATGCGCCCTGGGCCAGGCCAGCTGCAACGGCGTCAATCGCCTTGCGGTGCGACCAGGTAAAAAAGGTGCGTTTGAAAAACCGGGCCGGATCGGCGCCGGTCTTCTTGATCTCGAAACGTGGTGACAGGTAGCCGGTATTGGAATGAACGTCCGCATAGGCAAAGACGCGGCCTTTCAGATCGCCGATGCTGCGGGTCTGGGCGTCCTTGGCTGGAACAATGAGATAGGAGCGGTAGGTGGGCCGGCCTTCGTTGAGCGCCACGGCCAGCAGGCGCACATCGTCTTTCAGTGCCAGATAGGGATAGTCGCAGATCCACGCAAAGTCAACTTTTTGTTGTTGCAGCAAGTCCATGGTCTCGCGGTACCGGTCTCGCTGCACAAACTCCACCGGGCGCTGGATGCGTTTTTCCAGATAGACGCGCCACTCTGCCAGCAAGGCATGCTGGTCGTGCAGAAAAGCAGGCGTCATGCCAAAGCGAATGATGCGCGCGTCGGGGGCGCCGAGCGCTGCCAGACAAAGCGCGCCCAGCCAGGCTGCGACAAGCAGTTTCCCCAGAAATCGGTACATCGAGCTTCCTTGTTACCAAACGGTGACATTGGCCGGCGTCTGGATGATTCGTGTTACCAAGCGGTAACGCCGGTTCAGACCTCTTGACGCAGGGCACACCTGCGTTGCGCTACCTTGTTGAAAACGCTGTGAATTTTACCGGCCCGTCGTTACCGGGAAGTAACCGACCAGCCACAGCAACTCTGACGCCGCCCCAGTGTTGCGGTGAAAACCCGGCAGTGGCGCGAAAGTTGCAGTGCCAAACCTGATCAGACCGTGGTCAAGACGCGCCGGTGTGGGGTCAGCGGTGCAGTGATTGAACATCAAATCAGGAGTTTCCTATGAGGCTAACAAGACGAATTTTCATCATGGCATCGGGCATTTCTGCCGGGTCCCTGATCACCGGTTGCGCCGGTTTGCCAGCAGGGCCGTTGCACAGCGCGCTGCTGCCGCGCAATGCCAAGGCTTCCAGCCCGGCCGCTGGCGACTGGGTGGCCAGCACCTGCCAGGGTTGCACGCAGTGGTGCGCCATCCAGATTTTTGTTCAGGGAGGTCGCGCCACGCGCGTGCGCGGCAATCCGCTTTCCAAGACCAACCACGGCTACTGCTGCCCGCGTGGCCACCTGATTCCGCAACAGATGTACGACCCGGACCGCATCAAGGTCCCCATGAAGCGCACCAATCCGCAGAAAGGCCGTGGCATTGATCCGAAGTTTGTGCCGATCAGCTGGGACGAAGCACTGGGTACGGTGGCCGACAAAATGATCGAGTTGCGCAAGGCCAACGAAACCCACAAGCTGGTTTACATGCGCGGTCGCTATTCATCCACCTCGACAGAACTGCTCTACGGCACGCTGCCAAAAGTTTTCGGCACGGGCAACTATTTCTCACACAGCGCCATTTGCGCCGAAGCCGAGAAGATGGGGCCAGGACTGACGCAAGGCTTTTTTGCCTACCGTGACTACGATCTGGCCAACACCAACTGTCTGGTGCTGTGGGGCACGGACCCACTGGCATCGAACCGCATGGTGCCCAACATGATGAACCAGTTTCCGGCCATCGTGAAGCGTGGCACCGTGATTGCGGTTGATCCACGCCTGTCCAATGTCGCCGCCAAGGCCCATGAGTGGCTGCCCGTGAGTCCGGGCACTGACGGTGCGCTGGCTGGTTCGATCGCCCACGTGCTCCTGACCGAAGGTCTGTGGAACCGCGAGTTTGTCGGTGACTTCAAGGATGGCAAGAACCTGTTTGTGGCTGGCAAGACGGTGGACGATGCCGCCTTTGTCGAGAAAGAGACTTACGGTCTGGTGAAGTGGTGGAATCTGGAACTGAAGAACCAGACGCCAGCCTGGGGAGAGAAAGAATCCCTGATACCGGCCGAGCAGATCGTGCGCGTGGCCCGTGCCATGGGCAAGGCCGCACCCAAGACCGCTGTCTGGATGGGGCCGGGCGTGGCCATGACGCCACGTGGCACCTACGCCGCCATGGCGGTCTATGCACTCAACGGCTTGCTGGGTTCGGTGGATGTGGAGGGCGGTGTCTGGCAGAGTCCGAGCG
>CAIQVX010000238.1 GCA_903875275.1 uncultured beta proteobacterium | reverse complement strand
GCGCAACATTGAGTCGCTCAACAGCCACACCTCCTTTCTGTTTGACAAGATCAATTTTCTGATGGACGCCACCATCGGTTTCATCAACATCAACCAGAACCGGCGCATCAACCAGCTCACCGTCTTTGGTGTCGTCTTCATGCCGATCAACATCCTGGCCGGCATGGGCGGCATGTCGGAGTTTTCCATGATGACCCAGGGGATCCCCTGGCCTTTTGCTTATGGTGCCTTCTTGCTGTTCTCCAGTTTGATGGGGGCCGCCACGTATGTGGCACTTAAGCATTTCGAGAAGCGGACAGTCAGGGCAAAGCCACGCTGAGGCAGGCTCGACAAAATCTCTGCCGAGCGGTCTCGGTTGTCGGGTGCGCCAGCACCACAAAAGGTGGTGTCATCAAAATGCCATCAAGTTGCCATGAAGCCGTAATGCAAGGATTCGATCATTCCTGAATTGAACAATCAGGAGAATGACTATGAAAGAGTTGCCGAATCCCACTTTTGCCCTGTCGCCGGTTGCTATACCAAAGGGCTTGCGCTTTCGCCCATTTTCATTGTTTGGTAGCTCAAGCCCAGCGCCAGTGGCACACGTAGAGCGAGGTGCATTGGCGGTTTCATGGGCCAGGAATGCAGACGAAATTCGCGAGGCGCAGCGTTTGAGATTCCGCGTCTTTTCTGATGAGATGGGTGCGCGCTTGAACACCAAGGTGCCCGGTCACGATGTCGACCTGTTTGACAGGTATTGCGAGCATTTGCTCGTGCGTGATCAGGCCACAAACGAAGTTGTCGGTACCTACCGGCTTCTGACGCCGGCCCAGGCGCTGCGTGTTGGCAGCACCTACAGCGACCTGGAATTCGATCTCACACGCCTGCGCAGCTTGCGCGAGCGCATGGTGGAACTCGGTCGAAGCTGCGTCCATCCGGATTACAGAAATGGTGGTGTCATCATGTCCCTTTGGGGCGCATTGGCGGAATTCATGGTCAGAAACAAGCTGGACACCATGATTGGCTGCGCCAGCATTCCCATGCTGCATAACGGAATCGTCAGTGGGGACGCGGCAGCCAGTATCTGGCAGCAACTCAAAGAAACGCACCTGGCAGACATCGAGTACCACGTGCGCCCGCGCCTGCCCTTGCCAGTCGAACATCTGAACTGCATTCTGGCCGTTGAACCTCCTGCTTTGATCAAAGGCTATCTCCGACTGGGTGCCAAGGTGTTGGGCGCGCCGGCTTGGGACCCTGACTTCAATACCGCTGACTTGCCCATGATGATGCGCATTCAGGACTTGCCAAGTCGCTATCGCAAGCATTTTCTGGGGGCCTGATGCGCCTGGCGTTCGACTTCACGGCGCCAGCGATGGGGTGGAGCCAGTCGGCGTCGGTAGAAGACGCTGATGATGAGTCGACAGGCCAACGCTACCGTGCCATCTTTATTTCTGATCTGCATCTGGGCACACCCGGTTGCCAGGCTGACGCCTTGCTCGATTTCATGAAGGCGCATCCAAGCGATTTTCTTTATCTGGTTGGTGACATTGTGGATGGCTGGCAGCTGCGCCGGCGCTGGTACTGGCCTCAGTCGCACAACGATGTGGTGCAGAAGTTGCTGCGCCGCGCGCGCAAAGGCTGCCGCGTCATTTTTGTGCCAGGAAATCACGACGAATTTGCCCGTGCCTTTATCGGCCACCAGTTCGGCGGCGTTGAAGTGGTTGAAGATGCGGTTCACCGCACGGCCGATGGACTCGATCTATGGATCACCCACGGTGACCACTTCGACGGTGTCATTCAGTGCGCCAAGTGGCTTGCCTATCTGGGTGACAACCTGTACGAATTCACGCTGAAGCTCAATCGCCATCTCAATTACATCCGTGCCCGGCTCGGTCTTCCGTACTGGTCGCTCTCAGCCTACCTGAAGCACAAGGTGAAGAAGGCATTGAACTACGTCACGCAGTTTGAAGTCGCGGTAGCGCACGAGGCCAAACGGCGCGGTCATCAGGGTGTGGTTTGCGGCCACATTCATCGGGCCGAGATGCGTGACATCAACGGCACGCTGTATTGCAACGATGGCGACTGGGTTGAGAGCCGCACTGCGTTGGTCGAGCACTATGACGGAACCCTGCAACTGCTGCACTGGCCTGCGCTGCAAGGTCACGGCACAGTCGCCGTTCCCATGGCGGTGGCTGTCATCCCGCAATGAAAATGCCGAGCCAGCTCTGATTGGGTTGTGTCACGGGTTTGTCATTTAACTATTCAATAATCGGTCACATATTTGAAATAATTGGGCGCAAGACGGTATGTCTTCTTTCTCTCGTCAGCCGAAATTGATCGCAGCTTCGTCTGAGGTGGCGTTGCTGGACCGCGATCAGAGCATTCTGGCGTTCAATGAGCGCGTCTTCGACTGGGCACATCGCAAGGACGTTCCCTTGCTGGAGCGACTGCGCTACCT
>CAIQVX010000237.1 GCA_903875275.1 uncultured beta proteobacterium | reverse complement strand
GTCCGTCTTCTTTGTGCCGCTGTTCTTCGTCGTGGTGCGCCGCATCTTCAAGGGCAGTGAGCGCCAGCGCAAGAAATACGCGCACGAAAACAACGATGACACACCCGCAGCGCCGTTGGTAACGGAGGCCAAACCATGAGCGCGCGCAGCACGCTGTGTCTGCTGGCTGTTGCCCTGAGCGGCTGCAGTTCCATGGCGCCACCGCTGGAGCGCCCCGCCTTGCCCGTGGCCGCCACGTTTCCGGGGCTGCCAGCAGGAACGCAAGCGACGGCACCGATGGCGACACCCGAGTGGCAGAACTTCTTTGGCGACGCGCGCCTGCGCCAGCTCATCACACTGGCCCTGCAGAACAACCGCGATCTGAAACTGGCGGTGCTCAACATCGAGCAGGCACGGGCCCAGCTCGATCTGCGTCGCGCTGACCAGTGGCCCACTCTGAACGCAGGCCTGAGCGGTTCGCGCCAGCCAACGAGTGCCGGCGGCATCAGCAGCAACTACTCGGCCGGCGTGCTGGTCACCGCTTACGAACTGGATCTGTTCGGGCGTGTGCGCAGTCTGGCTGACGCAACGCTTGCGCAGTACCTGGCGACCGAAGAAGCGCGCAAGGCGGTGCAGATCGGTCTGCTGGCCGGCGTGGCGAACGGCTATTACGCGCTGCTGGGCGACGAGGAACTGCTGCGTGTGACGCGCCAGACGCTGCTCACGCGCGAAGATTCGTACCGCCTCATCAAACTGCGCTTTGACAACGGTGCGAGCTCGCAGATCGACCTGCGCCAGGCTGAGTCGCTGCTGGAATCGGCCCGCGTCACGCTGGCGCAAGCCACACGCCAGCGCGCGCTCGACGAGAATGCGTTGGTGCTGCTGTTGGGGCAGGCGCTCCCGCCAGCGCTGGCCGCAGCGCCGGGCGTGGAGGCCCTGCCAGACTTGCCCGTGGGCTTGCCGTCGGACGTGCTGCTGCGCCGCCCCGACGTGCGCCAGGCCGAGCAGCAACTGATCGCCGCCAACGCCAGCATCGGTGCGGCGCGCGCCGCCTTCTTTCCGCGCATCAGCCTGACCGGCAGCGTGGGCAGCGTCAGCAGCGAGCTCAGCGGCCTGTTCGGCAGCGGCATGGCCTGGAGCTTTGCGCCGCAACTGCTGCAGCCGATCTTTGACGCTGGCCGCAACCAGGCCAATCTGCGTGCTTCTGAAGTTGGTCGTGACATTGCACTGACCCAGTACGAGCGCGCCATCCAGAGTGCTTTCCGGGAAGTGGCCGATGCCCTGGCCGGACGTGCCACCCTGGGCCAACAGTTGCGCGCGCAGCAGGCTCAGTTGCGGGCCGAGCAGGACCGCTACCGCCTGGCCGAGTTACGCTACCGCGGGGGTGCTGCCAGCTATCTGGACGCGCTCGATGCGCAACGTTCGCTCTTTGCCGCGCAGCAAGCCCTGCTGCAGGTGCAGACCCAGTCTCTGCAAAATGGGGTGACACTGTACCGGGTCCTGGGTGGCGGCTGGACGGCAGAGGGCACGGCGCCTTGAGCGTGCATTGATTTGCTCGCCAGAAAGCTGCGCTCGCCCTCTGGCGTGACTGCAGACTGGCGCAGTCGCGTTGCTGCGCTCAAGAACGCTGCTTGGCACGCCTTTCGGTCATGCAGGTGACGCGATTGCGACCCTCAGCCTTGGATTGGTACATCGCGACATCAGCCCACTTCAACAGGTCCTCCAGTTTTTGGTGATCCTTGAAGAACAACACAACGCCAATGCTGGCGCTGCAGTGATGCTCTATGGTTTGAACCCCGTCCCCCCTGGGAAGCAGGTAGGGTCGCGCCAGGTTGGCGCGGATCTTTTCAGCCAGCCTGTTCGCCTGTTCAACAGCAGCGACCTTATCCACTGTGAGCTCAGCCAGCAGCACTACAAACTCATCACCACCAATGCGTGACACGGTGTCTACCGCGCGTACGCAGTCCTTCAACCTGCTGGCAACTTCGACCAGCAGCAAATCGCCAATGGCGTGCCCGTACTGGTCGTTGAGCGGTTTGAATTGGTCCAAATCCATAAACATCAGTGCGCCAAAGGTATTGTTGCGCTTGCCAGACTCCAGGGCTTGCGCCAAGCGGTCCATCAGCAAGCGCCGGTTGGCCAACTGGGTCAAGGGATCGTAGAGCGAGAGCATGGCGAAATGTTGGCTTCGCAAGAGTCGCGCGGTCAAAGTCACCGCCAGCAGCGTAGCGATCAAGGCTGCGATCAATGCCACGATCATCACGCGCTGGCGCATGTCTCTAACCGGCGCAAAGACCTCTTCGGTCGGCACTGAAACGACGACACGCCAGTTCGAAACCGGGACAGGCACCCCCGAATTCATCACCTCCACGCCTTTGGCGTTGACAAAGATGACCGTACCTTTGTCACCTCCAATCATGCGGTCTACTGCAGGAATGACACCGACAGCAGGGAGGTTCTCCATCACTCGACTCTTGTCAGATGCCGTAACGATAAGTCGGTGCTGCGCCGCGATCAATAGATAGCCACCACTCTTGCCGTAGCGTCCCATCGCCATTTTGTCCAGGAAGTTCGGCAAACCAAGGTTGATCGTGCCAGCTATGGCGCCAATGACCGCTCCCTGCTGATCCCGAATCGGCACCACGATGCTGAAAATAGGAGCTTTTAATGTCTTGCCCAGGTTCGGCCGACCGATCACGGATCTCCCCTCTCTTAAAGGGACACTGATCGACTCACGGTCAATATAGTTTGTGCCTACGCGACCCGGAACGACGGGGAAGTCAGCGATTGCCGTACCGTCAACGCCTGTGATGAAAATGCCTCCATTGAACGGCAGGGAAATCGATGGATGATCCTTCAGGAACGCCTGTACGTCTGCTGGCCTTGCCAAAAGTCCCTTGCTCACCTGCGCCGCCACCGTTGTCAGTACAGTCAACCTGTCTTGCAATTCACTGTTGACATGCATGGCAACGATGGAAGCTGTCGAGAGCTGCTGCTCGCCCACCAAGCGCTCCATGTCTTCACGCACTATCCGGACGAGATAGAGTGAAATCAGCCAGATGATGGTCAGGGCGAAAGCCAGCAATATGACTGTCAGTCTGAACCGTAGGCGCGTCCTGGCCTCATCACCTTGAAGGACGGCTGGCGCAATCCAGTTTTTTATTGCGTTGAGCAAGTTCTTCCTTCCATGCCGCAATGGAATCGCGGCCTGTAGCTTTGCGTCTGCAGATTCCTCTGCGCTTGCCACTGCGAAGGAATTTAACCGAGGTCTTACCGTTCACCGATAGTGGTTTACCACGAGACTGAAATCAGTTCTGACATGTTTCGCATCCTGATGGACGGCGAATTGTGAAGCCCGCAAGCAGCCGCTGGACAGCACCGCAAAACGCATGCCCCACGGCGCTGATGCAGTTCGACGACGCGGGGCTTTCAGGTCGCGCGCACCCAGTCTTCGCTGTTCTTCCACAGCAGCGCGGCCAGTTCCGGATCGCGCGCCGCCTTGCTCGGGTTCCTGGAGCGACAGCTGTCGTAGTACAGGCCCGACTCCGCCGCCACACTGGCCGAGGTGGCGCAGTGCAGCGTGGTGGCGGCTCCCTGTTCGGTCGAGAGCATGAACAGCTTGATGAGTGAGCGCACCGGCCAGGGCACGCTGCGCCAGACGTCGGAGGCCACCACGCCGGGATGCAGCGAATAGGTGCTGACACCGCTGCCTGCCAGGCGGCGCGCCAGTTCGGCGCTGAACAGCACATTGGCGAGTTTGGAGACACCGTACTCGGCCACCGCAGAAACAGAACGCGTGCGCTGACGCACGGCCTGCCAGTCTATGCCCGGTGCCCGGTAGTGGGCCCGGCTGGCCACGGTGACAATGCGCGCTGGCGCCGAACGCTTGACGCGCTCCAGCAGCAACTGGGTCAGCAGAAAATGCCCGACGTGGTTCACGCCAAAGGCCAGCTCAAAACCCTCCTGGGTCAGCCCTTTGGCCCCCGCCAGACCGGCGTTGTTGATCAGCAGGTGCAGCGGTAAGCCGCGCGCCAGGAAGGTCTGGGCGCATTGCCGGATCGACTCGAAACTGGCCAGATCGAGCGCCAGCCATTCCACCCTGGCAGAGGGCGCAACAGCGGCAATCTCGTCGAACAGTTCCTGCGTGCGCTCGCTTGAGCGGCAGGCGACAAAGACATGCATGCCCTGCTTCGCCAGCTCGCGCGCCGTGACGCGGCCGATACCGGTGTTGGCACCGGTGACCAGCGCGACGCGCTGCCCTGTGGTTTGGTTCTGAACTTTTGTCATGCTTGGCTCTCCTTCAATTACTTCGAACTCTGTCATCGCGAGGCCGCAGGCCGTGGCGATCCATGACTTCATGGACTGCCGCGCTTCGCTCGCAGTGACGAAAGCCGGATC
>CAIQVX010000236.1 GCA_903875275.1 uncultured beta proteobacterium | reverse complement strand
GGGTTCTTCGCTTCCTTTAATGCGACCAAGTTAAGGTTGACGTAACACTGACCAGCGTCGATGCCGCAATCAACGCAAGTCCACACTTGTTTGATTTCATTTGCAACTCCCTGGTTAGCAAAACATCTGCGCCTGAGCACTTTGTGCGTGCTAGAGCAGAAACTAGTGCTGTCGGTGGTGATACGTCGCACGAGCGTGTTTGATTTTCAGTGAACTGAGTTGCCGCAAAGCTGCCGGATGCGAAGGACGGGAATTGCTCAATTTGCGGCGCCCAAGCTCACCCCGGTTACGCCGCGCCGGGAAGATCATGCAGACTCTGGGCAGCGCGAGCGGGTACTCGACGAAGGCTGCTATAGGTAATCTCCATTGACTGCCAGACCGGCACGGCTTGTAGCCTGCCAAACGTGACGGCAAGAATTGCAGATGTCTTAATAAATCTAAATCTTCGACAGCAGAATCTTTGGTACATTTTTTCATTGACAAATGCAGGGCGATCTGCATACGCAAAGCGAAAGGCTCGATGGCAGTTTGACGGCAAGGGCACTTGGGTTGCCCCGGGAAATATTGATTTCGCGGCGGGGTCTGCGGTTTTGCAATGCCTTCAAGTTCAAGACTATTGATCGAAGCCGATTTGCAGGAGACACAACATGAAATGGTTTCAATCCATTCGACGGTATCTTGCTGTTTTGCTGCTGGGCGCCGCCTGTGCCTGGCCTTTTGCAGCTGATGCCGCAGGGTATATCAGCCATAGAGGCTGGCTTGAAGACAAATCCGGAACGCTGACTTTTCCTCAGGTTGAAGCGCAGGCACAGGCGTTTGTGTCCTTTGATGGTGTGCTAACCCGGGGATATACCGCGTCGACCTATTGGGTCAGGCTGAGCATCGCGCCTACAACCGAAGCCAAATTGATCTTGCGCATCCGGCCGGCCTACATTGACCATATCGAACTGTTCGATCCCATGATCCAAACCGGTGGCAACACCACGCCCCTGTTCAGCGGCGACAGACATCCGCGACAGCAAAACGATTATCAGTCAATCAATCACGGCTTCACGATCCAAGGCAGCGAGTACCCCAGAGACGTCTATCTGCGGCTGCAAAGCACCAGCACGATACTGGTCTATGCAGAAGCGCTCACCGTTACGCAGGCCAGCTCTGCCGACCATCGACAGGAACTGTACTCCAGCATCTACTTGGGGCTGCTGACGGCGTTCCTGATCTGGGCCTTGCTGCAATGGCTGGCAATCAAGGAACCGCTGATTGGGGTCTTCCTAGTCAAGCAGGCGTTCGTGCTGGCCCATGCCGTGGCAATCTGTGGCTTCCTGCCCATGGCCTTCGGCGAATGGCTGTCGGCTCCAGCGATGGACCATATCACCTCGGCGCTGGTGTTGGCCTACATGTTCTCGGGTACCGTATTCATGCTCCTGCTGCTGCGCGAATTCAAGCCCGTGCGTTGGCTGTGGTGGTTATTTGCAGCCCTGTTGCTGATCTATCTGCCCATGGTCATCCTGTTCTGGCAGGAGCAGATACGCCTTGTCCTGTATATCAACATGATCATCGGAAGCGTCTCTGCATTCGGCTTCCTGCTTGTTGCTGTCAGTGCGCGAGCATGGCAGGACAAACTGGCACCAGTTCCGCCGCTGCTGCCGCGCTGGGTGCTGATTTCCTTCACCGTGGCGATTCTGTCCACTGTCTATACATCCGCCTTGCCCAGCGTGGGCAGCATTAACGGCACCGAGTGGACACTGAACTCCCCGATGTTCGCTGGCTTTTTCACCAGCCTGCTCATGACGGTGCTGCTCAGCCTGCGCGCTCGCAACATGGAAAAAAACCACCAGCAGAACGTGCTCAATTTGCGGCTGACGGAAAAGATTGCCGAAAACGAAAGGGCTCAGCGTGCAGAACAGGAGCGTTTCCTCTCGATGCTCACCCATGAGCTGAAGACGCCACTGGGTGTCGCCCGCATCAGCCTGGGTGCGTCGAGGCTGCTGGGAACGCAGCGCGACCGCATCGAGCGCGCGCTGCTCAACATCAACGCGATCATCGATCGCTGCCGCATGACCGACCAGATCGAGCACCAGCGCCTGCTGACGCGGGCCGAGCCGTGCCAGCTTACGACGCTGGTGGACGAGTGCATCGCCGATTGCGATGATCCCGAGCGCGTGAAAGTTTTGGAAAGAAACCCGGCGCCGCTTCAGTCAGACTTGCAGCTACTTGCCATTTGCGTGGCCAATCTTGTCGACAACGCCTTGAAATATTCGCCTGCAGCTTCCAGTGTCACAGTCCGGGTTCTGCCGCAGACGGTCACGGCCGTCAATGGCTTTGTCGTGGTCATTGCCAACCAGATCGGTCCGGCCGGGGCACCCGATGCCGCGCAGATCTTTTCAAAATACTACCGCAGCCCCGGCGCGCGCAGCAAAAGCGGCTCCGGCCTGGGCTTGTACCTGAGCTCCAGCATCGCACAGTTGCTGGGCGCACAGCTGTCGTATCGGGTCGAGCGTGATCAAGTGGAATTCAGCCTGTGGATACCGGCCTGAACATCATCGTCGTCGAGGACAACGACGAACTGCGCGATGCCACCGTCGATGCGCTGAGCGCTGAAGGGCATCAGGTGCTGGGGCTGGACTGCGCCGAAGCGCTGCCCGAACAGGCATCCTGGCGTCGTGTTGACCTAATGGTGGTGGATTTGAATCTGCCCGGCGAGGATGGGCTGGCGCTGACGCGGCGCGTACGCGCGAGCCAGCCCGACATCGGCATCATCATGGTCACCGCGCGCGGACTGCCCACCGACAAACGACGCGGCTATGTCAGCGGTGCCGATATTTACATGACCAAACCGGTGGCTCTGGACGAACTCACCGCAGCGATCCAAAACTTGTCGCATCGCCTGAAACCTGAGGCTGTGCTCGTGACCAACCCGACGCTGAACCTGCGCCGCCACATCCTGCACTGCCCCAATGAGACCGAGGTGCAGCTAAGCAGTCAGGAATCGGCGTTGCTGGCCGCCTTCGGCCGCGCGGCCGAGTGGCGGCTAGAGACCTGGCAACTGATTGAAATCCTGGAAAAAGACAGCGCTGAAGATCCCAAGGCCGCCGTTGAAATCCTGATTGCGCGCCTGCGCAAGAAGCTGCTGCAAGCCGGCTGTGCCGAGCTTGCCATCAAGTCCATTCGCTGCTGGGGTTACCAGATGTCGGGGCAACTGCATCTGGTCTGAATTGCTTCAGGGAATCGCAAAAAAGCAGCAGAAAGCCACAGAAAGTTTCAGAAGGAAATCTTTCGCACCAATTCGTATTCTCTGCCCATTGTTGTCATTTTAGGCAGAGCTTATGAGCAATTCATTGCGCACCTTCCGGTCTGACGCCCGTCATGACCATTTCTCTCGAATCACGAGGGGAAGTCTATGAACGGCCACGCCTCCATGAACCGCACCTTCCGGCTGATCTGGAGCCAGGTGCTCAACGCCTGGGTTGCGGTTTCAGAAATCACCAAGGGTCGGGGCAAGTCCGCGGCCCGCAAGTTGTTGGCGACGGTGTTGCTGTCTGCCGGTGTGGTGCAGGCGGGCCCCACCGGTGGGCAGGTGGTTGCCGGCGCTGGCAATATCGCTCAAGTCGGCGCCACCACCACCATCACCCAGTCGTCGCAGAACCTGTCGCTGAACTGGCAGGGTTTCAACATTGCGCCGGCCGAGACGGTCAACTTCCTGCAACCTTCAGCTTCCGCCGTGGCGGTCAACCGCATCTTCGACAGCAACGGCAGCCAGATTCTGGGGCGCCTCAATGCCAACGGACAGGTGTATCTGATCAATCCCAACGGCATCCTCTTTGGCCGGGGGGCACAGGTCAATGTCGCTGGGCTGGTGGCCTCCACGCTCGACCTCGGAGCCGCCGGCAATGGCACGTTGAGCTTCGCCGGCAATGGCATGGGCAGCATCGCCAATCAGGGCACGATCAACGCCGCCCAGGGCGGCTATGTGGCCTTCATTGGCAATCGTGTCAGCAATCAGGGCAGCGTCAGCGCGCCGCTCGGAACCGTGGGGCTGGGCGCGGGCAATGCCGTTACCCTGACCTTCGCCGGCAACAGCCTGGTGCGTATGCAGGTCGACCAAGGCGTGTTGAACAGCCTGGCCGCCAACGGCGGCCTTATCCAGGCCGATGGCGGCAGCGTGATCCTGACCGCGGGGGCCAAAGACGCCTTGCTGGCCAGCGTGGTGAACAACAGCGGCATCATCGAAGCGCGCACGGTCAATGACCAGAATGGCTCCATCACCCTGCTGGGTGGCATGACGGCTGGTACCGTGAATGTTGGCGGCACGCTCGATGCCAGCGCGCCGCATGGCGGCAAGGGCGGCTTCATCGAGACCTCCGCGGCCAGCGTCAGGGTGGCCGATGGCGCCCAGGTCACGACTGCTGCGGCCATGGGTCTGGCTGGCACCTGGCTGATCGACCCGACCAACTTCACCATTTCCTCTGGTGCCGGTGCACAGACCACCAGTGGCATGGGTGCCAGCACGCTGCAGACCGCGCTGGGCAGCGGCAACGTCAGCATCACCACGGATGCCGCCGCCAACGGCACTGACCTGGGCGACATCAACGTCAACGCCAATGTCAGCTGGAGCACCAACAAGCTCACACTCACTGCGGCCCACGACATCAACGTCAGCGCCGTGATGGCGGCCAGCAACGCCGCACTGGACCTGGAGCCGAGCAGCGGCAAGGTCAACATGGGATTGACCGCGGCCGGCTTCACCGGGCGCGTGGACTTCTTCCAGGCTGACGGCACGACGCCACGCTCGGGCACGGGGTTTCTGACCATCGGCGGCCATGGCTACACCGTCATCACCAGCCTGGGCGCCGACTACACCAGCGTCACCGGCACCGACCTGCAAGGCATGAACAAGGACCTCGCCGGCTACTACGCCCTGGGCACCAACATCGGCGCCAGCGCCACCGCCGCCTGGAACGCCAGCGCGGGCTTCAAGCCCATTGGAACCAATGCCAGCAGATCCAATATCACGTTCAATGGCCTGGGTCACGTCATCAGCGACCTGACAATCGTCAACACGTCAGGTACTGGCTCCGGCTTGTTTGGGGGCCTATCGGCGACCGGCAGCATCAGCAATGTGGGCCTGGAACACGTTGCGATCAGAAGTGGCAGCTTTAGCGGCGGCCTGGTGGGGAGCAGCTATGGCTCAATCAGCAACAGCTATGTGACTGGCAATGTGAGTTCCAATGTATCAGTTGGGAAATCTGAATCTTTCGGCGGCCTGGTGGGGAGCAGCGGTGGCTCTGGCTCTATCAACAACAGCTATGCCCTCGTCGATGTAACGGGCACTACGAACAACATCTGGGAATGGGAAATTGGTGGCCTGGTTGGGGGTAACGCGGGAACGATCAGCAACAGTTACGCCACGGGCAGCGTGACCAGCACGAGCACGAATGCTTCGGGCAAGAACATCGGCGGTTTGGTGGGCTCGAATGGTGGCTCGATCGACAACAGTCATGCCACCGGAACTGTCGCAGTGAGTGGCAGCAGTTATGTCGGCGGCCTGGCGGGACAAAGCTCTGGCGTAATCAACAATAGCTACGCCATCGGCGCGGTAACTGGCACCCGCTTCGTCGGCGGTCTGGTGGGATTTAGTAGCAGCAGCAGCATCATCGACAGCTACGCGATCGGCACGGTGTCTGGCACCGGAAGCGAGATTGGCGGTCTGGTTGGGGGCCGCAGTTATGACACCACCGCCACCATCACCAATTCCTTTTACGACATCGATAGCGCGAACCTCAACGGCGCCAAGGAAGTCACCCGCGGCGGGCTCTACGGGGCGCAGTTCGCCGACTGGCTGAGTACCAGCGGCGGCAAAGCGGCCAAGTCGCTGAATATCAGCGCTTACCTCGGTACGCCGGTCGCTGGTTATTACCAGATCGGCAGCGAGCAAAACCTCAAAGACATGCTCGGCTTCACCGACAACCAGGCCAACAGTTTCCGGATGAACACCGACATCACGCTGAGCACGGCCGGCTTTCACATCCCCTACTTCAGGTCGGGGCAATTCGATGGCAACAGCCACACCATCTCCGGCTTGTCGATCAACCAGCCCAACGGCAATGAACTAGGGATGTTCGGCTATGTGAGGGATGCCACGATCAACAATCTGGGCATCGTCGGCAGCGTTACGGGCCTCGAAAACGTCGGCGGACTGGTGGGTTTCGCAACCGGTGCCACGGTCAGCAACAGCTATGCAACGGTCGTCGTCAGCGGTGGCAGCAATGTCGGCGGGCTGGTGGGTCAAGCGGACGGCGCCATCGGAAAGAGCTACGCCTCTGGTGCGGTAACAGGTAACGACTCCGTCGGCGGACTGGTGGGTTTCGAAAACGGTCTCGCCATCAGCAATAGTTACGCTGCGGGTGCGGTAACTGGCACCCGCGAGGTCGGCGGGCTGGTGGGCTTTGCGTATGGCGGCAGCGTCAGCAAGAGCTACGCTTCTGGTGCTGTGATCGGAACCAGCGCTGTTGGCGGCTTGGTGGGGGCGAACTACGCCACCACAGAGGCGTCGTTTTACGACAAGGGCAAGAACCCGTCCTTGACCGGCAGTGGAGGCCAGAGCGATGTGGCCGGCAGAGTCTATGGCATGTCCACTGCCGACATGAAGATCCAGGACAACTTCACGACGGCCACAACGGCGAACGGCAACGTCAATCCCGGCTGGGACTTTACAACGCCGGTCTGGAAAATAATTCCTGCAGTGAACAGCGGGTACCCCTGCCTGGCCTGGTCCGCGGCTTGTGTGCCTGCGACAACCACCCTCTACCTCGACCTGATTCCCGGTAGCAGCATCTATGGCGACACGCCGAGTTTCACGTACGGCTTCTACACCTCGCCCATTTATAGCGCCGAAAGCGCCATAAACACAGCGTCGCCAACCGGCACGCCAAGCTGGAGCGGCGCGCCGGACGGTACTCGCATCTCCGGGGTCCGCGACTACAGCCTTACCTACAGCAGCGGCATCACGCTGGGCAACACGGCTTACACGCTTGTTGCAGGCAGTCCGGCCACCTGGACCATCACGCAGCGACCGCTGACAGCTTCCATCACCGCCAGCAGTTCAATGTATGGATCGACCTTGAGCCCAGGTGCGGTCACTTTTTCCAACAAGCTCGCCGGTGATGTGGTAACCGACACAGCAGCGGTCAATACCAGCACGCTCAGTGCCGCCGGCAAGGTCATCGCAGGCACTTACACCCAAACGGCAGGCGCCAGCCTGTCGGGTACCGACGCCGGGAACTACAGCTTTGCAGGGGTGAGCTCTGGCGCCAACTACACCGTCAATCCTTTGGCGATCACGGGCAGCATTG
>CAIQVX010000235.1 GCA_903875275.1 uncultured beta proteobacterium | reverse complement strand
GGCGCCGCTGTCGGAGTCTTTCGGTCAATGGAAAAACGCCAAGATCGTGATCTTTGCACTGCTCGGTTTGACAGCAGGTCAGGCCGTGGTCTGGTACGGTGGTCAGTTCTATACCTTGTTCTTCCTGCAAACTTTCCTGCGGATCGACGGGCCAACGGCCAACGTGCTGATCGCGGTATCGCTGATTTTGGGTACTCCGTTCTTCGTGTTCTTTGGCGCCTGGTCAGACAAGATTGGACGCAAGCCCATCATCATGGCCGGTTGCCTGTTGGCTGTGCTGACCTACTTCCCGCTGTTCGGCGCACTGACCACTTACGGCAACCCGAAACTGCAGCAAGCTATCCAGAAGTCTCCGGTGACCGTGGTTGCGGACGCTGGCAGTTGTAACCTGATCTTGAACTTGACCGGTACAGCGAAGTTCACCACACCTTGTGACCTGGCGCGTGTTTACCTGTCCAATTCCGGCGTGAATTACGACAGCGTGGCGCAGCCTGGCGCAGTTGCCAGCGTCAAGGTCGGCGATAAGGCCATTGCTTCCTACGATGGCGCCGCACCCAACGCCAAGGATGAAAAGGCACGTTTCGAGAAGGAAGTGCGGGCCGCGTTGAATGAGGCAGGCTATCCGGCCAAGGCAGATCCGATTCCCGTGGGGTCAAGCAACTGGCTGATGCTGGTGCTGATTCTGACCATTCTGGTTGTTTATGTGACCATGGTGTACGGGCCTGTTGCCGCGATGCTGGTTGAATTGTTCCCGACCCGGATTCGCTACACTTCCATGAGCTTGCCGTATCACATTGGCAATGGCTGGTTTGGCGGTTTTCTGCCGGCGATTTCATTCTCGATTGTGGCTGCGCAAGGTAATATTTACAGCGGTTTGTGGTATCCCATCATCATCGCTGGCATGACGTTTGTTATCGGCATGATCTTTGTGAAAGAGACGAAAGACGTTGACATTTACGCCAACGACTAAGTGTCAGGACAGATACTCGATCCGGCTGATTGAGGCCGGTTGAGATAAACGGGCCCTCCGCGTGAGGGCCCAACTATTTTGGAGAATGAAAATGTGGAAAATTGCGGTGGGTTTCTTGATTTTTGCCGGCGTTGCGGTTTACATGCTGAGCAAAGGCGGCAATGTTGACATGAGCGGAAACGAGCATGGCTCTGCTGCTGAACATACGCCTGCTGCCGTTGCCCCGGCATCTGCGCCAGCCAGCACCAGCAAATAGCCGAGGCGGGCAGCAGCCCGTTTTTTTGACCTTGCTGCGCCTGCAGACGCGGGGAACTGCCTAGAATGTCTGGCCCCTGCAGAAAGACAGCAAGACATGCCACACGGACTTATCCGCATTCGCGGTGCACGCCAGCACAATCTAAAAAACCTTGATCTGGACATCCGCACCGGCGAATTGACGGTGGTGACCGGCCCCAGCGGCTCCGGCAAATCCAGTCTGGTGTTCGATACCCTGTACGCCGAAGGTCAGCGCCGCTATGTGGAGACTTTTTCCGCTTATGCGCGCCAGTTTCTGGATCGGATGGACCGGCCTGCCGTAGACAGGGTGGAAGGTGTGCCGCCGGCGATTGCCATCGACCAGACCAACACCGTCCGGTCCTCGCGCTCCACCGTGGGCACGATGACGGAGCTCAACGATCACCTGAAGCTGTTGTTTTCGAGAGCCGGTCAGCTGTTTGACCGTGACACGGGGCAAGCGGTTCAGCACGACTCGGCCGAAACCATTTATTCGCAACTGCTGGAGCGAGCCGGATCGGACGACCCGCGTCTTGCGGTGACGTTTCCGGTCGAACTGCCGGTGAGCGCCACAGCCGAGGAAATAGAGCAGTGGCTGTCTGTCAGCGGCTTTACCAAAGTGCAGGCGCAGCGCGAGATTGAAATGGGGGCTGACCCCAATTCAAGACGCAAAGTCATCGATGTGGTGGCTGACCGGTTCCGACTCGGTAGTGCCGAGCGCTCGCGTGTTCTGGAGGCGATTGAGGTCGCCATCAAGCATGGCAGCGGTCGGTTGGCGGTGTACGTGGACGACGCTGAGGTGTGGAAGTTTTCCACCGGCCTGCATTGCCCGGAGAGCGACCGGCGTTACACCGACCCGATTGCCTCCATGTTCTCGTTCAACTCGGCAGTGGGTGCCTGCGATGCGTGCCGAGGTTTTGGTCGGGTCATTGGCGTCGATTACGGCCTGGTGATTCCCAACGACAAACTGACGCTGCGCGCCGGTGCAGTGAAGCCGATGCAGACGCCAGCCTGGCAGGAATGTCAGGACGACTTGATGCGTCATGCCGAGGCCGAGGGCATTCCACGCGATACCGCCTGGAACAAGCTGACACCAGAGCAGCAGCACTGGGTCATCCACGGGTCTCCGCACTGGAAGGGCAAGTGGAAGCAGCACTGGTTTGGCATCAAGCGCTTCTTTGAATACCTGGAGACCAAGGCTTACAAGATGCACATCCGGGTGCTGCTGTCCAAGTACCGCAGTTACACCACGTGTCCCACTTGCGCCGGGGCCCGGCTCAAAACCGAAAGTCTGCTCTGGCGTATCGGCAGCAAGGCCGATGCCGATGCGGTCATGGAGCCAGCCCGGCGCTTCATGCCTTCCGGTGTCAAGTGGACGCGCGAGCAGTTGGAGGCGCTGCCGGGTTTGTGTCTGCACGATTTGATGATGTTGCCGATAGACCGGTTGCGGCGCTTCTTTGATGCGCTGCAGGCCGGACTGGGGGCGGCGGACGCCTCCTCATACTGCGAGCAGAAATCGGCGTCGCCCGCCGCCCCCAGTCCGGCCAAGGCATCGGGCGAACATGGCGCACTCAAACTCCTGTTTGAGGAGATCACAACGCGCCTGAAGTACCTGTGCGATGTCGGCATTGGCTACCTGACACTGGACCGGCAAAGCCGCACGCTGTCAGGCGGTGAGGTGCAGCGCATCAACCTGACCACAGCGCTCGGGACTTCACTGGTCAACACCCTGTTCGTTCTGGACGAGCCCAGCATCGGCCTGCATCCGCGTGACATGCATCGCATCATCCTGGCCATGCAGCGTCTGCGTGACGCTGGCAACACGCTGGTGGTGGTGGAGCACGACCCGGCGGTGATGCTGGCCGCGGACCGCATGATCGACATGGGGCCAGGCCCCGGCGAACGTGGTGGGCAGATTGTGTTTGACGGATCGACCGCCGAGTTGCAGCAAGCCGACACCCTGACTGGTGCTTACCTGGGCGGCCGCAAACAGGTCGGCATGGGCTTCAAGCGGCTGGTCGAGTCGAACACGCCACGCCTCGTTCTGGAGGGCGTGCGCGACCACAATCTGAAGAACATCAGCGTCGAGTTTCCGCTGCAGCGCCTGGTTTGCGTCACCGGTGTCAGCGGTTCCGGCAAATCGACACTGATTCAGGACGTACTGGCACCGGCGCTGTTGCGCCACTTTGGCAAGTCCACCGATGCGCCGGGCTTGCATGAACGCCTGCTGGGTGCGGAACAACTCAGCGATGTGGTGTTTGTGGATCAGTCACCGATTGGCAAGACAGCGCGCTCGAACCCGGCCAGCTATGTCGGCGCCTGGGACGCGATCCGCGAAATCTTCGCCACCGCGCCGCTGGCACGCCAGCGCAGCTACACCGCGTCCAAATTCAGTTTCAACAACGGCGACGGGCGCTGCCCGACCTGCGGCGGCTCCGGTTTTGAACACGTGGAAATGCAGTTCCTCAGCGACGTCTATTTGCGTTGCCCCGATTGCGATGGCAAGCGCTACCGGCCAGAGATTCTCGAAGTCAGGGTGGAGCGCCTTGGCAGGCCGCTGAACGTGGCCGATGTACTGGATTTGACGGTGAGTGAAGCCAGCCGGTTGTTTGCCGCTGACCGCGAGGTGATCCGCGCTTTGCAGCCCATTGTGGACGTCGGTCTTGAGTACATCAAGCTGGGACAACCGGTACCGACGCTCTCGGGCGGCGAGTCGCAGCGTCTGAAGCTGGCCGGCTTTCTGGCCGAGGCCGCCCGCAGCAGCAGTGCGAGCCGGCAGGCGCTGGCGCGGCGCGGCACGCTGTTCATGTTTGATGAACCAACCACCGGCTTGCATTTCGATGACATCGCCAAGCTGATGCGCGCCATGCGCAAGTTGCTGGATGCTGGCCATTCGCTGATTGTGATTGAGCACAACCTGGACGTGATCCGTGCCAGCGACTGGCTGATTGATCTTGGTCCCGAGGGTGGTGACGCGGGCGGCGAGGTGGTCGCTTTCGGCAGGCCTGAGGACGTGATGCTGCACGCCACCTCGCACACGGGAAAAGCGTTAAGGGAGTACGCGGCTGCGATGGGCATAGTGCATGAGGTGCGGGATTTCGAGCCCGGCGCATCCCGATCCGCAGCCGATTTGGCGGTGGGCGGAGGTTCCATTCAAATCATCAACGCTCGCGAGCACAACCTCAAATCGCTGAGCGTCAACATTCCGCGCGGCAAGTTCAGCGTCATCACTGGGGTCTCGGGCTCGGGCAAGTCGACCCTGGCTTTCGACATTCTGTTCAATGAAGGCCAGCGCCGCTATCTGGAGTCACTCAACGCCTACGCCCGCTCCATCGTGCAACCGGCCGGGCGCCCCGAAGTGGACGCGGTCTACGGCATTCCACCGACGGTGGCGATCGAGCAGCGTCTCTCGCGTGGTGGCAGAAAGTCCACCGTGGGCACCACCACCGAGGTCTGGCACTTTTTGCGCCTGCTCTACGTCAAGCTTGGTACCCAGCATTGCATTCACGACGGTACGGCGGTGGCGCCGCAAACGCCCGACAGCATCGCCGCGCAGCTGCTAAAGAACTTCCGGGGTCAGCACATCGGCTTGCTCAGCCCGTTGGTGATGAACCGCAAGGGCGTCTACACCGAACTCGCCGATTGGGCACGGCCACGCGGTTTCACGCACCTGCGGGTCGACGGCAACTTCCTGCCCACCACAGGCTTTCCGCGCATTGACCGTTTCAAGGAACACACGGTGGAGTTGCCCGTGGCGAGCCTGGACGTGTTGCCGCAATCTGAAGCGCAACTGCGTGTTGCGCTGGCCACCGCGCTGACGCACGGCAAAGGGGTCGTCCATATTCTGAGCAAACTCGATGGCCTGCGCGAAGCGATGCAGGACGGGACTTCAACGGCCGCGATCGGCACGCTGGATGCGTTCTCCACCAAGCGTGCCTGCC
>CAIQVX010000234.1 GCA_903875275.1 uncultured beta proteobacterium | reverse complement strand
TGCTGGTCAGCCATCCCCATACCCATGGACCACAGGCAGCCGCCATGCTGGGCGTACCGGAGGCCGCCATGGTTGCCAGCCGCCAGGGCCACGGCGCGACCGCGCTAACCGCAACCCTGGCCGAGTTGCTCTGCCATCCGGCAGTGCCGGTCAGCACCTGGGGCAAAACACTGGTGGCGGTGCGCAACGGTTTGGGCGTAAGCCTCGCTGTGCAAAACATCGACTCCGCCAACACCCGGGGCGACTCGGTCGAATTGCACGGTCCTGGCTACCACGCCACCCTGAGTCAGCACGGCGTTGTCCGCTTGTACCTGCTCATCAACGAGGACTCCCACGGCTACACCGTGAGTCTGAACTGGTTTGATGGCAAAGGTGATGTCATCGGGCGCCTGTTTTTGATGTCCAAGTCCGGTCGGGAAATGGCCATGCCGCACTTGATGGGGTTCGCCGTTGCCACGCCGCCCAACGATGCGTATTGGGAGGCCGTGCCCGGCGCGGAGCCCGCCCATATCGCGGGCGCTGGCGTTCAGGTATTGCAATGTGTGGCCCAAGGGGCAGCAGCAAGCCATTTGATGGCGCGGGCCGTGCTTTCCTGCGCCGCTGCGGGGGACTTGCACGTTGGCATGCATGGCCTGGGTGCTTCACAGTATTACCGGGGTCCGCTGTCCAAGACCAGCGAAGCCGGGGGTGGCGTGCATGCGTCCGATGCGGGATGCAAACTGCACCTGATGCCACGGTCTGCCCAGAGCGTGGCGCGCTGTGTGTGGACTACGCCGGATGGCATAGCACGGCACGGCCTGCGCACTTTTGATGCCGCCGGCGGTACGCTGGATCTGGCTCCTGCAAACCCTGGCCAGAAGTGGCTTGATGCGGTGCTGTCATGAAGAATCCTGTTTCACGTCGGCGGATGATGGCCGCACTGGGCGCTGTGTGGATGGCACCGCTTTGCGGCCATGCGGCGCCGGAGCGCTGGATCGTCACCAACAGCTACATCGCCGAGATCGTAGTGGCCCTTGGCGCAGCTTCCCAGGTTGTTGCAGTCGGCGGCGGGGCCGACCACATTCCTGAACTCAAGGCCGTGCCACGTTTACCCGGATTCCGCCAGACGTCGGCCGAGCCCATGCTTTCGGTCTCCCCGAATCGTGTGGTGATGAGCAGCGAGTGGACGGTGCCCCAAACCATCGAGCAGCTGCGCGCGGCCGGCGTGCAGGTCGACTTGATCGACGGGGAACAAACTCCGGCTGCGGTGGAGCGGCGCATTCGTCAGCTGGCCAGGCTGCTGGGGCGCTTGGCGCAAGGTGAAGCGCTGGTTTTGAAGTTTCAGCGCGATATGACCGCTGCCCTGGCGCTTGCCAATAAGGCGACCCACAAGCCCAGAGCGCTTTTCATCCTGGCCGGTGGCAACCGTCCCACGCTGGTGGGTGGCAAGGGTACCAACGTGGCGGCACTGCTGGACCTGGCAGGGGCAGTCAATGTGGCGCAGGGGATCGAGGGCTTCAAGACCATGAGCGCCGAGGCCATGATCGAGTCCGCTCCCGATGTGATCCTGACCAACCAGGACGGCACCGCGCCGGTAGATGGCGTCCCGGTGGCCATGAAGGCTCCCGGAGTCATGGCCACTCCGGCGGGCAAGGCGGGCCGACTGATCACTATCCCCGGCCAGTACCTGCAGGGTATGGGAATCCTGACGCCGGAGGGCATTTCGGTGCTGCTCAAAAAGATGCATCCCGGACTTTCATGATGGATTGGGCCGCAAGACCTTCGTGGCGCCTGACGGTGATGCTGGTCGCGCTGTTTGGCTTCGTTGTGGCGGCTGTTGTTGCCATTGGCAACGGCGCGGTGCATATTGCGCCGGGCAAAGTCATCGCCATTCTCCTGGGGCAGGGCGACGCTGCCATAGCCGATGCGCAGCGCGTGGTGGTCTGGACCGTGCGGCTGCCGCGTGTGGTGTTGGCGCTGCTGGCCGGCGCCGGGCTGGCGGGCGCGGGGGTGTTGATGCAGGCCCTGTTTCGCAATCCGCTGGCCGACCCTGCGCTGATTGGCGTGTCGGCCGGGGCAGCCTTGGGCGCTGTGGCAGTCATCGTGCTCGGCGCAACGCTGTTGCACGGACTGACTGGCATGCTGGGGGTCTGGACTTTGCCTGTGGCTTCCTTCCTGGGAGCTTTGACCACCGCCTTGTTGGTGTTTCAATTGGCGCGCCGCGACGGCGTGCTGGACGCCAGCACGCTACTGCTGTGCGGCATCGCCATCAATGCGATTGCGGGTGCCGGCATCGGGCTGCTGACCTATCTGGCAACAGATGAGCAATTGCGCAGTCTGACTTTCTGGAGTCTGGGCAGTCTGGGCGCAGCGACCTGGGGCAGCGTCGCGGGCGCCGCGCCTGCGGTGGTGATCTTGCTGGTTTGCAGCCCCTGGCTGGCGCACAGCCTCAATGCCTTGCTGTTGGGCGAGTCTGAGGCCTTGCACCTGGGTGTGGCAGTGGAGCGGTTGAAGCGGATTTTGCTTTTACTG
>CAIQVX010000233.1 GCA_903875275.1 uncultured beta proteobacterium | reverse complement strand
CGCCCGAAATTGACCAGCAGCTGAGTCAGGCGCAGGCGGCGCGGGATCAGGCCGCCGCCAGTCTGGAACTGGCCCGCAGCACCCTGCTGCGCTGGGAGGGCCTGCGCAAGAAGGATGTAGTCTCGCAGCAGGACCTGGACGAGCGGCGCAGCGCCGTCACGCAGTCGCAAGCCAATCTGGCGGCGACCGAGGCCAACGTCTCTCGCTTGCGCCAACTGGAAGACTTCAAGCGCGTGCTGGCGCCGTTCTCCGGGGTGATTACGCGGCGCAATGTGGATGTGGGAGACCTGATCGACAGCTCGCGCCTGCTGTTCACACTGTCGCAGACCGACCCGCTGCGTGTGTACGTCAACATTCCGCAGGCCTATGCCCAGTTGGTCAAGGTCGGGCAAAAGGTCATGGTGAGCCAGGCCGAGTTGCCGGGGCAGCGTTTTGCGGGACAACTGGTGCGCACTTCGGCGGCCATCGATACCGCCACCCGCACCATGCAACTGGAAGTGGCGCTGCCCAACCCCGAAGGTGTTCTGATGCCCGGCGCCTACGTCAAGGTGGAGCTCAGCCTGCCAGCCAGCAAATCGCTGGTGGCACCGACCAACACGCTGCTGTTTCGCGCCCAAGGCACGATGGTGGCCGTGGTTGACGCGCAGGGACGCGTCAGTCTGCGACGCGTCAGCGTCGGACGCAACTACGGTGTCGATTTCGAGGTGCTCGAAGGTCTCACGGAGGCGGATCGCGTGGTCATCAATCCACCGGACTGGATCGCCGATGGCCAGACGGTGGTGGCGAACCCGGCCAAGGGCGGCCAGTGATCCTTCGCCCTGTCCTCATCGCTGTCTGCGCTGCCTGCCTGGCGGCTTGCGCCACAGCGCCTGAGTTGCAGGCGCCGGCGCTCGATCTGCCGGTGGCGTGGAGGCTGGAGGCACCCTGGCGCGTGGGTCAACCCGAGGACGCCGCCAGCAAGGGTGCCTGGTGGCAGGTTTTCGGCGATGCCACGCTCGACGCGCTGCAGCAGAAGGCGCTGCAAGGCAGCCCGACGGTCGCACTGGCGCAGGCGCGGCTGCTGCAGGCGCGTGCCACGCTGGCCGCCACCTCGGCCAGCGCTCTGCCGCAACTGGGCTTGAATGAGCGGGCGGCACGGCAGAAGATCTCGGCCAACCGGCCGCTCAGCAATTACGCCAGCCCGAACTTCTCCACTGTGCAAAATGAGCTCAGCGTGGCGATGACGGTGAACTACGAGCTTGATCTGGCTGGCCGCGTCGAGTACTCGACAGCGGCCGCACAGGCCTCGGCCGCGCAGGCTGCGGCTGAGCTGGAGAACACGCGCCTTTTGCTAAGCGCTGATCTGGCGGCCAATTACTTCAATCTGCGTGAGATCGACGACGAGCTTGATGTACTGGAACGTGCGACTGGCTTGCAACGGCGCGCGTTGGAACTGGTGAGCTCGCGCCGCGAACTCGGTGCCGCCTCGGGCCTGGATGTGGCGCAGCAGCAGGCCCTGCTGGAAACGACGCTGGTGCAACTGGAACTGATGCGCCGTCAGCGTGGGCAGTTCGAGCACGCGATCGCGACCCTGACCGGCATGCCTGCACCGCAATTCAGCCTTGCAACAGACCGGCAGGAGCGGACCGCACCGACGGTGCCGCTGGGCCTGCCCTCCGATCTCTTGCAGCGTCGTCCCGACATTGCCGCCGCCCAGCGCGCCATGGCGGCGGCCAATGCGCAGATTGGTGTTGCGAATGCAGCCTTTTACCCCAGCATCACGCTCGGATCGACGTTCGGCGTTGACAGCCGTGAGCTGGCCAGCCTGTTCGATGCCCCCAGCCTGCTCTGGTCACTGGGTGTGTCGGCAACGCAATCGCTGTTTGATGGTGGCCGGCTGCGCGCCAATCTTGAGTTTTCCCGCGCCGGCTACGCAGCCACGGCGGCCAACTACCGCCGCGTGGTGCTGCTGGCGATGCAGGAGGTACAGGATGGCATCACCGGTCTGGCCGCCCTGCGGCGTGCTTCGCTGCAGGCCCGCACTGCCAGAGCAGCGGCACAGCGTGTGCTGGAAATGACAACAGCCCGCTACGACGGCGGCCTGTCGCCTTATCTGGATCTGGTCACGGCGCAGCAGGCGCTGCTGGCCAGTGAGCGCCAGAGTGTTCAGTTGCTGGGACAGGAACTGGTGACCTCCGTGTTCCTGATCAAGGCGCTTGGCGGGTCAATCTCCGACTAGCTTTTGCATCCGTCGCTGCACCAGTCGGGAGATGACGAAACGACTGATCACGTCGGTCTGCGACAGCAGGCGAGCGCCTTCCTGTGCGCAACTGGACTGTCGCGCTACCAGATCGGCCACGGGCAATTTCTTTTGTGCTTGCTGTGCCTCGGCAAGTTGCGCCTGCGAGCGCGCCTCGTCCCGCTCACCCTGCAAATAGGCCTGCCCTATGAAGGCCGCTCCTGCTTCAAGCGTACTCACCAGCAAGGGGCGTGACTCAGACTGACCGGCCTTGATCTGCCTGGCCAGGTCTTCAGACCTCGCGTCCAGGGCCGCCACGCACTCTGGAGTGTGCAGTTCGCGCTCCGTAGGCGCCTGCGCGCTGGCGGTGGCGGCATGTAAGGCGAGGAGGAAGGGAATACAGCGTAGAAGGTTCATGAGCGGGTAACGAATCAGCTTGCCTTTGCGTGGACAGGTTTGTCTGCTCGGCCGGGTAAGCGGATGGTAAAGGTGGTGACGCCGTCGACCGACCCGACGGTGATGGTGCCGCCATGGGCCAGCACGATGGAGCGGGTGATGGCCAGCCCCAGTCCGCTGCCCTCGCTGGAACGCTGGCGTGATGGGTCGACACGGAAAAAGCGGTCGAATACCCGCTCCAGATGTTCCTGGGCAATGCTGTCGCCCGTGTTTTCGATGGCAACCGCCACCACCTCGGCCTGGCTGCTGATATTGACGCGCAGCGTCGTACCGGCCGACGAATGCCGCACTGCGTTGGACAGAAGATTGCCAAGAGCCCGGCGCAGCATGAGACGGTCGGCGCTGACTGCGCCAGCGCCTTCAAGGATCAGGTGCAGGTTCTTCTCCTCTGCAACCGCATCGTAGTAGTCAAACAGTGCACGCATCTCGGTGGCCAGGTCAATCACATCACGGTGCGGTATCACCAGCCCGTTCTCGGCTTTCGCCAGCAGCAGCATGTCGGAGATCATGCGTGTCATGTGCTCAAATTCTTCGGCGTTGGATTCCAGAATGCCGCGGTACTCATCGGCGTTACGTGTCTTGGACAGGGCGACCTGGGTCTGCGTCATCAGGTTGCTCACGGGCGTGCGCAGTTCGTGTGCGATGTCGGAAGAAAAATCCGAAAGCCGCATGAACGCTTCCTGCAGGCGCGCCAGCATGTCGTTCAGGGACTGCGCCAGTTCCGCCAGTTCGGTCGGTACCGAAGCGACGGGCAGACGCTGGTCGAGTTGTTGCGCGCTAACACCCTGCGCTTGCTCCCGCATGGTGCGCAGCGGCGCCAGGCCACGGCGCACTGCGGCCCAGCCCAGCACGCCGGTCAGCAGCGCCGCGCCAGCCACAAACAACCACAGCGTTTGCAGAAACGAGCGCATGTAGATTTGATGGTGCGCGATGTCCGTGGCCACTGCGACCATCACCCTGGCGTCGTTGTTGGTGCCGGTTGGCAACTCGGCGGCGATGGCCCGGTAGCTCTGGCCGGCCAGTGTCCACAGCACCGGGCGGTACGGGGTCTGGCTGAGGCTGGAGACGACCAGTTGCGACGGAAAGCTGGCGTGGTGCGTGGCGAAGATCACCGTCTGGTTGGCGCTGATGACCATCACTTCCAGACCGTGGTGACCGACCAGCGAGTCGTCGAGTTGCTGCGCCAGACCCTGCAGATCGTCGTGGGACTTGACCGAGGTCAGCGCATGGCGCGTGAGCTCCATCTTGCCGCCCAGCACCTCCATGTCCAGATCCTCGAAGTGCTTTTCCACCGAGCTGGCGATCACCATGCCCAGCGCCAGCAGCACGACCGAGGAGGCGACCGCGAACAGCAGCGTCAGGCGCCAGGTGATGGAAGCGCGGCCAGTCAAGCGCAATCCGGATTCTCCAGGACATAGCCCATGCCGCGCACGGTGCGGATCAGCTTGGGCTCAAAGTTGTCGTCAAGCTTGGCGCGCAGGCGGCGCATGGCAACCTCGATGACGTTGGTGTCGCTGTCGAAATTCATGTCCCAGACCTGGGATGCAATCAGCGAGCGCGGCAGCACCTCGCCCTGGCGGCGAAGCAGCAACTCCAGCAGCGCAAATTCCTTGGCCGTGAGTTCGATGCGCCTGCCAGCGCGCGTGACGCGGCGGCGCAGCAGATCGCATTCCAGGTCGGCGGCGCGCAGGAATTCGGCGGCGCTGGTTTTGGCCCCCCGACGCAGCAGCGTGCGCACGCGCGCCAGCAACTCGGAAAAGGCAAAGGGCTTGACCAGGTAGTCGTCGGCGCCGAGTTCCAGGCCTTTGACGCGGTCATCCACGTGATCGCGGGCGCTCAGGAACAGAACCGGCATGTCCGTGCCCGCCTTGCGAATGCCGCGCAGCACGGACCAGCCGTCCAGACCCGGCAGCATCACGTCCAGTATCGCCAGATCGTAGCTTTCGGTCAGCGCGTGGTGCAGGCCGTCCTGTCCATCGCGCACCAGGTCGACCACAAACCCGGCCTCGACCAGACCTTGCTTCAGGTAGTCGCCGGTTTTGGGTTCGTCCTCGACGATAAGAATTTTCATGCTCGCCATTGTGCGCTGGGCCCCTGCCAATGCGACGAAGATAACAGGAATGTAATCTGGCGGTCAGCCTGCTGTCGAAGACCGCTCGACACACTGTGGCCATTGCAAATTCACGAAGGACCTCCCGCCATGGCACTCCCAAACCATTCCATCCTGGTCATCGTCCTGGTCGGCGCCGGCTTTGCTGCCGGCGCCCAGGCGCAGATGGACCATAGCGCCCACACCATGGGCGCAGCCAAGCCGGCATCGACGACTGCAGACACCGCCATGGGCGACGCGGTGGTGAAGAAGATCGACAAGGCGGGCAAGAAAGTCACGCTGGCACATGGCGCTTTGCCCAATGGCATGCCAGCCATGACCATGGCTTACGCTGTCAGGGGCGCCGCGCTGCTCGACGGCATGAAGGAAGGGCAGAAGATCCGCTTTGCCACCGACCCTAAGGACAGCATGACCCTGACGCGATTTGAGGTGACGAAGTGAAGCAAAGAAGTGCACTCCTCCTTGCAGCAGGTTTGCTGATCCTGGCACTGGGCACGGGGGCCTTTGTCTACAAGACGCAGAACGACGAGCACTCAGCACCGACCGCCGCGCAGAGCCTAAGAGCCCTGCTGCGCACCAACGCTCCGAGCTTTGGCAACGCTGATGCGCCCGTGCATATCGTCGAGTTTCTGGACCCGGCGTGCGGCACCTGCAGCGAGTTCTACCCCTTCGTGAAGGGACTGATGGCGGCACACCCCGGCAAGGTGAGGGTTACGGTTCGCTATGCCCCGTTTCATCCCGGATCGGATCAGGTGGTGAAGGTGCTGGAAGCGGCGCACCGGCAGGGGCAGTTCCGCCAGACGCTGGAAGCGCTCTTTGCAGCGCAGTCGGTGTGGGTGCTCAATCACCGGGCGCAGGCGGATCTGATCTGGCCTTTGCTGAACGGACTGGGCTTGGACATGGAGCGGCTGCGTGCGGACATGGCCTCGCCCGAAGTTGCGCAGGTGGTGCAGCAGGACCTGGCCGATGCCAACACGCTGGGCGTGGCCATGACGCCGGAGTTCTTTGTCAACGGCAGACCCCTTCCCAAGTTCGGCTATGACGATCTGAAGATGTTGGTCGAAGACGCCGTGGTCAAGGCCAGGTAGGGTGACGCCCATGGAAACCGCTGTGCGCTTGGGCGTCGTCGCGCTTGTCTTGACTCTGGCTGCAGCCGCCAGCGCCCAGACGCCTGAACCCCTGCCCGGTGCCAGTGTGGAGAGCCTGCTGCAGCTGGCCCGACAACGCAATCCGGAACTGGCCGCAATGCGGCACGAGGCAAGCGCTGCCACCGAGCGCGTACTGCCCGCAGGGGCTTTGATGGACCCCAGACTGAAGGTGGAACTGCAGGACCTCACCAAGGCCGGCGAGCAGGGAGTGACGCTATTGCCGTCCAACGTGGGCGGCACTGTTTACACATTGACCCAGGAACTGCCCTGGGCTGGCAAGCGGGAACTCAGGCGTGACATTGCCAAGCTGGACGCCGACGCCGCGCAGGCGCGCGAGCGCCAGACCTGGGTAGAACTTGCGGCGCGCATCAAGGCGCTGTTTGCGCAGCGCTATCTGGTGCAGGCCAGTGAGCGTCTGGCCAGCGAGAACCTGGACCTCATGCTGCAGCTGGAAAAAGTGATGCAGGTGCGCTACGCCGGTGGGCTGGCAGCGCAGCAGGACATTACCCGCATCCATGTGGAACACACGGGCATGCGCGCCGAACTGGTGGCGCTCTCAGCGGAGTGGCGCCAGACCCAGGCGCGTCTGAACCTGCTGCTGGGGCGTCCCGCCGACGCGGCGCTGGCGTCGCCGTTGGCCTTGCGGCCCTTGCCCGATCCTGCGCAGCTGGAATTTGCAGCCCTGTCAGAGCGTCTGCGCCAGGCCAATCCGCAACTGCTGCTTGAGAACAGCCGTGTCAAGTCCGCTGAAAAAACGCGAGACCTGAGCTACAAGAGCCGCTACCCCGACTTCACCGTGGGCGTCAACGCCACGCAACGCCAAAGCGCGGTCCGGGAATGGGGCGTGATGGTGGAGTTGAATCTGCCGATTCGTGGCGGCGTGCTGAAGTCGCAGGAGCGCGAATCCGAGGCCATGCTGGCGGCGGCCCGATCGCGACAAGAGTCTGCGACCAACCAGGCCAAAGCAGATCTGCTGGACAAGCTGCTGGCGCTGGAGTCGGCCCGGAGAACCGAACACCTGATGCACTTCAGCCTGATGCCGCAAGCCGACCTGACCTGGCGCGCTGCACTGGCTGCGTACGAGAACGGCAAAGCCGATTTTGCGACCCTGCTCGATGCCATGCGTCAGGTTCGCCAGGCGCGCCAGAACCAGCTCAAGGCGCAGGTCGATGCGCAAATGCAGTTGGCGGAAATTGAGCGCTTGATAGGAGAAGATGTATGAGCCGCCCCATGAAGCGTGTCATCCCGGACTCGATCCGGGATCCAGTCACGTCTGCGCCTATTGGCGGTTTGCAACACACTGGATTCCGGCTTTCGCCGGAATGACAGTTGATTTCCGCAATGATGGATTACTAGATATTCCTATGAAAAAGCTATCTCAAATTTTCGTCGGCGTCGCCACGCTGGCATTGGCTGTCGCGGGTGGCTACTTCATGGGTCACCGAGGTGCTGGTGCTGTACCTGGAGCCCACGGCGGCGCACCTGCAACTGTGCTGCCCGCGAAAAAGCTTCTCTATTACCGCAACCCCATGGGTTTGCCCGATACCTCGCCCGTCCCCAAAAAAGACCCGATGGGCATGGATTACATCGCCGTGTTTGAGGGTGAGCAGGCGCAGGACAGTGGCAAAGCCAACCAGATCCGGATCAGCGCCGACAAAGTGCAAAAGATGGGTGTCCGTACTGAGGCGGTGCAGCTGCGCAGCATGGACAGAACCGTGCGCGCTGCCGGTCGGGTCGAGCCCGACGAGCGCCGCATCTTCATGGTGGCGCCCAAATTTGAAGGCTACGTTGAACGCCTGCACGTCAACGTGACGGGGCAACCTGTGGCCAAAGGGCAGCCCCTGTTCGAGGTCTACAGCCCGGAACTGGTGTCGGTGCAACGCGAGTATGCGATTGCAGCGCAGGGTGTGCAGTCGCTGCATGGGGCAGACAGTCCTGCTCAGTTGGGCATGGCGCGGCTGGTCGAATCGAGCCTGCAGCGGCTCAAGAACTGGGACATTTCCGAAGAGCAGATCAAGGCCCTGGTGGCTTCTGGTGAAACCAAGCGCAGCATGACCTACCGCTCGCCGGTCTCCGGTGTCGTCACAGAAAAGAAGGCGGTGCAGGGCATGCGCTTCATGCCCGGCGAAGTGCTGTACCAGGTGTCAGACCTGTCCTCGGTCT
>CAIQVX010000232.1 GCA_903875275.1 uncultured beta proteobacterium | reverse complement strand
GCCCGCCAATGGCTATGGCGAGATCGAAAATCCATTTGCCAAGGGTGCCCCAGTCGGCGCGCTGCGCGCGCTCGAACCCGATCTGGCCGTGATTCACGCCTACGCCGCAGACGCAGCCGGAAACGCGATCATGCTCGGGCCCTACGGCGAGGAGTCATGGGGCGCTCTGGCCAGCAGCGGCGGTGTGCTGCTGACGGTGGAAAAGCTGGTATCGACACAGTTTATTCGTGAGCACGCGCATCTGGTGCGTATTCCGGCCCATGTGGTGCGGAGCGTTTCGGTTGCACCCTTCGGTGCGCATCCTCAGCCCATGACCAACTTCGGTTTGACCGAGCACACCGGTTATGGCGAGGACTACGAGTTTCGCAGTTCCTTCAGGCAGGCTAGCCGGTCCGACGAGGCGCTCGATGCCTGGATCAATACCTGGATTCTGGGCTGCAGCGATCACGCGTCCTACATCGAGCGTCTCGGCGTGCAGCGTCTGCAGGCGTTGAGTGCGGCATTTTCGGAAGGTGCCTGGCGCTCGACCCTGACCGCAAAGCGAGAGGGGATTTCGCGCTCACGCACGCCCACCAATGCCGAAACGATGATCATCATTGCGGCGCGGGAGATCATGGGCACCGTGCTCGCCAAAGAGTACACCACGGTCCTGGCCGGAGCCGGGGTGGCGAATCTGGCGGCCTGGCTGGCGGTGAGCACGCTCAAGCGTCAGGGCGTCAATGTGGAACTGATGGCTGAGGCCGGCTTCTATGGCTACGCCCCCCGCTTTGGCGATCCGTACCTTTTCAGTGTTGCCAATATGTTCAGCAACAAGATGCACGCGAGCTTCCTGCAGGTTCTGGGCCTGATGGCCGGTGGTCCGCACAACAAGTGTCTGGCTGTAATTGGGGCAGGGCAGATTGATCAGAGCGGCAATATCAATTCCACGCGCCAGACGGATGGCCGGTTTCTGGTGGGCTCGGGTGGGGCCAATGATCTTGGCAACACGGCCCATGAACTGATGGTGCTCTGCAGCGCCTCCAGGCAGCGCTTGGTCGAATCTGTCCCTTATGTGACGACATCGGGTCAGCACGTTGGGACGCTGGTCACGCAACTGGGCGTTTTTGAAAAATCAGGCGCCGACAAGGCTTTCGAACTCAAACGCTGGACGCCGGGTGCAGTGTCGCAGCCACGCGCGGAGCGCGAGAGTGCACTGCAGGCCGAGTGTGGCTGGACGCTTCGCATAGCAGGCCAGGTCGCGGAGCATGAACCTGTAACGGCCACGGAACTCGCCACTCTGCGCCTGTTTGATCCGGAGCGCATTTTTACCTCATGAAGCGGACCCAATACATCTCCATCTACAAGGACACAAGCCATGCCATCTTTCCACGACGACATCGAGGCTGAACTGCGCGCCTGGGAGCAGCGCCATTCCCAGCAATTCAAGAGCGAGCGCAAGGCCGAATTCAGTTCGGACTCGGGCATTCCCTACAAGCGGCTTTACACACCGCTGGACCTGGAAGAAGTCGGCTTCGATTACAAGAAGAGCCTGGGTTTCCCGGGCGAGGCGCCGTTCACACGGGGCATCACACCCACCATGTACCGCAGCGAGCACTTTCTGTCGGCACAGTACATGGGTTACTCAACGCCTGAAGAGACCAACGCGCTCTTCAAGCTGCTGCAGGCCAAGGGCAGCAAGGCATTGCATCTCGCCTTTGACCTGCCGACGATCCAGGGTTATGACTGTGATCATCAACTGGCGCGGGACGACGTTGGCAAGACCGGTCTGTCGCTGTCGACGCTGGACGACCTGGAAATTGTGCTGGAGTCCATCGACATCAGCCAGATGGCCGTGGCCTGGATTAACAACCCGTTGGCAGTGGTCTGGGTGGCCATGATGTGTGTGCTGGCCGAGCGCCGTGGTATCGCATGGGAGGACACGCTCGGGTTCTTCCAGAACGACATCATCAAGGGTTTTCTCACTGACAGTCAGTTCATTTATCCGCCCGACCCGTCGGTCAGACTGGCGACCGATGTCATCACCTTCGGCATCCGTCATATGCCCAAGGCCCGGGTTAGCAACCTGTGTTGCCTGCAGTACGAGGAGTCGGCCTGCGACGAAGCGCATCAGCTCGCTTTTGGCATGGCCACCGGCACTGCCTACATCCGCTCCGCAATGGAGCGTGGTTACGACATCGACGACATAGCGCAACGCATCTCGTTTCTTGGCTGCGTCAATCACCGCGACTTTTTGTGTGAGGTCGCCAAGTGGCGCGCGGCGCGCCGGCTCTGGTCGGGGTTGATGCGTGACACCTACCATGCCAAGAAGGCGGAGTCGATGGCGCCCTGGGTTCGTGTCAGCACCGGCGGCCTGGACCTGATCCAGGACTCACGCGACATGAACGTGGCACGCGGCGCCATTGCCTGCCTTGCCATGGCTTTTGCGGGGATTCAGTCGGCAACGCCCAAGACCTATGATGAGCCGCTGGGCATTCCGAGCGAGGAGGCCAGCATCACTGCGCTGCGCAGCGTGCAACTGGTGCAGTTCGAGACCGGTGTTTGCGACATCATCGATCCGCTGGGTGGCTCCTATGCGGTTGAATCCTTGACGCACGAAGTCGAGCAACGGGCGCTGGCTGAACTGGAACGCATCGAGGCCATGGGCGGCATGGTCGAGGCGGTCAAGAACGGCTACGCGGCCAAGGAGATTCTGGATGCCGGTACCCGTCACGTGGCGCGTGTGACCTCGGGCGAGAAGATGTCGCTGGGTCTGAACATTTATCCGCCCGACAACCCGACCGAGCGCGAGGATTTCTATTTGCCTGCATCCACTGCGGTGGTCGACGAGCGCATTGCGGCACTGCTGGCCTACAAGGCCCGGCGTGATCAGGACGCGCTGGCCAAGGCATTGGAAAAGGTGCGCCAGGTGGCCGCGATGCCAGAGTCGGACGACAGCAACATGATCTTCCCGATCATCGAAGCCGTGCGCATTGGCGCAACCAGTGGCGAGATTGCGGGTGCGATGCGAGATGTGTTCGGTGAATACCGGCTTCCGTGGTGAACAAGGAGAAGATGATGGAAAGAAAAATTCGCGTATTGGTGGCCAAGGCCGGTCTGGACGGACACCAGGCGGGCATCAGGCTGGTGGCGCAAACCTTCCGCGACGCCGGAATGGAAGTCATTTACCTAGGGCACTACAACACGGTAGACCAGATCGTGCAGGCGGCGCTGGAAGAGCAGGTGGACGTGGTGGGCCTGAGTTCGCTGTGCGGCGCGCACATGGAAGTCGTGCCCAAGGTGATCACAAAGCTGCGTGCAGCGGGACTGGCGGACGTGGTGGTGATCGTCGGTGGCGTCATTCCCAACAAGGACGTGCCGGTGTTGATGACGGCCGGCGTGTCACAGGTGTTCAAGGGCGGCACGCCACTGGACGAGATCACGACCTTTGTCACCGGTGCGGTTCGTAACAAGCGTTCAGCCAGCGGTGCAGCAACAGCAATGGCGACGGAAGGAAACTGAACATGAGTGATGCCCAACAAATCCGCAGCGCCGAGCAAGCTTGGCTGGCGGCCAATGCGCCAGAGTTTGAGCGCGATGCCCAGCGTGATCTGCACACCGATTTTGGTCTGCAGATCAAGCCCGTGTACACGCCCAACGATCTGGCCGAGCAGGGTTTTGACTATCTGCGCGACCTCTCGTTCCCGGGCAGCTTTCCCTTCACACGCGGCAACACAGCCACCATGTACCGAGATATGCCGTGGCGCATCGGGCAGTACGCGGGCTTCTCGACGGCGCAGGAGACCAACGCCCTGTTCAAGAACCTGCTCAGCCACGGACAAACGGAGCTGAGCCTGGCCTTTGACCTGCCAACCCAGCTCGGCTACGACCCGGACGATACCGTCGCCTCCGGTGAAGTCGGCAAAGTCGGCATCAGTCTGGCGTCGCTGCGCGACTGGGAGGTTATGTTTGACGGCATTCCGATGGACCAGGTCTATATCTATTCAGTCTCCAATGCGCAGGCGGTGGTCACCATCGCCATGCATCTGGCGCTGGCACGAAAACAGGGCGCGGACCTGTCCAAGTTGCGCGGCGGCATGCAGAACGACGTGCTCAAGGAATACATCGCGCGTGGCAATTACATCTTCCCGATCGACGCCGGCATGCGTCTGGCCGCAGACACGCTGCTCTATTGCGCCACCCATGTGCCCGAGTACTGGACGATCAATGTCGGTGGCTACCACATCTGCGAAGCCGGTGCGAACACCGTGCATGAAGGCGCCTTCACGCTGGCGATTGGTCTGGCCTATCTGGAGGAAGTCAAACGCCTGGGCGTGCCGGTGGAGAAAGTGGCTTCCAAGATCTCCTTCCTGATGACGCCCAACCATAACCGCTTCTTTGAGGATATCTGCAAGTTCCGCGCCTGCCGGCGGCTGTGGGCGCGCCTGTTGAACGAACGATACGGCATCACCGATCCGAATTGCCTGGTGTTCCGTCTCTACGCACACAACGGGGGTTCAGTGCTGACACGCCAGGCGCCCGAAACCAACATCACGCGCAGCGCGATTGCCGGGGTGGTGGGTGCGCTGGCCGGCGCGCAGAACATCTGCCTGCGAACCATGGATGAGTGCCTTGGGATTCCGAGCGAGGAGTCGCAGGTCATAGGCATTCGCAGCCAGCAGGTGGTTGCCTATGAGACAGGTATCACCAAGACCGTGGACCCGCTGGGCGGCTCCTATTACGTCGAATGGCTGACTACTGAATACGAGAAGCACATTCTGGCGGAAATCGAGAAGGTGGATGCGCTCGGCGGCATGGCCCTGGCGATTACCGCAGGCTATGTGCAAAGCGCGATTACGCAGGATGCGCTGGCACTGCAGCGCAGCATCGACAGCGGTGATACGGTGAAGATCGGGCTCAACAAGTTCCCGGTTACCGAAGAGAGGGCCGGCAAGCCACGCCGTTACTACCGGGTCGATCCCAGTGTGGAGAAGATGCGGCTCCAGGAACTCAAGGACCTGCGTCAAAGTCGCGACAACGCGGCGGTTACCAAAGCGCTGGAGGCGATCCGGCGCTCGGCTGAGTTGCCGGCAGGGGTTGACAACAACCTGATGGACGTCGTCGTCGATGCGGTCATGGTTTACGCCACCATGGGTGAGATCTGCCAGGTTCTGCGCGATGTCTTCGGCATGTACGACAACCAGGGAGGTGCGTGATGTTGAACCCCAATGCGAAGCGCAGCTATGGTCTCTCGGGTGGCGTGGCGCTGGTGACCGGTGGCGCCCAGGGCATAGGGCGCGATATCGTCCTGCATCTCGCCGCCGAGGGTGTGGCGGTGGCGATCAATGGCCGCACGCCGGAGAAGATTGATCGTGTTGTCGCCGAAGTGCGCGCCGCCGGTGGCCGCGCCATCGGCGTGCCGGCGACGGTAAGCGACAAGACTCAGGTCACTGCCATGGTGAAGACGGTTCTGGCCGAATTCGGTTGCATCGACTTTCTGGTCAACAACGCCGGCGTGTCAAGGCCCAACCGTTTTGTCGATCTGAGCGAAGAGGCCTGGGATGAGCAAATTGACACCAATCTGAAAGGCAGTTTTCTGTGTGGTCAGGCGGTGGCCACGCACATGCTTGAGCGAGGCAGCGGCGCCATCGTCAATCTGTGTTCCATCGCCTCCTACGCCGGCCAGGAGGGGCGGGCCGGCTATTGCTCCTCCAAGGCAGGCCTGCTGGGGCTGACGCAGGTAATGGCGCAAGAACTCAGTCCACACGGCATTCGCGTCAACGCGGTCGCGCCGGGCCTGATTGGCACTGAGATGATCAGCCGCAATATTCCGGCGGAGTTCCGCGACGGGATCGCCAACGACCGCAATCCGATGGGTCGTCTGGGTCTGCCGCGTGAAGTGGCCGAGGTCGTGCTGTTTCTTCTTTCTCAGGGGGCGGGCTTCATGACGGGCGAGTCGGTGCTGGTCGACGGCGGATTGCTCAGTGGCTACTTTTTTTCCAAACAGGCCGCTGGTGGCAGTTTCAAGAAGAGCTGACGGGGCGCTTGCGATGGCGGGTCTGGCTCACCTATAACAGGAGTTTGAATGATGAATGCAAACGGACAACGCACCATGCGCGTGCTGTTGGGAAAAGTCGGGCTTGACGGCCACGACCGGGGGATCAAGATTCTTGCAGAGGCGCTCAAGGATGCCGGCATGGAGGTCATCTACACCGGCTTGCACCAGCGCGTGGCGCAGGTGGCAACCATGGCCATCCAGGAGGATGTGGATGTGGTCGGCGTGAGCATTCTGTCGGGCGCTCACATGACCCTCGTGCCGGAGCTGATGAACGAACTGCGCGCTCGGGGGGCGGGCGACAAGCGGGTGATTGCCGGCGGCTTCATTCCCGAAGAGGAAGACCGGCGAGCGCTGGAGAAACTCGGCGCTGCGCACGTCTTTGAGCAGGATGTGCCGCTGGCCGAGACCGTGCGAATCATCAGCGCCATCGGCGCACGCAAGTGAGTCTGCCATGCCTGGCGTCATTGATATCTGGCATCAGCCCTTCAGTGCGGAACTGATGAAACGTTGCTACCTCGATGACGAGGAGCAGCGCAAGGTGCTTGAGTGGTGGGGACTGACGGAACGCGTGGCTGGCCGCAGCGCCCAGGCCTTCATCGCGGACATGGACCTGCATGGCATCGACAAGGTCCTGATTCCCTCACTGCAGATCCGATCCTTTGTGCATCAGCGCATGCAGTGGGCCTTCACGCCGGCAGAAATTCACACGCTGATCAGGGACTACCCGGATCGTCTGCATGGTCTGTACGGCATCAATCCCTACAGCCGGATGGCCGGAGTGCGCGAGCTGGAACTGGTGGTGCGCGAGCTTGGCTTTGTCGGCGCGCATCTGCATCCCTACGGCTTTGAACTGCCGGTAGATCATCGGCGCTACTACCCCTTCTACGCCAAGTGTGCCGAGCTTGCCGTACCAGTCGTGATGCAGATCGGCCATTCGGCGGAGGCCATGCCGAGTGAGACCGGGCGCCCGATTCTGGTCGACAACATTGCGCTTGACTTTCCGGAGTTGCGCATCGTCTGCGCCCACACCGGATGGCCGTGGGTCGAGGAACTGATTGCGGTGGCCTGGAAGCATCCCAACGTCTTTATTGGCACCACGGCCCACGCACCGCGCTACTGGAAACCCGAAATGGTGTCCTTTCTCAACACTAAGCGCGGCATGGGCAAGGTGCTGTATGGCTCCGATTTTCCGGTGCTAGATTGGCCCGGAACCCTGGCCCAGATCGGCGAGCTTGGTTTGCGGCCGGAGGCACAGTTTCAACTTCTCGAAGGTGCTGCCCGCAGCGTCTTCAAATTCTAGACAGCCGACACCATGAGCACGAATCTCGCCTCACTTCTGACCCAGGACATGATCGACCGCTACACCGCGGCCGGTTACTGGGGCAACATGACCCTGGCCGATCACCTCGACCATCACGCCGCCTACACCCCCGACCGGGAGGCGGTTTCGGATTCGCGCAAGCGACTCAGCTTTGCCGAACTCAAGCTGGCCACCGAGCGCGTGGCGCTGGCCATGCTGGCGCTGGGCATCCGGCCCGGTGACCGGGTCGTGGTGCAGACGCCGAACTGGGTCGAGTTCTTCTTCGTGCGCCTGGCCTGCGCCCGCATCGGAGCGATTCCGGTGCCACAGGCCTACACCGTGCGCGAGCATGAGGTGGAGATCGCGGCCGGCGAATCGCAGGCCACGGCCCTGTTCTTCTGCGCTGACTTTCATGGCTTCAATTACGTCGCCATGATGGAGGGCATGCGCAGCCGCTTGCCGACAGTCAAGCACTGGGTATGCATCGGCGAGCATGTCCCGGGCATGAGCTGTCTCGAAGACATGCTCGCCGACCCGATAGAGATGCGCTTTGCACCCGGTCACCTGCTGTCATTCCATCCGGGTGCCAACGACATCGACATCCTGATGTCCACCTCGGGCAGTACCGGCAAGCCGAAGTTCGTGCTGCGCACACCCAATGTGTTCCTTACTTTGGGACATCACATTGTCGAGCGCGCGCGTCTGGGCCCGCAGGACGTGGTGTTGGGCGTGGCACCGGTGATTCAGGGAACCGGCTATTCGGTGGCGACGGTTGCGGCCTTGATCGCGGGCTGTCGCAATGTGCTGCTGGACCGCTTTGACCCGGACGCAGCGCTGGAACTAATCCAGCGCGAGCGCGTGACGGTAGCCGTGGGCGTGCCAACCCACATGATCAAGATGATGAACAGCCCACGGGTGGGCGAGTTTGACCTCAGCTCCCTGCGTCTGTTCTACCATGCCGGCGCGCCATTGGCGGCGCAGGCCGCAGCCGAATTTGTTGAGAAGTTTGGCTGTAGATTGATGGAGGCCTATGGCGCACTGGATGGCGGAACGCCGGTGCACACGCTGTACGACGATCCGCACGAGAAGACATTCAACACGGTCGGCAAGGTCTGCGCCGGCATGGAGCTGAAGATCGCCAATGACGACGGCCTGGCGCTGCCTGCAGGCGAGATTGGGGAAGTGGTTTACCGCGGACCCAATTGCGCGGTCGGGCTGTACGGCGACGACAAGCACTCGTTTGGCGCCGACGGCTGGTTCCTCAGCGGCGATCTGGGCGTGCTTGACACCGAGGGCTATCTGCGCATCGTGGGGCGAAAGAAGAACATCATCATTCGCGGTGGGCAGAACATCAGTCCGACCGAAGTCGAGGATGCACTGATCGCCCATCCCGATATTCGTGAAGTGGCGGTGGTCAAGATGCCGGATCCGGTTTTCGGCGAACGGGCTTGCGCCTTTGTGGTGGCAGCGCCGGGCAAGACCGTGACCGTTCAGGAATGCTTCGACTTTCTGGTACAGCGCAGCTTTGCCAAGTACAAGATACCCGAGCGCGTGATCAATGTTCCCGATTTCCCCCTGCTTCACAACGGCAAGGTGGATCGAAAGCTGCTTGAGGCAGATATTTTCAAACGCATCAACGAGGAACAATGATGCAGGCGCATAAGGTGGTGGTGGTGGGTGCCGGGCTGATGGGACACGGTATTGCGCAGTGCGCCGCCCAGGCCGGCTACCAGGTCCGTTTGTGGGGCATGAATCGCGCCGAGCTGGAGTCTGCATTGCAGAAAATCAGCAGCTCGGTGGCCAAGCTGCACGCCAAGGGCAAGATCGCTGATCCGGTTGACGCGGTGCTGGCGCGAATTGCCCATGAAACCGAGCTTGATCAATGTACTAGGGCCGACATCTACATCGAGACCGTGGTCGAGCGCCTGGACATCAAGCACCAGGTATTTCGAACCCTGGCACGCGTCGCGCCGGCGTCAGCGCTGCTGGCCAGCAACACCTCGACCATTCCGATCGGAAGAATCGCCGCTGGCATCGACAGCCCGCAACGCTGCGTCGGCATGCACTTCACCAGCCCGGTGCCTTTGATGCCGGTGGCCGAAGTGATTCGTGCACAGGCCACGTCCGACGAAGCGTTCGAACGGGCGCTTGCTTTTGTGCGCTCGCTCGGCAAGGAAGTGATTCAGGTGCACAAGGATGTCCCCGGATTCGTCTTCAACCGGATCAATCTGCCGAGCAATGTCGAAGCGATCAGGCTGCTTGAGATGGGGGCGGCCAGTGTGGTGGACATTGACAAGGCGATGCGCCTGGGTTTCGGACGCCCGATGGGTCCTTTCGAGACGGCTGACATGGTGGGTCTCGATACCGGCTACAACGCCCTGTCGTCGCTGTTTGCTGAAACCGGGGATGAGAAGTTCAGGCCGCCACTGCTCCTGCGGCGCAAGGTTCAGGCCGGCGAACTCGGGCGCAAGACCGGTCGCGGCTGGTATCTGTACAACCAGGCTGGCGAGCGCACGGGCGTAGCCGAATTACCAAAGGAATAGAACAACAATGAACAAGGAAGTCGCCATCGTCGCGGCCGGGCAAACGCCCTTTACGCGACGCAGTGGGGCCACCATCGGCGAGCTCTGTTTCTCTGCGTACCGCGAGGCGGTTCAGGTCAACCCGTTGCTACCCTCGGTGATCGATGCGCTGGTGGTGTGCTCGGCCTCCGAATACGATCGCCAGCGCAGTCCGGCCGGCGTGGTGGCTGAGAACCTGGGCCTGTCGGGCAAGCCGACCTTTAACATTGACAGTCTGTGCGCTTCCGGCTCCGCGGGTCTGCGCACGGCTTACGCCTTGATCCGCTCCGGTATGCACGAGGTGGTCGCCGTGGTCGGGTTCCAGAAGATGTCGGAGCTGTCTTCGGCCGAAGTGGCCGAGCGCATGGGTCGCAGCGGTGACGTGATGTGGGAATCGCCCTTCGGGCTGACGCAGCCCGCGGGTTTTGCGCTCTTCGCGCAGGCGCACATGACTGCTTACGGTACGACCGAATCTGATCTGGCCCAGGTGCGTGTGAAGAATTCAGGCTACGCAGAGCTCAACGAGAAGGCTGCCTACCGCAAGCGCTTCACCGAGGAGGAGATTCTGGCTTCGGTGCCAGTGGTGACGCCGCTGAAGATGCTGGACTGCTGCGCCAACGCGGACGGGGCTGTGGTGCTGATCGTGGCCGGCCACGATGCCGCCCGGCGCCTTTGCGATGACCCAGTGTGGGTTCTGGGTGTGGGCGCGGCCTCAGACTCGGCGACTCTGTCCAATCGCCATACCTTCACCAGCATGACGAGCGCCCGTGTGGCGGCGCAGAGGGCCTACGAGATGGCCGGCATCGCCGCGCAGGACGTGGATGTGGCCAGCGTGCACGACTGTTTCACGATCGGGGAAATCATTGCCTATGAAGATCTGGGTTTTGCACCACCGGGGGGCGGTGTGGCCTTGTTGCGCGACGGCCAGACCCATCTGGGAGGCCGCATCCCGGTCAATCTGGACGGTGGTCTGCTGGGCAAGGGGCATCCGGTGGGTGCCACCGGTCTGAGCCAGATGCGCACCATCATGCGCCAATTGCGCCGCGAGTGTGGTGCAACTCAGGTCGAGGGTGCGCGCATTGGCCTGGTGCACAACCTGGGCGGGCCAGGTATCTACGCTTTCATCACGATTCTCGGGAGGGACGGGTCATGAGCTTTGCAGAATTTGGTGTGCGCAGTTTTGTCCCGGAAACCCGGGTTGCGGAGTTTGCCAGTTTCCTGCAGCAGGGTAGGGTTATGGTCTCACGCTGTCGCGGCTGCGGACAGCTGGCTTTTCCTCCGCGCCCGGGTTGCGCGCGCTGTCGCAGTGAGGAGCACGACTGGGAGGAAATTACAGAGCCCGGGCAACTGCTGACCTACACCAGTGTGAGGTACGGTCCGGCCGGCTTTGAAGATCAGGTGCCGTACACACTGGCCGTGGCCGCTTTCGCCGGTGGGGTCAACGTCTTCGGGCAAATGTCGCCCGATGTGGCAACGGACCATATCCGGGTCGGAATGAAGGTGTCAGCGGTGACCAGGCGCTTGCCGGGTGGGCGTGTCTCCTACCACTTTGTCGAATCCTGAGGCCACCATGCTGATCGACACCATTTTGCGGGGTGAGGTGGGTCCGGCTGCGCGTCTGATGCGCGACCTGGACGACGAAATGCCGCAGGCCCGTGAGACCTTGCGCCAGCTCTATCCTCACACCGGACGCGCTCACGTGATTGGCATCACAGGCTCACCCGGTGCCGGCAAATCGTGCCTGACCAATCAGATGATCAGCCACTTTCGCAAGCGCGGGCAAACTGTGGGTGTGGTTGCCATCGATCCCTCCAGCCCTTTCAGCGGCGGGGCCATTCTGGGCGACCGCGTGCGCATGCAGCCGCATACGACCGACGCCGGTGTGTTTGTGCGCAGTCTGGCGACGCGAGGTCACATGGGGGGCTTGTCGCGCTCAACCGGCGATGTGGTGGATGTCATGGATGCCATGGGCAAGGACGTGGTGATCGTTGAAACGGTGGGTGTGGGGCAGGATGAACTCGAAATCATCCGCCTGGCGCACACGACCATCGTGGTGCAGGTCCCCGGCCTGGGCGACGAAATCCAGTCCATCAAAGCCGGCATTCTCGAAATTGCCTCGATCTTTGTGGTCAATAAGGCAGACCTCCCCGGTGCCGATATGGTGGTTCGTGACCTTACAGCGATGCTGCAGATTCGGGCCACGCGTGCGAGGGAACTGGTGCCGCAGATCGTGAAGACGGAAGCGACCAAGGGCAAGGGCCTGGACGAACTGATGGTTGCTATTGAGCGTGATCGTGCGCATCTGCAGTCGGGTGATGGCTGGACTGAGAAACAGCAGCAGCGTCTGGAACTCCGTTTTCTTGACTACCTTCGCACCCAGCTCTTTGAACAGGCCAGAGCTCGCCTGCCTTCGATTGAGAAGTATGGCGAGATCGTGACCGCCCTGGCGGCCCGTGAGATTGATCCCTACACGGCGGCGCGCCGCGCTGTGGCCGGGATACTCGGCACGGCTAAGGTCGCGTGAGCGTGCGCTGAGAGTGGGCACCTGGCGGTCCCGTGCACACTGAGCTCGAACAGCAGGAGTCTCTTTCGCGGCTGCGAGGCATTGCGCTGATGCTCGCGGCCCTGCTCTTTTTCGCGGCGATGGATGTGGTCGCCAAGTTTCTTGCACAGACCTTCGCCGTGCCTTTGCTGGTGTGGGCGCGCTATCTCGTCAACTGTGTCCTGATGCTGATCTTTGTTACGCCGACTACGCGTTCGCAGATGCTCGTCACCGAACGTCCCTGGATGCACGTGGCGCGCTCGCTGCTGCTGGTGGGGACCACGTTCTGCATGATTACCGCGCTGGGGTCGATGCCGCTTGCCGAAACCACGGCCATCGGGTTTACCGCCCCACTCATCGTGTCCCTCCTGGCTGGCACCTTTCTGAATGAAAAGATGGGTCGAGTTCGCTGGTTCGCCGTTGTTATTGGCTTTGCGGGTGTGCTGGTGATCGCGCGACCCAGTGGTGCGCTTTCCGGCACCGGAACCCTTCTGGCGCTGGGTGCGGCGATATGCAACGGTGCCTACCAGATTTTCACGCGCAAGATGTCGCCCACCGAGAACACGACCACCATGATTTTTTACACCGCCCTGATCGGCGCACTGGTCATGAGTCTGACTCTGCCCTGGTTTTTTGGCGGAACAGTGCCGAGCCTGTTTCAGATGCTGCTGATCGCCTCGCTGGGCATCAACGGTCTCATCGGTCAGTACTTGATGGCCCGCGCGTTTCGCCGCGCGCCGGCCTCAACCCTGGCGCCATTCACTTACTCTCAGATGGTGTGGGCGATGCTGCTGGGCTGGATCGTGTTTGACCAGTTGCCCGATGCCCTGTCTCTGGTGGGCATGCTGATCATCGTCTGCAGCGGCGTCGCGGTGGTGTGGCTGGAAAGAAGACCTGTGACGCCAATGGACGATTTCTGATGAGCAGCGAAATGACTTGAAATAAGGTATACGCTGATTGACTTTCGGAGTCTATGTATACACAATATTAAACAAGTAGCCATTAATTGAATTAAATGTCTAACAATGCTCATCCATGTGTACATCAAAGTGGCTTTTGCTGAAGGCAAAAGCTGGTCAGTCGGTAGGTTCATTGATAACAAGGAGACAGGAATATGAAGAAATACCTTGCAGTTTGCGCTGCGCTGAGTGGTCTTGGTTGTGCGCAGCTCGGTGCCGAGACCCTGAAAATTGCCATGATCGAAGCCCTATCGGGTCCCGCCGCATCGACCGGTGTGGCCTTTACCGAGGGCATGCGCTACGGCGTCGCGAAGATCAACCAGGCTGGCGGCTTCAACGGTGCGCCGATACAACTGCTTGAGTACGACAACCAGGGCGGCCCCAACGGCGCGGCCGACAAGTTCAAGACCGCTGTGGCGGAGGGCGTGCGCATCGTGTCGTCGGCCTCATCGTCAGCGGTGGCAGCGCAACTGACCGAGGACATTCGCAAATACAACCTGAGGAACCCCGGCAAGGAAATCATCTATCTCAACGTAGGCTCGGAAGCCAATGAGTTGACGGCTGAGAAATGCCATTTCTGGTTCTTCCGCATGAGCACCAACCCCGACATTCGCATATCTGCTCTGGTCAAGACCATGAAAGAGACCAATGTGCTGGGTGACAAGGTTTACTCGATCAACCAGAATTACTCCTACGGTCAGGATCATGAAAGAGCGCAGGCGACTGCGGTAGCCAAGGCCGGCGCCAAACTGGTCGAGGCCACGCTGCACGATGTCAACAAGATTCAGGATTTCTCGCCCTATATCGCCAAGATCAAGGCGTCGGGTGCGCAGACCGTCCTGAGTGGCAACTGGGCCAACGACATCGTCTTGCTGTTGCGTGCCGCAGGTGATGCAGGACTCAAGGTGCGATTCGGCAATACCTCACTCGACACCCCCGGCACCCTCGGCAATGCGGGTGCTGCGGCACTGGGGTCCTATCTGGTGAAGATCTACAACCTCGAAGCCGGTGGCGACAAGGGAAAGGCCTTCATTGAGGACTTCAAGACCCGGATTGGTCACTATCCGTATTCCGAGGAGCCAACCGCCGCTTTTGCTGTCGGGTACCTGGGCGCAGCGCTGAAGTCGGTCGATTTCAAGGGTGGGGCGATTGATGCCAAGAAACTGGCGCTGGCACTGGAAACGTCCAGCTGGGATTCCCCGGCCGGCGCCTGGATGGTACGCAAGGATGACCATCAGGCGGTGTTCCCGATCACCATCAGTGAAGTCAGCAAGAGCGCCACTTACAAGGTCGATGGCACGGACATGGGCTTTCGCCTGATCAAGGTCGTCTCCGGCAAGGACGCCGAAGTGCCGGTGTCGCCGGCCTGCCGGATGCAACGACCGAGCTGAGCGACCCAGGCACTGCGGGGCACCTGAGCCCGCAGTACCAGGGCGACCGGGAGCATTCTCGCAATGGAGTTTTTTGTTGTCTCGACGCTCAACGGGCTGAGCTATGGTCTGTTGCTGTTCACCGTGTCGGCCGGCCTGACCCTGATCTTCGGCATGATGGGCGTCATCAACTTTGCCCATGCTTCCTTCTACATGCTGGGCGCCTATTTTGCGTATTCGTTGTCCAAACTGATTGGTTTCTGGGGCGCGCTGGTGCTGGCGCCTTTTGCAGTGGCGGCGATTGGCGTTTTCATTGAGCGCTTCATGCTGCGACGCGTTCACGGCCACGGGCATTCGCACGAACTGCTGTTGACCTTCGGTCTGGCGTTTGTGGCCGAAGAAGTGATGAAGATGTTCTATGGCAACTATGCGGTCACTTACCTGCCGCCATCGGCCCTGCGTTTTTCAGCGTTCAGTCTGTTTGGCACCGACTATCCGGCCTACCGTGTCTTCATGGGTGTGACTTCTCTGGCGTTGTTTGTGATCCTGTTTCTGGTGTTGCACCGCACGCGCCTTGGCATTGTGGTGCGCGCGGCGGTGCGGCGTCCGGCGATGGTGGGTGCGTTGGGGCACAACGTGCCGGCGGTGTTCATGGGGGTGTTCGGTCTGGGCGCCTGGATGGCCGGCATTGCGGGGGCGGTCGGTGGTGCGCTGATGACCACCAATCCCAATATGGCGCTTGAACTGGGCGTGATTGTGTTCGTGGTGGTGGTCGTCGGTGGTCTGGGTTCGCTCGAAGGTGCGCTGATCGCCGCGCTGATGATCGGCCTTCTGACATCGTTCTCGGTCGGGATCGACCTGTCGCTGGCCGATATGGCGCGATGGATCGGTGTACACACTCAGTCCGGTGCCGCGGGCAGCCTGATGACTTTGAAGATGTCTTCGTTGTCGGCTGCGATGCCGATATTGCTGATGCTGATTGTGCTACTGGTGCGCCCCGCCGGCCTGATGGGTGACAGAACCTGATGGCGCCGGGCAAGACTTCCCTGCTGGCGCTGGGCGCGCTGCTGGTGGTGTTGCTCGGGCTGCCTCTGATGCTGTCGCCGGATCTGGTGGGAGCCTTCTCCAAGATGCTGGTGTGGGCCTTGTTTGCACTGGCCTTCAGCCTGTTGATCGGGCAGGCGGGCATGCTCTCGTTTGGCCATGCCGCCTATTTCGCAGTCGGCTGCTTTGCCACGATCCACGCGATGAACGCTGTCCAAAGCGGTCTGATCAGCATTCCTACACCTCTGTTGCCGCTGACCGGCGCCATTGCTGCACTGCTGGCCGGGACCCTTGCAGGCTTTTTTGCCACCTTGCGCAGCGGCGTCTACTTCTCCATGGTCACGCTGGCCATCGCCGAGCTGCTGCACACGCTGGCGCCGAACCTGCACAGCGTGTTTGGCGGTGAGGTCGGTGTCTCGTCGATGCGTCAGCCCTGGGCCGGCATTGGCTTTGGCAGCGAGATCGAGGTCTATTACTTGGTGCTGGCGTGGGTCGTGGTCAGTGCCCTGGCGCTGCATCTCTATCGGCATACCTCCTTTGGCCGGCTCACGGTAGCGCTGCGCGAAAACGAGAAGCGAATCGCCTTTCTGGGCTACAACGTGCACCTGACAAAAATGATGGTGTTCTCGGTCTCCAGCCTGTTTGCGGGCGTGGCCGGCAGTCTGCTGGCACTGACCAACGAGAGTGCCAACTACCTGCTGTTCGATCTGAGTTACTCGGCCAACGTGGTTCTGTACAGTTTCATAGGCGGTGTCGGCACCTTTCTGGGGCCGGCCATAGGCGCTGCGCTCATGACCCTGTTTGGTCACACGGTCTCGGAGATGACGCGGCTGTGGCTGCTTTACCAGGGCCTGATCTTCGTCCTGGTGATGATGTATGCCCCCAGCGGAATCGCCGGATTTGTCGAACTCCAGGTGCGTCAGATCGCCCGTGGTGAGGGATGGAGCCTGGCCCGGCGTGCGCTGGTTGTGATACCGGTGGTGATGATTGCGGCAAGCACGGTGTTCCTGTGCGAGATGGTGGCCACCATCTTTGCGCGCGACTATCAGAGCCAGTTGGAACGCAGCGGGAAGTGGGCGCTCGTGAAGCTGTTTCGCAGTTCCTGGGCTCCTGACGCCGTGCTGACCTGGGCGGTTCCGATGGCAGTGCTGGCTGGCGGTATCGTCCTGCTGAGCTGGCTCTTCAGACCAGGCGCGGGGACGGCGCTCACTGTGCCGAGTGCAGGAGCGCAGAAATGAGCGCAGCGCTGCGGATCGACGGGCTGCGCAAGCGCTTCGGATCTACCGAGATCATCCGGGGTCTGTCGCTGGAGGTGCTTGAAGGCGAGCGCCATGCGGTCATCGGCCCCAATGGCGCAGGCAAGTCCACCCTGTTTCATCTGGTGACCGGACTGCTGCAGCCCAGCGCCGGCAGCGTGTGCTTCAAGGGTCGCGAAATCAGCCATCTGCCACCGCACCACATCAACCGGCTCGGCCTTTCACGCTCCTTTCAGATCACGACCATCTTTCCGCGCATGAGTGTCTTCGAGAATCTCTCGGTCTCGGCGATGGCCCGGCATGGCACGCGTTTTGGCCTGTTTCAACTGGTGGCCAGGCAGCGCGCCCTGACGCGCGACACCGAAGAATTGCTGGAACTGGTTCGCCTGACTGCGCTGCGTGACAAGATGGCCGGAGACCTGACCTATTCCGAACAGCGCGCGCTGGAAATCGGCATGGCGCTCGGATCAGGCGGGGACGTCATCATGCTCGACGAACCCACCGCAGGCATGTCACGCGAGGACTCAATGTACATCGTCGATCTGGTGCGTGCTGTGACGGAAGGCAAGACCTTGTTGGTGATTGAACACGACATGGACGTGGTGTTTTCTCTGAGCGACCGGATCTCGGTGCTGGTGTATGGCCAGATCATTGCCACGGGCGAGCCGCAGGCGATCCGGCAGAACCAGCGGGTGCAAGAGGCCTATCTGGGTGAGGCCAACGCATGAGCTTGCTCGAAATTCGCGACCTGCACGCCCACTACGACAAGAGCCATGTTCTCACTGGCGTCAATCTTCAGCTCGAAGCTGGCGAGATCGTGGCGGTGCTTGGTCGAAATGGCTCTGGTCGATCAACCATGCTCAAGACCATTGTGGGCCTGGTGATCCCTTCGGCCGGATCAGTTCGTCTTGATGGGCAGGAACTCGCGGGGCAGGCCGCCTACCGCATTGTCAGGGCCGGAATCGCCTACGTGCCCGAAGAGAGACTGGTGTTCGATAACCTCACGGTCGAGGAGAACCTGGCCATCGGCGCGCAGACGCGCACAGGGGTGCGCTCGGACTGGACCGTGGACCAAATGTACGCCTACTTTCCCCAGTTACAAGACCGCTGCAACACCAAGTCCGGCAATCTCTCCGGTGGCGAGCAGCAGATGCTGACACTGTGCCGCTCGCTGCTGGGACAACCCAAGGTGCTGATGATCGACGAACCCACCGAAGGCCTGGCGCCCAAAATTGTGGAGCACTTGGTGGATGTGATGCTGGACATCAACAAGCGCGGTGTGGCGATCATTCTGGTGGAGCAGAAGATGACCATTGCCCTGCGCATTGCGCACCGCTGTCTGATCATGGGTCGGGGTCAACTGGTGTTTGAGGGCACTCCGGCGCAACTGCGACAGGACGCTGACGTGCGCCGAAACTGGCTGGAAGTCTCGTGAACCGGTCAGGCCAGGCCTCATCAGGCAATCTGGCTTGGCTTGCGCTCAATCTGCTGCTGTGGGGCTACAACTGGGTTCCGCTGCGGTACATGGTGATGGACTGCCCGCCGTTGACCTGTACCGTGATTCGGGTCGTTGGCGGCGCACTGACGCTGTTCACGGTCCTGTCTCTCAAGGGCAGGCCGTTGGGGCCGCCGCTGGACCGGTCCTTCATCTGGAGCGGGCTGACCCAGGTTGCCGGGAACTCGGCTCTGTGTTCGCTGGCATTGATTCACGGTGGTGTGAGCAAGAGCGCCATACTGGTCTTCACAATGCCGTTCTGGGTGTTGACCATTGCCAGCCTGGTTTTTCATGAAAGGATTGCCCTGATGCACTGGATCTCACTTGTCATTGCATTGTGCGGGATCGCGTTGATCACTTCACAGTCCTTTGCCAATTGGGAACAGATTCTTGGCGCACTGTGTGCCATCGGTGCAGGCCTGGCCTGGGCCATCGGGGCCACCATTGTGCGTCACTCACCGGCCCAAGACACGCTGCGCCGTGTCGCCTGGGAACAATTGGTGGGCGTCCTGCCGCTGCTGGCATTGGCCTTTGTGATGGGAGAGAACCTGCCGGTGATCACACCCAGGTTTGTGCTGGCCGCCCTCTATTCCAGCCTGATCGGTACCGGCGTTGGATGGATATTGTGGAACCGCTCGGCCACGGTGCTGTCGCCTGCGACCTTGTCGCTGGGCTCGCTGGCGATACCGATCATCGCGTCGACGGCTGCATTTGTTCAATTGGGTGAAAAGCCCGACACGCTGACACTGACCGGTCTGGCAACAGTTCTGTTCGCCCTGCTGGTGGCCAATTTGGCCGGGATGATTCCGGCGCCTTCGTTCGCTGCGCTGAGGCGTGGCCGCACCAAGCACTGACACGCAAATCGGGAGACAAAATGAACAGACTTGCTGACCGCGCCTGCATCATCACCGGAGCTGGATCCGGAATCGGACGAGCCATTGCATTGCGTTTTCTCGACGAAGGTGCATGGGTCCTGGCAGTGGACAAGAACGCTGAGGCGCTGGCCGCGCTACCCCGCTGCGGTGTGTTGCACACGCAGGTGGCAGATATCACCAGCGACGAGGCACCCGGAGCGATTGCAGCAGCGTGCAACAGGCACTTCGGGCGCATCGACGTTCTGGTAAACAACGCCGGACTCGGAAATTCTCCGGCGCTGCAGGAGACCAGCGACGCCGACTGGGACAGGTGGATGGGTGTCAATCTTCGAGGCACCTTCCGCCTCTCGCGCGAGTGTCTGCCAGGGCTTCTTGCCACCAAAGGCGCCATTCTGAACATTGCGTCGGTGATGGGGTTGTCCGGATTCCGCTATCAGCCCTCGTACTCGGCGGCGAAGGCGGGCGTGATTGGGTTGACGCGGCAAATGGCGGCGGCCTACGGTGCGGCCGGACTGCGTGTCAACGCCGTCGCACCCGGCATCATCGCGACGGCGGGTACTGCAGAGCGACTGGCGACCAAGAGCTTTCAGGCAACGCTGATCGGACCCACGCCAATGGGCCGTGCAGGCACGCCTGAAGAAGTCGCGGCAACCGTGGCATTTCTGTGTAGCGATGACGCGAGTTACGTCAGCGGCCAGGTACTGGCAGTCGATGGCGGCTGCACCAGCAGCAGCTACATCAGTCAGCCCATCATCGAATGCTGGGAAGACGCCCATCCGAACTGAAATCGCGAAACGCCAACCATCTCGACCCAACGAAGCGAAGGTGTCATGACAATGCAAGGAATCGAAGGACGGGTCTTCTTCATCACCGGTGCCGCGCAAGGCATCGGTTTCGCGGTGGCCAAGGCGCTGGGTTCTCTGGGTGGTCACGTTGCGCTGGCCGACGTCAATGCAGTCAGGACGTTGGCGTCGGCAGAACAACTGCAGGCCGAGGGTGTCCGTGCCCTTGGCTACACACTGGACGTGCGCGATGCACAGGCAACCCTCGATGTGGTCAACCGCGTGGAATCCGACCTCGGGCCGATCTTTGGGGCGGTACCCTGCGCTGGCATCGCGCGGACACAACCGGCGGAAACTATGCCGGCACAAGCCTGGCGGGACGTCATAGATGTCAATCTCAGTGGAACCTTCTACACATGCCAGGCATGCGTCCAGGGGATGTTGCTACGCCGCAGTGGCGCCATCGTCAATATCGCCTCCATCACCAGTTTCGGAGGTCAGCCGGGTCGTGCCAACTACGCGGCATCCAAGTGGGGGATCGCCGGTTTGACGAAGACACTGGCGCTGGAATGGGGCAGCCATGGTATCCGAGTGAACGCGGTGGGGCCCAATGCGGTGGACACGCCTATGCTGCCCATCGGTGTGCCTGAGCGCTTTACCAGGGACGTCATTTGTGATCGCACACCCCTGGGTCGCATCGCAGGCGCCGAGGAGATTGCCGCCGTGGTTGTCTTCCTCTTGTCAGACCAAGCCTCGTACGTGAACGGTGCCGTGATTCCTGTCGATGGTGGCCTGACCAGTGGTTTTCTGACACACCGGCAAGGCCGCGATTACGGCAGTCCGGCCTGGGAATCTCTGAGCGGGTGATAGTTCTTGCGATGAATCAAAGAAACTTTCAAAGTTATTGACTTTTCCGGTACATGTATACACAATGTGCTAATAATGATTTAAAAAGTCAAACAAAGACCCTATTGTTGTCTTCATGTGTACATCCATAGTGTTTGAACTGAGGGTAAGAGAAGGTGAGAGTTCATGCAGGAGATGGATGAACAGGCTCGGACATACAGGGCGAGACGAGACCAATGGACCGTCACCACAACCGGTAAACAAAGGACAAAGATGAGCAGATTGGCAATGGTCACTGGAGGCGCACAGGGCATTGGCGCAGAGATTTGCCGACGCCTGGTGGCAGATGGCATGCGGGTTGTCGTCACCGATATTCAGGGTGATGCGGCACAAGTGGTGGCGGGTCAATTGCCGGGTGCCGGGCACGACAGTGCGCAGATGGATGTTTCGAGTGAAACCTCTGTCGAAAGTGCGTTTGCCCGCGTCGAAGACAAGCATGGCCCAGTATCAGTGCTGGTATGCAATGCCGGCATTCTGATTTTGCACGACGGTCAACGCCTTCCCATCGCGCAGACCAGCCTGGACGAGTGGGAGCGTACACATGCCATCAACACGCGCGGCACGTTCCTGTGCGCTCGGGCGTTTCTGCGCTCGCGCACGATCACACCGGTGCCACATGGACGCATCATCACCTTTTCGTCCTGCGCTGCGCAACTCGGGGGCTACCGCTCCAGCGCCGCGTACATCTCCAGCAAGTCGGCCATACTGGGCTTTACAAAAGCCCTTGCGCGCGAATCGGCAGGTTTTGGCATCACCGTCAACGGCATCGCGCCCGGCTTGATCGACACCGCCATGCTGCGCATGTCGATGCCGCCCGGTCAGGAGGCCGCGGCTACCGTCGCCATTCCGCTGGGGCGCCTGGGGGAAACCAGCGATATCGCGGCGGTCGTGTCGTTTTTGGTCTCGGAGCAGGCAGCCTACGTCACGGGTACCATGAACGACGTCAATGGAGGGTACCGCATGCAGTAACACCTCCGGCCAGCGATAGCAACAACAACCTAAGATGAAGGAGAGCACGATGTGCAAAATCAGGAATGTAGTAGCAGTGAGTCTGTTTGGTTTGGTCCTGAGCGGCAGCGTTGTCGCGCAGGAGGAGCAGGGCATCAGCAAGGACAAGATCCGTATCGGCATGTTCGCCCCCTTGTCAGGCGCATCGATGGCTTACGGCTTCGATCCCGCCAATGCCGCCAGAATGTACTACGACAAGGTCAACGCTGAGGGCGGTGTTCATGGTCGCAAACTCGAGATCGTGATCGAGGATGATCGCTGCAACGCCAACGACATGGTGGCTGCGATAAAGAAACTGGTTGAACAGGACAAAGTGTTTTTGCTGAACGGGGGATCCTGCTCCGCTGCTGTGATTGGCGTCAAGGAAACAGTGGAACGCTACAAGATCCCGTATCTGATGCTCAATGCGTCAGCCGACGCGATTCTGTATCCGCCATCACCCTATATCTACGGCGCTTTCTCCATCACACAGCATGCTGTGGGTGGCTCGATGGTGGCGTTCGGGGTTGAACACCTGAAAGCCAAAACCATTGCCTACATCAACCATGACGACGCGTACGGCTCCTGGAACTGGGAGACTGCAGAGTACCAGTCCAAGCTCACCAATACAAAGATTTCAGCGCAGTCAATCAGTCCAACCATCGTCGACGTGACCGCGCCGCTGCTTAAGTTGAAGGCGACCAATCCGGATGTGCTGCTGGTGACAACCTATGCCCGACCGGCGGCACTGATTGTGAAGAAGGCCTTCGAACTCGGATTCGCCAAGCCGATCGTGCTGGCCGTCAACGGCACGGCCGACCTGAAACAACTGGCGGAAAACGTCGGCAACATGGATGCGTTCAAGAACGTCTATGTTCAGGACGTTCTGGCCGACGCGCCCGGCGGCCCGAAACTGAAATGGATCTACGACCTTTACAAGAAGAGCTATCCGGAACTCGCCGCCAAGCCTGGCTATCCGCAGACCTACATGCCCTATGGCATCAACCCGGCGATGACCGTGGTCAAGGCATTGCAGCTCGCGGGTCCCAACCCGACACGGCAAAAGGTTCTTGATGCGCTGTCAAATCTGAAGTTCGACACCGGCGTGCAAGCCAGCCCGGTCGAGTTTGGTCCGAACGACCATGCAGCGCAGGAATCCGCGATCTACCTGAAATTTGACGGTAGCAAGCAGACCCTGATTCCGGGTACTTTCCAGAGTGCCTGGAAATATTCTCCCAAGTAAGCGCGACTATCTCCGCACATGCCCCGGCGCACGCGCTGCGGGGTGTGCAGACTAACCCTCTTGCCCGAAGCCAGTGGCTTCGGGACAATGGGCCAAATTTCGAAAGACCTTATGAGCATCGCAGATGTCTGGCTATTCCTGCAACAAGGGATTGTTTCTGGCATGGTCACTGGCAGCATTTACAGCCTTCTGGCCATTGCCGTTGTGATCATCTTCAAGACCACCGACGTCCCCAATTTCGCCCAGGGCGAGATCTTCATGGCGGGGGGCTACATCGGGATCTACCTGCTGTTGATCCTGGCCTGGCCGGTGCTTTTTGCCATACCCGTGATCCTGGCACTAACCTCGATTCTTGCGGCTGTTTTTCAGCGCGTGGTGCTGCGCCAGGTGCAAAAGGCACGCGGTGTCTCGGTCAATCTGGTGATTGCCACTCTGGGGCTGGCCTATTTCCTCAAGGGTGCGGTGCGACACACCGGACTCGGTGATTCGCCGCGCTCGCTGCCGGCACTTTTTTCCAACGACAGCGTCAACATTGGCCAGGCGTCGATCACGCATCTGGATGTCGCCATCTTCGTGCTGTCGGTCATCACCATGCTGCTGCTGTTCCTGATGTTCAACTACACCCGGATCGGACGCGGCATGCGTGCCGTGGGCATGAACCCAACCGGCGCGCAATTGGTGGGCGTGAGCCTGGGCAAAATGCACATGACAATCTGGGCCCTGTCGGGTCTGATCTCGGCGCTGGCTGCGCTGCTGATCACGCCCAAACTGCTGATCACACCAGACATCGGGCATATCGCCATTCTGGCCTACGCTGCCGCCATCATCGGCGGATTTACCAGCCTGCCCGGCGCTGTGTTAGGTGGATTCGTGATCGGCATCGTGGAAAATCTGGTCGGCCTCTTTGTATCGAGCTCGGCCATTGTGGTGGCGCCCTTTCTTGCCATCCTGCTGGTCCTGGCATTTCGACCCCAGGGCTTGCTCGGTGGTCAACTGCAGGTGAAGAAAGTATGAGCGCCATGACCGACGGCAACAGTTTGACGGCTGCCGGCGCCACCGCAGCAGACGCGCGCAACCCGACGGCTGCGCCCGTCAGCCGGCGCCTGGTCAGGATCCTGATCGGCCTGGCGCTGGCGGGGATGATCGCGCTGCCGTTTTTTGTTTCCGGCTACATCGTTTATGTGGCCAACATGCTCATGGTCTATGTGGTGCTCGCCCTGGGCATGCATTTCGTCATTGGCGAAGCCGGTCAGTTCTCCCTTGCCCACGCGGCGCTGTACGGTGTGGGGATCTACACCGCTGGTCTGCTCAACAATGCTTTCCATCCCTCCATGCTGCTGTGCATTCTTGCCGGCGGACTGGTGGCCACGCTGCTGGGAGTGATCGTCAGTGGTCTGGCTCTGCGCATGCGCGAAATCTATCTCGCCATCGCCACCTTTTCCTTTGGCGAAGCCATGCAATGGGTTTTTCTGAACTGGGAACCTGTGACTGGCGGTACCAGCGGTCTGCGCATATCGCCTGCGCAGATTTTTGGCTATGTGCTAGTGTCGGACAAACAGGCTTATCCGGTCGTCGTGATGCTGGCTCTGGCATTTATCGGTCTCGCCCTGTGGCTGTCGCGCTCGGGCCTTGGTTCTTCCATGCGCGCTGTGCGTGAGAGCGACGTGGCTGCGATGGCCATGGGCATCAACGTCAAGGGCACCAAGGTCACTGCGTTTGCGATCTCGGCATTTTTTGCCGGTTGCGCCGGTGGCATGTTCACCAGTTTTTCCTCCTTCATTCATCCTGAAAGTCTTGGTTTTCAGACCACGATTCTTGTGCTGACCATGGTCATCGTTGGCGGTATCGGGTCGGTGATGGGGGCCATTGGTGGAGCCATCATCTTTGGGCTGGTGTCTGAGCTGCTGCGCCAGTTCTATTCGTTTCAGGAGATGATCTACGGCGGCATCCTGATGCTGTTCATGATGTACCTACCCAAGGGTCTGTTCGCGTCGGGCCTGGAGTTGCTGTTCCAGAAACAGGGAGTCCGTCATGAGTGAGCTCTGCCTGGATGTGCGCAATGTTTCGGTCGTGTTTGGTGGTCTGGTGGCGGTCAAGGACTTTTCAATGCAGGTCAAGAAGGGAACCGTTCACGCTCTGATCGGCCCTAACGGCGCCGGCAAATCCACCACCTTCAATTGCATCTCCCGCTATTACCAACCGACACGGGGCCAGATTCTGCTCAATGGGCAAGACATTACCCGGCTGCACCCGAACCAGATGGCCGCACTGGGTGTGGCGCGCACGTTTCAGAATCTGGAACTGTTCAATGAACTGACGGTGCTGGAGAACGTCATGCTCGGCACCTATTCCCACAGCAGGACCACATTGCGCACCTTGTTGCGGTTCAATCCCAGGGAAGTGGTGGAGTATTCGCAGCATTTGCTGGAGCGGCTGGGTCTCATCAGCTATTCCAACATCAAAGCCAGTGCACTGAATTACGGGCACCAGAAGTTGCTGGAATTGGCACGGGCACTGGCGATTCGCCCGAATCTGCTGTTGCTCGACGAGCCCGCAGCGGGTTTGCGCAACCGCGAAATCGAATCGGTCGACCATCTGCTGCGAGAACTGGTCGACAAGGATGGCATCACGGTGCTGCTGGTGGAACATGTGATGCAACTGGTGATGTCGATTTCCGACCAGATCACTGTGCTGTCCTTTGGCCAGAAGATCGCCGAGGGACCCCCGAGCGTGGTGCAGCGAGACCCGAACGTGATCGAGGCCTACCTGGGCAAAGAGGAGGCACAGTATGTCTGACCTGCTTGAAATCGGAAATATATCTGCCCATTACGGCAGGATTCAGGCGCTCAGCGGTGTGTCGATTCGCATTCCTGAAGGCAGTATCGTGGCCTTGCTCGGCAGCAATGGTGCTGGCAAGACCACCACGCTCAACGTAATTTCCGGGATTGAACCGAACAGCGCAGGCAGTGTGCGCTACGCGGGCAGTGCCATCGACGGCATGGCTTCAGACGGCCGCGTCAGGCAGGGCATTGTTCAGGTGCCCGAGGGGCGCGAGGTGTTTCGCGAGATGACTGTGGATGAGAACCTGAAAATGGGTGCCTTCCTGCGCCGTGACAAAGCCGGTATCCGCGACGACTTTGACCGTGTGTGCACCTATCTTCCCCGGCTCAAGGAACGCTTGCAGCAGAAGGCTGCAACCCTGTCCGGTGGCGAGCAGCAGATGTTGGCCATGGCACGTGCCCTGATGGCCAGACCCAGGCTGCTGATGCTTGACGAGCCCTCGATGGGTCTGTCACCGATTCTGGTGCAGCAGATTTTCGCGGTGGTGCGCCAGATGCACGCCGACGGGCTGACCATCTTGCTGGTGGAGCAGAACGTGAAACTGGCACTGGGCATATCCAGCTACGCCTACATTCTGGAGAATGGCGAAATCGTGCTGGAGGGTGCCTCCGGGCAACTTGCAGACGATCCGAATGTCCGGCGCGCCTATCTCGGCGGGCTCGCCGAGGCCACCTGAAGCCGCTCTCGCAATAAACAACAAAGCAAGGGAGTGATGATGACAGGCGGTGTACATATCAAGCCGGTGGCACTGGTCACAGGTGGTGCCAGCGGGATGGGGCGTGCCACGGTCGAACGCCTGGCCAGGGATGGCTTCAGGGTCGTCATGGTTGACCGCAACGAGCCACTGGCCTTGCAGGAAACCTCAGTCCTGCAAGCCCAGGGCCTGGATGTGGCGTGCCGCTGCATCGACCTGACCGACGAGGTCGCGATCAACGCGCTGGTTCAGGAATTGCCGCCGCTGGCGGCGCTGGTAAACAACGCTGGCATTTTCGACGAGCGACCGTTCGATACTGTCAGCGGCGACGATTTCCGGCGCATGAATGAAATCAATCTGATTGCAGTGCACCTGCTGACGCAGGCCGCAGCACGCAAAATGCTCTCCGGTTCCCGCATAGTCATCATTTCTTCGCGCGCTTATCTGGGGGCACGCAACCACGCGCATTACGTGGCTTCCAAGGCGGCCGTTGTGGGCTATATGCGCGCCACCGCCATGGAACTGGGCCCGCGTGGCCTTCTGGTCAACTCAATCGCACCGGGATTGATCATGACGCCGCTGCTGGCCTCTCTCACGCCCGAGCGCCTGCAGGCGCAATTACGCCTGCAACCTACGGGCAAGGCAGGTCGACCGGAGGACGTCGCGCATGCAGTCTCGTTCCTGGTTTCACCAGACACGGATTTCATCACCGGGCAGGTCCTGTTCGTTGACGGCGGCAAATCCCTCGGTGGCAGCTACATTTAGCGTGGCCCCGGTCTGATGCCTCACGCCGGCGGTCACAGGGAGTTACAAGCATGTCAACACGGGTAGCCATTGTCACGGGCGCCGCCCAGGGTATCGGTCGCGCAACGGTGCATCGATTGGTGCAAGAGGGCGTTAGGATTGTGGCCAGCGACGTGAACGAGCCCAATCTGCAAGAGTGTCGTGCTTCATGCGCCGACCCCACGTTGGTGCGACTGATCACGCAGGACATCACCAATGCCACGGCCCCCGCTGACGCCGTGAGAATGGCGCTAGATGCATTTGGAGGCATCGACTGGCTGGTCAACAACGCGGGCATCGGCAACGCAAAGCCGGTTCACGAGACCGATGACATGGAGTGGGACCGGTATCTTGACGTCAATCTGCGATCCGCGTTTCGCTTCGCCCGTGCTGTGTTGCCCCATCTGCAAGCGGGTCGGGGTGCCATGGTTCACGTGTCGTCCATCTTCGGGATTCTGGGCAATCCGCGTTCGGCGCCCTACGCTGCCAGCAAGGCCGCTTTGCTGGGATTGACGCGGCAGATGGCTGCGGACTATGGGCCACGCGGTATCCGCGTCAATGCAGTTGCTCCAGGTGTGATAGAAACCGCACTTTCTGAAGTGCGACTTCGCACCGATGCCTATTACCGCAAACTCGTGGCCGACCCGACGCCTTTCCCGCGCCTGGGGAAAGCCCAGGATATCGCCAATGCGATCTGGTTTCTGTGTTCTGACCAGGCTTCGTTTGTCAGTGGGCACACGCTGGTGGTTGATGGAGGCTGGAGCGTGACCAACTACGTGCCGCCTATGACAGAATAGCGCCTTTTTTCCGACAACATGTCGGACGCAAACTAGGCTCATCGTGCCCTAACAACTCTTCAGCGATTCGATATGTACATCACTCTTTCGCAAAAAATAACCAATGAGTTAAAGCAGCGCATTCTTTCGGGGCACTACCCTGCGGGCTACCGACTTGAGGAGATTCCCATCAGCAAGGAACTCGGCGCGTCGCGCACGCCGGTGCGAGCCGCGCTGACGGCCCTGTTGAACATGGGCCTGCTGGATTACCAGGCCAAGCGCGGCTACATGATCACACAGTTCAATGAGAAAGCCATTCAGGACGCTTATGAGGTGCGTGCCACCCTGGAGGGGTTGGCCTGTCGCAAAGCGGCGGAGGCCGGACTGAGTGAGGAGCAGATTGCACATCTGCAGGGTCAAATTGAGACTGGCGACAGACTTCTGGCCACGGGTCGACTGGCCGCGAAGGATGTGGAACCTTATCGATGCATGAACGTCGAATTTCACCAGAATCTTGTCAAGGCAGCGGCGAACACATGGATCACACGTTTTGTCGAGGATTGTCATGAGATACCCCTAGTTTCGCAGCGCACGATCGTGTGGCACGACAGTGCGGTCATGCTCAGGTCTCATGACGACCACCATCGTATTCTGGATGCGATCATCCGCCGGCAACCCAGCCGTGCCGAAGACCTCATGCGCGAGCACATCTATTACTCGGGACTGTTCATCCTGCAAGACGTAAACAGGGCGTACGACACTGGACCCGCCGCAAAGTCCAAGACACAAGTTCACGGTGGGACCACGATTTGAAGTTGATCGGTGCAAGTTTCACCTTTGTTGATGCTTGGTCTTCTTGCAAGGCGGAATTGGGTCCACTAAATGCAGATTCACTTGTCGCACGTGGCAATGCGATGGCTTCGCCGGCCAGTGGAAGCTAGCTAGACATAGCTGGTTGCCAATGACCGCAACGTAGGGCATCCATCAACAGACAGCTCCTGGTCGTCAACAGCCAGTGACAACCGTGAAGTGATCGCCCGAAACTTGTCGCTGGTGTGTCTATCAAATCGGCCAACTGCATAGCTGGCCGTCGCCAGCACGCGCCTGCCGCTTACGGCTTTGCCAATGGGCTGGGTCATAGCCCGTTTCACGGCCGATTTCGTCGACCACCGCCTGGTGAACGCCATAGACAGCATCCAGCCCGGTGGTGCCGTGGTCCATGTAAAGGCGCCGCGTATTCGCCTTGGGCAGGTGG
>CAIQVX010000231.1 GCA_903875275.1 uncultured beta proteobacterium | reverse complement strand
GTTCGAAGGCAATCAGAAACTGGGCAACGCAAAAGACCTGCGCTACGGCGTCTCCATCACCGACGCCTGCCTGGGCTGGGACACCACGGCAGCCTGCCTGCGCGAAGCTGCGACGCGCCTGCGCACCCGGCCCTGAGTCCTGTCAGCGCATCAGGGCTGCTTGCCGTCTTCCCTGGCATGCCACAGCCTGAGTTGCTCGCGCCATGCGCTCCAGTCGTAGGGCTGACCGGTTTCAAAGCGGGTTTGCAGGTTTTTCAGAACATTGGGCCAGGCCTTTTCAAAGTAGGCACGCGCCCTGGGCCACTCGCCGGAAGTGCCCCACCCCAGATGGGTCAGTGTCAGCTCGGTGTTGTCGCCGGCCGCCGCAAACCGCAGAATGACCACCGTGCGCTGCGCGCGGGCCTGCGGCAGCTGGGGCGGCGCGTTCCAGGTGAATGACAGCAGTTGCTCGGGTTCCAGCGCCAGGATTTGCATGGTGTCAGCCCCCTTCAAACCCGGCTTGGCATAGGGGTCCACGTAGATGTGAAACGCGCCCTCGGGCCGGGCGTCCACCTCCGCCTCAGGGGCAAAGAAGCTGACCAGCCCCTCGTTGCTGGTCCAGGCCTTCCAGACCGCACTGACGGGCGCCCTGACCGTGACGCTGAGCGCGATGGCGGGCTCGGCGGCCTGCAGCGTGCCACTTGCGGCCATGGCTGCGCAAAGAAGCAGTTCTTTCAACACGCAGACTCCTAGTTGTCCAGCTGCAGTTCAGTGACGCGCAGCACGTCGCCGGCCTTGACGCCTTTAAGCTGGACTTTGGCGCCGACCTTGAGACCTGCCAGCGTGGCCGGACCCAGGTTCGCACCCGTGGCATCGCAGCGCTGACTGCGCACCACAAAATTGCCGACGCTGGTGAATTCCTGCACCACACCGCTGATCTCCACCGCTTCCAGTGACTGCGCGTCTTCCAGTTCCACTTTGGAGGCCTTGAGCACCCCGGACTGCCAGATACCGTCCACCTGAACACGTGCTCCTTGGGTGATTTGCGCACCGGCCGGGCTCCATACCGCCTGGCTGGCATCGACCACCACGCTGCCGAGGCTGAAACGTGAGGCCGAGACCGTGCTGGTGACCAGACCTTCGATTTCGGCCTCACCCTGCTGTGCGCCAGCAGCGGCGGTAGCCGGGTAGCGAACGCTGAGTACGGCAAGGCTGCCATCGGTCAGGGACAAGCTGCCCTGAACCCGAACCAGATCGCCAGCCGTGAGGGTGGCGGCAACGGTTCCGGTAAGCGACAAGCCATTGACGCTGCGCTGCCCGCCGGCAACGCTGACCAGACCGCTGCTGACCACTATCGCGCTCGATACCACCGCGACCCGGGTGGCGCTCCAGCTGCGACCATCCGAGCCGGCCTGCAAGCCCCACACCGCAACGCGCTGACCCGACCGCAGGGGAAGCGCTGCGCTAATGCCGTCAAAAATGGTATTGGCATCGGTCAGCACGGTCATGCCGGACACGGTGAACTGTCCGCTGGCGCCGGGCGTGGCCTGACCGGCACTGACAAGCCCTTGCGCAACTGACCAGACTTCAATGCTGCTGGCTTTTCCCTGTGTCAGGTCGGCGCCGCGCTCAGCCTGCACGGCGGCGACCATGCCCAGACGCAGGTCGGCCGCGCTGGCGCTTTGGCCGTCGAGCGTAACCGTGGCGGCGCTGTCGTCAAACCGGATGGCATTGATGATGACACTGCCAAAGCCCGAGATCGTGCCCTGTGCGAACAGACCGGTGCCTCCGGTCCCCGGCAATCCGGCGGTGGTCGCTGAACCTCCGCCGCAACCGGCGCTGACGGCAGACGCTGCCAGCACGATCCAGTGACGCCGCGTCAGTGACCCCTGATGACCTTGAGGCTGCTTCATGATGCTTTTTTTCTCCTGCTCTTTGGCGTTGACGGTGTCGGGTCGGGCACTGGTTCGTTCTGCGCTTGCTGCGCTTCGTGAAAATAAGCGCCGAACCGCACCCGGTGTCTGGGGCCGTGACTGCCCTCGCTGCGCTGTTCTGCCACAGTCGCTGTCTGCAGGAACTGCTGCATGGCGCCCGCCCACAAGCGCCGCGCCTGCTGCTGTAGTTGCTGCGCCTGCGCGGCCGACAATTCCTGCGAAAAAGCGCTTTGATCGAGCAGGGGCGAACTTTGTCGGCCAGGCCTGAGATTGTGCACCGCCGCGCTCAGGTGATCGCTGACGTTGGCTGCCAGAAAGTGAAAGGACTCGCGCAGCCCGACATTGGGTACAAAAGCGCTGGACTTGAGGGACACATAGCCGTCTTCGCGTAACTCAACCACGCCCAGGCGCTGCAGCTCATCGAGCACGGCTCGGGCACCGACGTCGCGGCTGACCTCGGCCACCAGCGTCGTGAAGTCGTATTCCCCGGCGTTGCCACGACCCGGTGTCCGCGCCAGCGCCCGGGCCGACTGGTCGGCATTCAGATAGCGTGGCTCACTGATCCAGCGCGCCACCACCGAGGCTGCTACAGGCATCATGGGAATGTCCGCTGCGGCGGTCTCCGGTTCCTGGCGCAAACGCCTGACGTCCTTGCGGTGCACCCCCGTGAGCAGGGCAATGCGTGTGTCCGAGCTGCCCTTGTCGGCGAGACCATAGGCGCTAAGCGCCTCTTGCACCAGGGCTTTCTTCAGCAACTCCACCAGTGACGGCAACTGAAGCCCGTGGTCAATCATGAGGCGCGCCAGGGGCTGCAGCACCAGCGCAATGGCCTGTGCCGCCAGCGCCGGCTCGGGCAGGCCGGCGCCAGGCGTTGCCGCGGGGGTGTCGGCGGCGGGCGCGTGAGTGTTGGAGGCTTTGCTGGGCATCAGGGTCAAGAGGTGTCGGGCCGCAATTTTAGGGCATTTTTCCCAAAATTCGTAATTTGCGACCGTCTGCCGGGCGCAGCGCCGGGCCGCGACCGGATGTCGCCCCCCCCAGGACCTGTCAAGCCGCCAGTGCGGTCTCGATGTCCTGTGTCAGGCTTTCCGGCGTGTCGGTGGGCGCGTAGCGTCGTCGCACCAAGCCATCCTTGTCGACCAGGAATTTGGTGAAGTTCCACTTGATCGACTTGCTGCCAAGCAGCCCTGGCGCCTCACTTGCCAGCCACTGGTAGAGCGGATGCGCCTGTGTGCCGTTGACATCAATCCGGGCCATCATGGGAAAGCTCACGCCGTAATTGAGCTGGCAGAACTCGGCAATTTCGGTGTTGCTGCCTGAATCCTGCGCACCAAACTGGTTGCAGGGAAAACCCAGCACCACCAAACCCTTCCCGCCATACTTCTGGTGCAGCACTTCCAGACCGGCAAACTGGGGCGTGAAGCCGCAGGCGCTGGCGGTGTTGACGATCAGCATCACCTGGCCCTTGAACTTCCGCAACGCAACAGTCTTGCCGTTGATCTGCAGTGCTTCAAAGTCGTAAACAGTTTTCATCGGGGCCGCTTTCTCAACGTTTTCCCAAAGATACCACCGCCAACAAAGACGCAAGCAGAATAAGGGTACCGCCAGCGAGCGTGCGCGGCGACAACTCGCCACTGCCAAGCAACACCGACGAGGTGCTGGCAAACACCACCTCCGACAGCATGATGATGGAGGTGGTGCTGGCGTTCAGGTGCGCCGCACCGTACTGCAGCGCCAGGTTGGCTGCCAGCATCGCCAAGCCCGTCAACAGTGCCAGCGCCGCCCAATCCGATTGAATCGTCGGTAGCGTTGTCACCAGTCCCAGGTTCATCCCCAGCAGCGCAGCGCCTGTGGCCATCAGCGTGCCACCGGCAAACATGGCGAGCATGCGCGCGTCGCCCGGCGTGCGGTTTGACTTGCGCAGCAGGATGTTGGTAAGCGCAAAACACAGGCCCCCCAGCAACGCCAGCCAGTCGGCCAGACTTTCTGGAACGGGCCAGGATGTGGACGGTGTTTTCAGAATAATGACCACGCCGGCCAATGCCAATGCCAACCGGAGCAAGGAAGCAGCGCTGGGCCTCTCTCCCAGCAAAGGCCAGGCCAGAAGAACCACCCAGGCGGGCATCAGGTAGAACAGCAGCACCACCCGCACCACATCGCCTATGGTCACCGCCCAGTTGAAGCAGACATTGGTCAAGCCCGACGCCAGCATCAGACACCACAGCATCGGGTGCTTGAACAGACCGCGCCAGGCCGTGGGTCGCAGCGCCAGCAGGCAGACCAGCGCCATTCCCAGCGTCAGGCTGGTGGCCCACAGCGGATGCAGTCCATGATTCTGCAGCGACCGAAACGGCCACCACGACAGGCCAAAAACGAAGGCGTTAAGAACCAGTGCCGCCGCTGCCAGCGCCCGATTCGACATCAGCCCTCGAGCTTGTCGTTACGGGCAATCTCCAGCAGATGATCGACCTCGGCTCGGTAAACCACGCAGTTGCGGGCATGCCAGCGTCGGATTAGCCACATGAAGCCGGCAATGACCAGGCCAAAGGCCGTGATCGAAGCAAAGGTCGGCAAACCCAGTCCGGTGGACAGGCTGTAAGCCGCGCCGAGCGCCAGAATGCAGGCTTGCTCGTTGAAATTCTGCACGGCGATGGACCGTCCGGCTCCCATCAGATTGTGGCCGCGGTGCTGCAGCAGCGCATTCATTGGAACCACCAGAAAGCCCCCCAGCGCGCCGAGCAGAATCAGGAACGGTGCAGCGACCCATACGTTGGTAATGAAGATCAGCATGATGATGAGCAGGCCCATGACGATGCCCAGCGTGATCACACGCGGTCCGTCTTCCAGCCGCATGCGAAGCGATGCCACCACCGCGCCGGCCGCCATGCCGATGGCCACCACTCCCTGCAACGCCGAAGCCTGTGTCACCGAATAACCCAGGGCCGCAGCGGCCCAGGCCAGCACAATGAAACGCAGATTGCCGGCCACGCCCCAGATCAGGGTGGTCGCAGACAGGGAAATCTGTCCCAGTTTGTCGCGCCACAGTCGGACGTTGCAGGTCCAGAAGTCGGGCAGCAACGACGTGATGCGCCTGGGCATGGCGCGCATCTCGACGCCGGTCAGGGGAATGTGGGTGTTGAACCAGGCTGCCAGCAGGTACACAAAGATCAGCACACTGATGGCGGCTTCGGGCGGCGTATCGACGCTGGTGGTGCAAAACGGAAGGTCAAACGACAGCAGCATCGGCGCGAGCACTGGCCCCACCAGTTGACCACCGAGCAGAACACCCAGGATGATGGACGCAATGGTCAGGCCCTCGATCCAGCCGTTGGCCTTGACCAGTTGTGAAGCCGGTAGCAGTTCCGTCAGGATGCCGTACTTTGCAGGTGAATAGGCGGCCGCGCCCAACCCGACAATCGCATAGGCCATGAGCGGGTGCGTGCCAAACAGCATCAGCAGGCACCCCGCAATCTTGATGAAATTGCTGATCAGCATCACCTTTCCCTTGGGCAGGGAGTCGGCAAAGGCGCCAACAAAGGGAGCAAGCACCACGTAGAACAGCGCAAACATGGGCACCAGCGCGGCTTGTTGCCACTCGGGCGCCTGGCTGGTTCTGAGCAGTTGAACCGCTGCGACAAACAACGCGTTGTCCGCCAGCGAGCTGAAAAACTGCGCTGACATGATGGTGAAGAAGCCGCGTTTCATTGTCTACAGGCGCGCATCAGCGTGGCTGACACGATGGAAGGATTAGGTGGTCTTGACAGGTCTTGCAACGATGCCGGGTTATAGCACGTCCGCAGCTGTCAAAATCGGGGCACCGGTCCCCAATGCTCCAAAAAACCATGCCGCGCCCGATACTCGCCACCATTCACACCGACGCCCTTCGCCACAATCTGGCGCGATGTCGCAGCGCCGCACCGGACTGCAGGCTCTGGGCCATCGTCAAGGCCAATGCCTATGGCCATGGCATTGAGCGCGCCTTTGAGGGCTTGCGCGGCGCCGATGGCTTTGCCCTGCTTGACCTGGATGAAGCACAGCGTGTTCGCGCCCTGGGCTGGCGCGGCCCGGTGCTGCTGCTCGAAGGTGTGTTTGAGGCGCGCGACCTTGAGCTTTGCTCGCGGCTTGACCTCTGGCACACAGTGCATTGCAATGAGCAGATCGACATGCTGGCCAGCCACAAGACCAATGTGCCGCACCGGGTTTTTCTGAAAATGAACTCCGGCATGAACCGGCTCGGCTTCACACCCGAGCGCTACCGCAGCGCCTGGACACGCCTTGATGCGCTGCCGCAGGTCGACGAGATTTCGTTGATCACGCATTTCAGTGATGCCGACGGTGAACTTGGTGTTGATCAGCAGATGGCTGTGTTCGTCGCGGCCACACAGGAATTGCCGGGCGAGCGTTCGCTGTGCAACAGCGCCGCCACTCTGCGCCACGGTGATCTGGCATCCGACTGGGTTCGCCCCGGCATCGCGATTTACGGCAGTGCGCCCGATTTCCCGCAACGCAGTGCCACCGACTGGAACTTGCAACCGGCCATGACGCTGAGCGCCAGGATCATTGCGACACAGGAGATTCGGGCCGGCGACAGCGTTGGCTATGGCTCCACCTTTGTTGCTGATCACGCCATGCACATCGGCATTGTTACCTGCGGCTACGCGGATGGCTACCCCCGGGTCTGCCCCAGCGGCACACCGGTACTGGTCAACGGCGTTCGCAGCCACACCGTCGGACGCGTCAGCATGGACATGCTGGTGGTTGATCTGACGGCGCTGCCGCAAGCTGGCTTTGGCAGCGAGGTCACGCTGTGGGGCCGTGCCGCCAACGGCGCGGTGCTGAGCATTGACGAAGTGGCACACCGCGCCGGCACCGTCGGCTACGAGTTGATGTGTGCCCTGGCGCAGCGCGTGCCGGTGCAGCTTGAAGCCTGAAGACTGGCACTGCGCAGTCGGGCTTGCAATCACGCTGGTGTGGGTAAGAGCTCCAGCAATGAAAGCAGGAGGCGTTCCACATAGGCACCATCGGCGTCCTGGCGCAACAAAACCGAAGGCGCCGAGCTCCAAACAAATCCGGGTCTTGTCTTTTGCAACTCGGCTTGTGAGTTGGCGCTGAGGACGTAACCGCGTAGGCGTGTTAAATAGGCCCGTCGCGCCCGTCGCATCGCGCGTGACAGCGCAGCCTCCCATTGGGCCAACACCTCTTGACGCAGCCGCTGCTGGTCTTGAAGTGAGAGCGGTAGGCACGCCACCGGCACTGACACTTGCACGGCGTCCAGCCAGCGGCCTGCCGGGTGTGTTGCCAGGGTGGACTGCAATGCCTGCACCTCGCCAACACCGTCCTTTAGCGACAAGCGACTGGACAAATCGATCACGGTTGACGCCAAACACATACAGTGTTTCAGCCAACGCAATGTCGGTCGGGTGCGGTCCCAATTCGGGCACAAAGGCCGCGCGTTTGAGGCGCCCACCTACACCAGCCAGACGCACACCGCGCCCAAAAAGTTGAATCACCTGGGTGCCCGCATTGCGCCCGATTTGCAGCAAGCCCAGTGTGCTGACTCGAAAGCTTGACCAGCCCTCAATGAACTTGCGTGAGCGAGAGTCGAGGAGACTTAGCCATGATCCATGTGCAAAGTTGTCCTTGTACACAAATCCGTCGTTCCCCGTGTTGTACGGTGGATCAATGTAAATGCATTTCACGCGCTCGCGATACGCTGGCTCCAGTGTGCGCAGGGCGGCGTAGTTGTCGGCGTGCAGCAGTTCGCCGCCAAGCGCCGCTTCGATGTCGTCAAAACAGGCCAGCACGCGGGCCTTGAAGTCGGCATCGAAATGCCGGGTGTGCAGCGGCAGGTGCGGGTAGGCGGCCAGCAGTTTCTTTCCGTTCGGTTTCTTGGCCTTGTCGCCCACCCACAGCGCCCATTCCCTGGTCTGTGCTGCGCAGCTGGCACAGGCCTGCGCCACCAGCGCTTGCCCGGCTTGGCCGGCCTCGCGCAGCAGCCAACTGCATTGCACCAGGTAGTCGGCCTGCAGCACAAATTTACGCTTCTCGAACAGCGTGGCCTGAAAGCTCTCGATCTGCGCCAGAAAGGCGATCAGGTCCAGCGCGATGTCACGCACCAGCTTGTACTTGGCGCGGATGCGCGGCAACTCGGTATCCGGCGCGTCCCAAACCTGTACGAATTCCTGCTTGAGGTAAACGTCAAGCTCGCCGCTTAAAAACTCGCTCAACTGCGGGTGCACAAAGAAGTCACTGGTGTTCTTGCGCACAAAGCGACTGGCGTTGGTCTCCAGCAGCAGCGGATTGAGTGTGGACGGCACTTTGGCGGCATGGAAGTCAGCGCCCGAGAGCCATGCGTTGATAACGCGCTCTTGCAAGGTGACGCCTTCGGTGGCCGGCGTGTCGGCTTCGTCTGGCGCAGCAAGTGGGTCTTCGGCCGCGTCCGCCGGGCGCGCGGCGGTAGTTGAGGATGCGGTAGATGCCAAAGTCGAGCTCGGCCAGATCGAGCTTGAGAATGCTGTTTTTCAACAAGCTCAGGAAACGGCTCTGGGCTGTGCGTGCTTGGGTGGTGGCCATGGTGGATGTCGGTCAGGGCAACTGGCTCAAGTGCGTCTGCGCGGCGCTGGCCAGTTTTTCGTCATAGGTGGCGAGCGGGCATTTCAGCTCGGCGGCGAGCCACAAGTAGGACGCGTCGTAGGCACTTAGCTTGTAGCGCAGGGCGAGGGCGTGCACCGGGACTGGTGGCGTGTCAAGCCGGTCAATGTTCATCGTGATGTAGCTGTCCAGTCCGTCTCTAGCCAATTCTGTGAAACCGGCACGGTGCTTCTTGACGGCAACGTTAGTGAGCTCAATGTCCAACAACCATGGCGCCTTCAAACTCCGCCCTTCAATGCGCTGGCGTGCTTCCTCGATCCAGTGTTCCTGAAATAGCAGGCCTGCCAGCACGCTGCAGTCCACCACCAAACTGGGGCGAATCAGGTATTGCAGAGGAGGTTCGGCCACATAGAGGGCACGCGCGTCACCGCTCATCTGGAATCCCGGTCTTCGCGAATGATGTCAACGCCAAGCGGTTGCCCCAACACTGGACCATTGGGGTACTTGGCTTTAAGTTCGGCTGCCACCTGTTCCACCGTTTTCCAACCTCTGCGCACACTTGGCTGTCCCGCGGCACCAAGGCCAACCACGAACCCTTGCGCGCCTGACGTGGATGACTCGGCGTCAACGGACGCTGTAGCGACAAGGGCTGTTTCGATGATGGCCATTAGTTCGCCTTGCAGCGAGCGATGGTTGCGCGCAGCGCGCCGGCGCAGGGCTTCGGCCCAGGCGTCGGGTACGTCTTTGATTGAAATATTTGCCATAATGGCTCCAAATTGGATCTGTAGATCTATTTTGGATCCATTTTGTATTTGTGTCAAACCCTCTTTTTGCCGCTTGTGTTTGACTGGCGCCGTGCCAGTTTGATAGCCTCAAACCAGATCGCGCTGAGCAGCCCCAGCGCGGCGGCAGTCAACAGGTCCGGCACCGACAGCGGTGCAAAAAAGAACAGTTTGCTCAGCCACGGGACGTAAAGCGTGAGCGCCAACAAGCACAGCGTAATGCCAGTGACGCCCCACAGTGTGCGGTTGGGTACGCGCAGCGAGGCCCAAAGCGTTGCGCTGCCGGTGCGATTGGAAAGGATAAGCGCCACATTGCCAACCACCAGGGTACAAAAGGCAAAGGCACGCGCCGCCGGCTCGGTCAACCATGTGGTGCTCCAGGCGTAGCCGGCCAGAACCACCGCCAGCACGCCCAAACCTTGCACCAGGGCCAGTGCCAGCGTCGTGCCGGCAAACAGAGGGGCGCCGGCGTCTCGGGGCGGTCGGCGCATCACGTCCGACTCCGAGGGCTCGTTCTCGAACACCATGGAGCAGGCCGGGTCGATCACCAATTCCAGAAAAGCGATGTGCAACGGGAACAGCACGGTGGGCCAGCCCAGCAGCACCGGCAGCAGGGCCATGCCGGCGATCGGCACGTGCACCGCCAGGATGTAGGACATGGACTTGCGCAAGTTGTCAAATATCCGCCGCCCCAGGCGTACCGCGCGAACGATGGAGGCGAAGTTGTCATCCAGCAGCACGATGGAAGCGGCTTCGCGCGCCACGTCGGTGCCGCGACCACCCATGGCGACGCCGACATGCGCTGCCTTCAGCGCCGGCGCGTCGTTGACGCCGTCGCCGGTCATGGCAACGATCTCGCCGTTGGCTTTGAGCGCCTGCACGATACGCAGTTTCTGCTGCGGGGCAATGCGGGCGCAGACGCTGACACGACGCATCCGCTTGCGCAACTCGGCATCGTCCAGGCGAGTCATTTCGTCGCCGCTGAGCAACTGGTCCGAAGCGCTACAGTCGAGCTGCGCCGCTTGCGCAATGGCGCGTGCCGTAGCCGGATAGTCGCCAGTGATCATGACAACCCTGATGCCAGCGCTGCCACACTCAGCCACCGCCTCCACAATTTCGGCTCGCAGGGGATCGGCAAGGCCCAGCAGACCGACAAATTCAAAGTCAAAGTCGTGTTCAATGGCCGGCCACGCGTCACCGACAAAGCGCGCCTGAGCCACGCCCAGGACGCGCAGACCACCCGCCGCCATGGCATCGACTGCGGCCTTGATTCGCGCTTGCGCGGCGGCATCCAGATGGCACAGATCGATGATGGCCTCGGGGGCGCCCTTGGCCGCCACCACATGCCCCTTGCTGTTGCTGTCGCTCTCGACCGAGCGCCAGACGTGCGACATGGCGCGCAACTGCTGTGTCAGCCCATACTCCTGCAACAGCGTCCAGTCGCGATGCAGGTGCTCGGTATCTGCCAGAAAGTGCTGACCCAGGCGGTGAAAGGCCTTCTCCATCGGGTCAAAGGGATCGGTCACGCTGGCCAGAATCGAATATTCGACCAGCGTGTGGAAGGCTTCGGGCAGTTCTGTTGTGCTGGCGTAGTCAATCGACAGGGTTGTGGCGCCCTCTGCAACGTAGAGTTGCGTCACCGTCATGCGGTTCTCGGTGAGGGTGCCGGTCTTGTCGGCGCAAAGCACCGAGGTGGCACCCAGGGTCTCGATCGCCGCGATGCGGCGCGTCAGCACCTTTTCTTTCGACAGGCGCCATGCACCCAGCGCGGGCAGCACCGTCAGCACCACGGTGAACTCCTGTGGCAACAGGGCCATCGCCAGCGCGATGCCGGCCAGCAGAGCACCCAGCCAGTCGCCGCGCAATCCTCCGTAGGCCAGTACGAGGAACAGACTGGCGCCAAAGGCGATCAGGGCCAGTACACGCACCAGGCGCGCGGTCTGCAGTTTCAGCGGTGAGCGCTCGTTGACCAGAGTTTGCAATGCTTCACCGATGTGTCCGATCTCGCTGCGTGCGCCGGTCGCTGTCACACGCGCCGTACCGTGACCACCGACCATCAGCGTGCCAGAGAACAAGCTACTCTGGGCCGCATCGCCCGCATCCGCAGCGGTCAGCTTGAGCACCGGAAGCGACTCTCCGGTGAGCAGTGACTCATCCACCTGCACATCGATGCCCTCCAGCAACAGCGCATCGGCAGCAATGCGGTCGCCTTCGGCCAGCAGCAGGATGTCGCCGCACACGACTTCGGCGCCAGCAATGCGCTGCGGCTGGCCATCACGCAAGACGCGAGCGCGCGGACTCGTCATGTCACGCAGGGCGGCCAGCGCGTGCTCGGTCTTGCCCTCCTGGTACAGCGTCAGTGCCAACACCACAAGCACCAGGCCGAACAGGATCAGCCCCTCCTGCAGATCGCCCAGCACCAGATACAGCGTGCCAGCGGCGAGCAGCAGCATGAACATCGGCTCCTGCAGCGTTTCGCGCATGATGGCGGGCAGACCGCGCCGCTGCTCACCCGGCAGCACATTCGGTCCGTCCTGAAGCAGACGCTGCGCCGCCTGTGCCGCCGTCAGACCTTCATCAGACTTCGGTAAAACCATTGTTTAGCTCCTTCCACCATCAACAGGTACAGTACCAGCAAGGCCGCCAGCAAACCAAAGAACGTCAACGGCAAGGGCGTGAATCCGAGGTACGGCGCCAGGGGCGTAAAAGGCAGCGCCATTGCCGTGATCACCACGGCCAGCGAGCTTGCAAGTAACCAGCCGTTGGGGTGGCTGCGCAGCGGATTGCGCCGCGTGCGGATGACAAAGATCACCAGCACCTGGGTGGCGATCGATTCAACAAACCAACCCGTCCGGAACAGGGACTCGTGCGCGTCGAACAGCCGCAGCAACAGATAGAAGGTCAGGAAGTCAAAGAGTGAACTGATGGGCCCGATGGTCAGCATGAAGTTGCGGATGAAAGCCATATCCCAGCGCTTGGGTTGCACCAGATCTTCGTCATCGACGTTGTCCAGCGGCAAGGTGATCTCCGAG
>CAIQVX010000230.1 GCA_903875275.1 uncultured beta proteobacterium | reverse complement strand
TGAAGTCTTTGATCGACTGGCGCTCCACCGTGGTGAACGATGGCTCGGCATCCACGGCAGTAAAATTCGCCAGGCTGTAGGCGACGCATTGCACATCCCGGGCAGAGCACGAGACTACCTCAAACGCAGGTGTCCGCTCACCCCGGTCCATATAGGTTCCTGGTCGCGCGCGAAAATCCCAACGCGACTGCCGGCCCATCAAATACAAGCCGGCGCCCTCGTGATGCATCGCCAGGGTGATGTGGTGGTGGTGATAGTCCTGATCCATGGATAATCGCCATCCGGCGTTCTGCAAGGTTCGGGTATCACTACGGAACCCCGCAAACCTCACCTCGCATGGCGGGCTCAGGAATCTCGGATCAGAGAGTGCCATCAGCGATCTGCTGTTCCAGGTCTGCAATCTGCAGCTCGATGCCGGCCACCACCGCTTTGGCGCCAGCCAGGTCGCGCAGCTTGTTCTTCATTTGCGTCAAGGCTTTGGCCGCCAGCTCTTTGGCCACCTCATCCTCGGCTTGTTGGCGAATGGTTTTCTTGCTTGGGAGAACTTCGATCATTTTGATTTCCAGGTTACGTTAAATGGAAGCCACGCCAGGAAGCGTTGCCACATTGATTGGCCCATCACGGCCAGAATTTTTGCCTTCTCGGCGTCCACCAGGCGGCGCACGTTTTCCTTCGCTAACTCTTCGAGGGCTACGTGGCGGATATCGTCTTGCATGCTCATAGCGCTCCAATCAATTTGATCCGCCGCGTCGGCGTGCGCAGGTACAAGCCCCAGTTTTTGTAGAGCCTGGGCGACATCCAGACCAGCTTCATGGCAGCACGCGCCAGTCGCATGACAACATGTCAGTCTGACTGCAGAGCCAGGGCACGAACTTGTTGTCAGCCGTCTTCATGCCAACCCAGTCCAGGATCGGATACGCGGATCCTTCGGCGGTCACAGCCTCGAAACCTTGCTCCAGATGAATCTCCAGCCACATCCCTTTGCCGTTCCAGTTGGCGCGCGCCACCCGCTTGCCTTGCTTCAGGAAGTACAAGGCATCGCCAAAGGTCAGCTTTTGCGTTACACCTTCGGCCGATCGATAGGCAGCGTTGAATACATCCTTGGGACTCCAACTGATGTATCCAGCGTCGGATCCGTTCTCATAAGCCGGCAATTGCCAGCCGCGCAAGTCGTTGTAGGCTTGCCGCGTCATCGGATGGGCGTCGATGACTTTTACGCCGATACACTCAGTCACAGCCATACTCCTCGGTGTCGAGCCAGATGTCAAAGGCGGCCGTTGCCGTGGCGTGATAGCCGGCCCTTTTGGCAAAGGCAAGCAAAATCCCCAACACGACGTTGAGTTGTGCGGAGCCGGGCTCGGCGTCGTAAATCGAATTGGCCATGGCTTCATCAGCCTCTTCGTGCTCGCACGCCTCTTGGTCCGGGCAGCCGCAGCATTCGCCCTCATCTTGTGGGGCCGCGTCTTTCGTCTGCGGCTCTTGAGCGGCCACCGTCTGCTCCGCTTTTTCCAGCACTCCGGCGCCAGCCGCTGCCAGTGCATCCATGAGCTTCGTAAATGCGTCGTCAACTTTACTTGTTTCCATGCGGTTCCTTTAGTTATAAAAAGGTTCCGGCTTGCGCACGCCAGGGCCGGAGCCTGGTTCAGGGATCCATCCACTTCCGCCCTGGATGGCCGCCATGCGCGGCGGTAATGTGGGCCTGGTCTTCCCCAGCGCCAGCAGCGGTTATGGCCCGCTGACAGCCAGATCCATTGCGGAGCTCAGCCTTCTGGCCATGTCTCCAAACACCTCGTTCACCATCACCTCAATCTCTGTCGATAGCCACCTGGCCAGATCAATGTGCTCGGTACGCACAATCCTCTCTATCGGCACCCTGCCCGTTCCGTGGCAAGGCTGGCACTCCCTGGCGCTGTCGATCACTGGGGATCCATCCCGCAGCGGGTGACCCAGACCTCCACAGGTTGGGCACGTCGGGTGATGCCACCACTTCAAAACCGTCATGGCCAGGTCTAGCGCAACCGTGCGCTCCAGCCTGCCGATTCCATCTGTTTTCTTTGGGGTGTACGACCGGTATTCCAGCCACTTCCCCATCTCATCCGCCAGCGCCCATGCGCCCCTCATTCCTTCCGATGCCAGCACGCCATAAACTGCTAGCGCCATGCTCCGTCTGTCACTTCCTCTGCTAGCAAAACCTGCTGCCAGCAAGGTGTCGGCGGCCCCTCTTGATTCCAGCTTCAGCCGAAGATGACTCGACTGCCTGGCCGACAGGTATCTTTCTGATGCAGACCTCGTCTCAGACATGCCGGGACTGTTGGTTGATCCACTGCGCCGCGGCGTAGGCCTCTGCGCTGTCCTGGGTTCGTCGGCCGCCAGGCAGCACCCAGCCCGGTTTCAGGCCGCCGCGCACACCTTCGCCAAAGTCGTCAACAGCGATCACTGGGTGCGACTTCTCGGATGCGTACATGATCCGGCCTTGTCCCACCGTGATGTTTCGCTCGTGCTTGAAGGGTTCAATTAATTGCATGTTGTCCTTGGGCTACGAAAGGGTGTCGCTGAGCCAGGCGCTGAGCAATAGCGCGTCAGCCCGGTTGTGGTGCTTGACCAGCTTCAGGTTGGCTGCAGGCCAGA
>CAIQVX010000229.1 GCA_903875275.1 uncultured beta proteobacterium | reverse complement strand
CTCAGCCTGATCGAACATGCCCAGTTGCCCGCCGGCGCCGCCTCAAAAGCACTGGCGGCGCACCTGGGCCGCTCCCATGTGCTGGGCATCACCGGCGCACCCGGGGCCGGAAAGTCAAGCCTGGTTCATGCCATGCTGGGCGAACTGCTTGGGCGCGGCCAGCGCATTGCGGTGGTGGCGGTTGACCCGTCAAGCCCCATCAGTGGCGGCGCTGTGCTGGGGGACCGCGTGCGCATGGGCGAGCACGGGGCGCATGCCAACGTGTTCATCCGCTCGCTGGCCACACGCGGCCATCTGGGTGGTTTGTCACAGAGCACCGAAGAAATTGTGGATGTGCTCGATGCAGCAGGGTTCGATGCCATCATCATCGAGACCGTGGGTGCCGGACAGTCCGAAGTGGAGATCATGCGCGTGGCCGACACCCGGCTTGTGGCCTGCGCACCGGGCATGGGCGACAACGTGCAGGCCATCAAGGCCGGCATTCTGGAGATTGCCGACGTGCTGGTGGTGACCAAGTCCGACCTGCCAGGCGCCGATGCTGCGGCGCGCGACCTCAAAGACATGCTGCACCTGCGCCCGGCAAGGACTGCAATCGAGTGGGACGTGCCCGTGCTCAAGTGCTGCGCCAACACGGCCGAAGGTGTGGCGGGCCTGCTTGACGCCGTGGCACAGCATGCCAGCGTGGCCGGTACCGGCCAGCGCCTGAAGTCCAGAATCCCGGCAAAGCCGGCTGTGGCAGCGGACCCCGCCGCGCTGGTGATGCAGCTGGCGGCGCTGGATCCCTTCGCCTGCGCGCTGGGCGTGCGCTGCACCGAAGCCGGCAAGGGTACGGCCACGGTCACGCTGACACTGGGGCCGCAGCATCTGAACTTTAACGGCACCTGCCATGGTGGCGTGGTTTTCGCGCTGGCCGACAGCGCTTTCGGGCTGGCTTCCAACTCCTACGGCAAGGTGGCGGCCGGCATTGATGCGCACATCACCTACCAGCAGGCGGCGCACCTGCGCGACTGCCTGCAGGCCCGCGCCACCGAGGTGTCGAGGTCGCGCAAGCTGGCGGTGTACCGGATCGATGTAACGCGCGCTGACGGCGCAGTGATCTCCAGCTTTACCGGCACCGTCTACATCACCGACGTTGACATTGCGGCAGTCGCGGCGACAGCGACTCAGGAAACAATGTAGGCGGCGGTGCCGGTGGACAGCAATTCGCCATTGGCACCCAGGAACTCCATGCGGACCGAGGCCACGCGCGAGCCCAGGCGCATCACCTCGGCGCGCAACTCGAAGTGCTCGCCGATGGCCGGGCGCAGGTAATCGACGCGCAGGTCGATGGTGCCAAGCTTGCCAAAGCGGTGCAGGCGCTGCATCGGTGCCTCGTCCATGTGGCGTGCGCCGATGGCGGCCATCACCGCCAGACCCGCCATGGCATCGAGACCGGCGCTGATAACACCCCCATGCAGGCGGTTGAAGGCGAAATGCCCGATCAGGTCGCGCTTCATGTCGATGCGACCCCGCACCTGGGCTGGCGTCAGCGAGGTGATTTTCAGGCCGATGACCTGGTTGAAGATGATCATCTCTTCAAAGATCTTCTTTAGCCCGGTCACAAACTCAGGCTCGAACTCCAGGTCCGGCGGGGGCGCAGTTTTTTTGATCATGGCGTCATTGTCACAGACCTTGGTGATGCAAATGCCCAAACCCGGATCAGGAATTTCAACTTGAGGCCATCGGTAATTCGTTGGACATCGTACCGGTACTTGTCACGCTCATCAAGACACGTCGTCGCCACTTTGCTTTGAGACTATCAGGCGTAGTCTTCGTACTTCGGCAAGCAAAAGCGGAATGTCTTGCCTGGCGGCGGCAATGAAATCCTGATCATCGTCAGTTGCTCCGCAGAGCTCCAAATCGCTGCCTCTCCTACGGTCAGAACCGGTCATGATAAAGCTGGAACCGCTTGTGTGGTCGCGCCCCTCAATAAAGGATTTCCATGGACCGAGCGACGCCTTGTTAACGCGCCTCTCTATGTCGTCAATCTGATCCTCGGTCAAAAATGCGTTCGTGGTGTTCATTTCTTACTTCGGGTTAGGTTGTGTCGGGGTAAAGAGTTTTTCTGCCTGCTTCGGGGTGAGTCCGCACATCTCACAATGATCAGGGTTGTTTCCTGTCGGCTTTGGCGTTACGTTACCACCAGCCTCCCTTACAGCACCAACTGTCGAAGTGCCAACTTGTCCATTCGGGATCGTCTGCGACAATTCATTGACGCTCTTTCCGGCTGCGCTGTTAACTGAAACGCCGCTAACGGTCCCATCAGCGTTGACCTTAGCCCCGCTTGCATTTGCAAACCGCTCCGCTGAGTTGGTCCCCCCGCGCACGACGATAGCGCTATCAGGAAGCGCCCCACCTTTCGAGCCGGTACCCGCACGAACGCAGGCAAGCGAACGAGCGCAAAACATTGCTGCGGCCAAAAGCGGATTGCCCCCATCCGGATCTGTGTACCGATAGGGGTTGTTCTCTGCATAGACATAGCGATCAACTAGACGGTGCTATCAGATCCCTCCGCCAAGGAGCCGCCATAAGTAAACCAAGACAAACAGGACATAGGCAATCAAGACCGCACCAGTGGTCAGTTGCAAGCGGGTGATCTCAGACCGCCAAACAGGGTCTTTCCCCGCCAAGAAAGCTACCGCTAGCAGAGCTAAGACCGAGACACCAACAAATGCTACGCCGATGTTTTCTGGCCAGTCTCCGAGCATTTCCGAACGCGATAAGCCCAAGCGCTGCATGACAAAGACCACGAAAAAACAGGCAATATCCACCCCAGCGATCAGTGGCACCAAAAGCGGCAATATGTTTCTCATGAGTGCTCCTTTAGGTGCTATTTGAATTCGACGCGGTCTTTTTCGGATGCCCCGATTGCGCGACGCCCTTCGGCTGAAGGCAACTTATGGGTGTACACCACCCCGGCTGTTCCATCCTCGGCAATCAGCTTGCCTGCCAGATAGATGTAGCGCGTGCTGGTGTTGCTGGTGCCTTGCTGCAAGTTGGTGTACAGCAGTTGTCCGCCCTGGCTGTAGACGCTGGTGCGGTAGGTGGCTTGTGGGATGCTGACGGCGTAGACTCTTCTGCCCAGTCCGTCGTAGCTGTAGCTGGCTACCCCGCTCACCAGGAGCAGCCGCTTGCCCAGGTCAAAGTAGTAGCCCTGTGCGCCTTTGGCTGTGGTGTTGCCCTGGGCGTCGTAGCTGAAGCTGGCATATAGCCCCCATGCCAACCAGCTTGCTATCAACAAAACCCGGATCAGGAATTTCAACTTGAGGCCATCAGTGTTTCGTGGGACATCGTAACCTGTGCCTGACTCTGATTTGATCCTCTTGGTCGTGACCGCTTGAGTTGTGATGCCCCGCGGAAAGGAATTGTTGAATTGGCAGCTTCACGCCCTTATCTGCGCCGACGAAAACGCGATTCAAACTTAGGTTTCAGCTCGGCAATGGTGGAGTCTTCGCATGCTTCACTCGTGCAGTGCCTTAGCAATTTAAGCCCTCCCGAATAGGCCCACTCAAGAGAATCATCGTGATCGGGCGTCAACAATATGTCTAGATCGCAATGGCCTTTTGTGTCGAGCCTAACGCGAAGTCGATCCCATTTCTTGGAATTCCAATTCACATTTTCATCGAATGCAACAAACTCCAGCGTGTCTGAAGTCGTCGATCGGCAACCATTCGGCTCTAACACCACCAATTGCGATTGGGGCCGGAATGCGCCACGCAACCGCCAAACGCGATCATGGACTGAGTCTGTCGCAAGCTGGCGCACGATTTCCTGTGCACCTTCAACAATGCACCAAGCGGAGAGCTTGATCTCGCATCGCAGCGGTGGCGCGGAAGCTTGAGCGAAGGCTATCAACGATGATTGCTGCAAGACAATCACAAGTAATGCTCGAAGCAGGAAGATGGAATTTAACGACATTCAACAGCCTCCATTTCCTGCGGTAGCGCCATTACTGCATGTATTCGTATTTGTCGGAGCTTTGAGAATTTCCCTTAGCGTTTGACTGTTTGCAGGTTGACCCGAAAGGTCTTTCATTACGTTGGCGGGGCCAGCCACGTCGGCCCCAAGAATTTTGCCATCTGCACCAATACCCCCCTTGTATTGATCCCCAGCACCCCCACTGTGGCCACCTAACTCATGCGAAACCGTTCGTTCATTGGCAGCTTGTGCGCCAGTGGCACCAATTGTTACGATCGATCCACCAATTGCATCGGTATTGGAACGGCCGCTGGGGGTTACCCCCGCTGTGTCGTTCACGACGTTAATTGTGTTGACTCCAGGCCCAGCCTTATCAACATTGATGGCTTGCGCGGTAACCGCAATGGTCTTGCCATTGAGACTGACCGAGCCAGAAAAGTCCTTCGCTATCTGCGCGTTTATTGCAGCCGCACCAACCGGTGACGCAACACCGGCCATCGTGTATCTCACGGTATACGTCACCTTGTCGGATGCGCTCCAGAAAAGCTCCCCTACACGCCCATCCAGATCAACAAACTTATACGGATTATTGCTGGCATACGCATACCGATTGAAACTGCCACCGGTATCGGGATTGGTATTAACCGCATCCACACTCAAAAACCTCCCCGCCACCGGCTCGTAATACCGCTGCTGCATGTAGATCAGCCCGGTATCGGCGTCGTTCACATGCGCGGTAAAGCCAATGGTTTGCGGATTCGTCCCCTGCGCCGTCTTGCCATAGGGCTCGTACCAGGTGTTGCTCAGCAGCGTGCCTGTGCTGCTGCTTCTGGCTACCGGACTGCCCAGTGCATCGGTATGGGTGTACACCACCCCGGCTGTTCCATCCTCGGCAATCAGCTTGCCTGCCAGATAGATGTAGCGCGTGCTGGTGTTGGTCGTGCCTTGCTGCAAGTTGGTGTACAGCAGTTGTCCACCCTGGCTGTAGACGCTGGTGCGGTAGGTGGCTGTTGGACTGCTGACGGCGTACACCCTGCGTCCCAGTCCGTCGTAGCTGTAGCTGGCCACCCCGCTCACCAGGATCAGCCGCTTGCCCAGGTCAAAGTAGTAGCCCTGTGCGCCTTTGGCAACTGTGTTGCCCTGGGCGTCGTAGCTGTAGCCGGTGTAGACGCCATTGGTGTTGATGGTGCTCAGCCGGTTGTTGGCATCATAGGTGTGGCTTGAGTTTCTGCTGCCCAGTGTGCTGGCGCTCAGGTTGTCCAGCGCGTCGTAGCTGAAGCTGCCAGTTCCCCACACGCTGGGTGCGTTGGCGCTGATGAGCCGGTCCAGGCCGTCGTAGCCCATGCTGCGGTTTTTAGCGTTGATGCCATCGGTGATGCTGGCCACGTTGGCGTTGGCGTCGTAGGTATGGCTGTCTTGCAGCACGCCGGTGTCGGTGCTAACGGCAGGCAGGCCACGGGCGTTTTGTGTGAGGCTGTGGGTTTTGCCGTTGCCCAGGGTGTAGCTGGCGACTGCGCCGTTGGGGTGGTAACGCACGGTGCTGGCGTAAGCGCCGGCCTGGCTGGCCTGGCCCAGGGCGTTGGGCGCGTAGTTCAATGTGAAGCTGCTGCCGTCGAGCGGGTATTTGAGCAGGCTCAGGGCACCGCTCGCGT
>CAIQVX010000228.1 GCA_903875275.1 uncultured beta proteobacterium | reverse complement strand
GCGCATCAGATATTTCGCTATGACGGATTGGGATCGACGGGGTTGAATGAACTGTATGACCGCACGTTGCCGCGCGATGTCAATCGGATGATGAAGCCGTTTGGTGGAAAGTGCGAGATGCTTGGCGTCTATGTGCCGACCAATTTCCGCATCAAGCAGTCAGAGAATGGCTATGACGTTTATTCACCGGAAGATGAATTGCTTGGAACCGCGCCGACACTGGAAGACGCCAGGGAGTTTGTACCGGATGAAGGGCACGAGTTGCTGTACGACGTGCATGGGGTGCGGTTGCCAGCGGCGATGCGCAAGGCAATTCTTGATAGCGGCTTTCCGGCTTGGGGCTGAAATATGAAACATCTTGTACTTCTTGGCGACTCCATTTTTGACAATGCTGCCTATGTTGCCGGCGGGCCAGCCGTGATTGATCAGGTCAGGCAACGGATGCCATCGATGTGGAAGGCCAGTTTGCTGGCAGTGGACGGCGACACATCGGCAATGGTGTCGCAGCAAGTGACGCGAATACCACCGGACGCAACACACCTTGTCTTGAGTGTCGGCGGCAACGATGCACTGGGTTGTATTGCGAGCCTGGAAACATCGGCCACATCAGTGAAGCACGCATTGGCTTTTCTCCACAAAATCAAGGCCGACTTTGAAGTCAGTTACCGCGCCCTGATTTCCACGCTGCTGACCCTGGACAAGCCATTGATGGTTTGCACTGTCTACGACCATGTGCCGGGTCTGCCGACTGAACTGAAGACAGCCCTGAGCCTATTTAACGACGTGATCCTGCGAGAAGCGATCCACCAGGGGATGCCAGTACTGGACTTGCGCATGATTTGCACTGAGCCCCGCGACTACTCTGCGGTGTCCCCGATTGAGCCGTCATCTGCAGGTGGTGCCAAAGTGGTGGATCGGATGGCGACGGCCGTGATGCAACATGATTTCACCAAGCGTGAATGCCGTGTTTACGTGTAGCTGCTCAGGCGCATGTAGATGACTGGGAGGGGATACAGTGCTTCGCAAGTGTCAATCAGCAGCCGCGAAGGCGTCTGGGAATTACAACCCTGCGGCGTGCGATGGAAAGTGCTTACCACCACCAGCGCGGTCATGTCGGGCACGCTGCCCGCGGGCTTGCGCTGCGCGCTGTGGGTCAGCGCACCCAACATCACCGCTTTTCTCGTTCGGGAGTTTGTAGCTTCAGTCAGTGGCCAAGGCGGAATACCGCCATGGCCAGCAAGCACAAAGCTGTCGCGTGGCGTTCGGAACTTCTGTGGTTCACGCCCGCTACGGCCACCCGCTGCGCTTTTACATAAGGCCGCATTTTGCAAAGTGGTCGCCAGTCGCTACGCTGAAGCTGCGCTTGGTGTCGGCCACCGCTGGCGCGCCCTCACGGGTTTACAAAACGGGCCTTATGCAAAGTGGCCTTCGCTGGGTACGGGCGCACGCCCTTGTGGTCGTTGTGGCGCCGTAGCATCAGTCAGTTGCTTCGCAAGTGTTCCAGTCGGTGGCCTGCGGCCAGTCATCACCTGTGTGCCCCTGCCCACCCACCGGGGCCTCGCCGCTACGCGGCATTGGCCCCCGCGCGCCGGTTGCCCGTCCGCCCCCCGTGGGGGCTCCCTCAACCGCGCTAAAGCCGGGCCTCAAACGGCGACCCGCATCTCCCGCACCAACGCCCGGGCCAGCTCTGTCATATCCGGCGGTACGGCCACTGGTGGTGCCGCCAATGCCCGGATGATCTGCCCCTGACGCGGACTCTCAACCTGCCCGTAGCTCAGAAAAGTTGTCAGCACCTTCTCATGCCCCAAGTTCTGGCTCCACGCCTTGAACTCCTCTGGCGTCTTGCAAACCTCCTGCCCAAGCCGGACCAGCGTGTTTCTGAAACTGTGCGGGTTGAAGTAGGGCAGCCCGGCGCTGGTGAATGCATCCCGAAAGATGGTGCGAATGCGGGCGGCGCTGCTCCAGTGGGCACGTTGCAGTCCCACAGCTTCAAAGTGGCGACTTGCGCCGACCTCAATGCGCGTTGTCGGAAACAGCGGGTCGTCATTGCCCCATAGAAGTTCCTCGCGCAAGAGCGCCACCCAGCCCACCACGATCTGGTGAATCTCATCTCCCACCGGGAAAAAGTAGGTGGTGAAGGTCTTGCTGAACTTGGTTTTGACCTCCCGCGCATCCTGATTGACGCAGCCCGTCACCAGGTCAATGTGTTTCAACTTCATCGAGGCAATGGCGCTGTCCCGCGCGCCAGTCAAAAGTGTGAAGGCGATCAGGGCGCGGTCTCGACGTTCAATCGCAGTGCCAGACGGCATCAGGCCAATAACGTGCTTGGCTTGCTCCAGCGTGGGGCCAACTTGCTCCCGCGTGGCCGTCGCCACCCGCACGTCCTTTTCTGACAGATTGAAATAATCGGCGTCAGAATACTGAAACCTTGATTTGTAACCCGGTTGGCCAGCCAGCCACAGAAAGAACATTCTGAGATGCGCTAGCGTCGCGTGCAGGGTTGCCTTGCTGAGCTTCACTCCGGTCTGCTGGCTCTTTTGTTCGGCCAGGCGGTGCTTGAACGCAACGGCTTGTTGAAAGTGAAAGGACTTGAAATCACGGTGTTTCGTGTCGCTTTCAAACCGCGCCAAAGCCTTGGCCACCGCATCTACCGTAGGCTCGCTGTGGCGTTTGGCCTCCTTCAAATAGGCGAAGTAGCTGCGCTTGATTCGTTCGTTGTTGGCGTTGTGTGTTGTCATGTTTTTTCACTCCCTCTGAAGTCACTGTTTACGCAGGGTTGGGTGCTCTCTTCTATGTGTGGCAGTGCCTGCATCAGCGTGATGTCCAAATCCGCTCCAAACTGCGTCAGCTGGGTAAAACTGGTTCGTCGGTACATCATTGATTCGCAAACCGGGCAGATGCCTATCAGGTTGCCCGAGTCGGGGGTCAGTGGCTGGTAGTCGGCCATCGCGCCTGCCGGTTTCTGCGTGGCACGGCAGCGCACACAGTAGATTTCACCCGGTTGGCAGGGTCGCTTGTTCTTGAGCCTTTTCGCCTGGAGGTAGTGAAGCAGATCACGCCCCAGAATCAGCAAAGGGCGCCGGTTGTCGCTGGTTGGCAGGCCGTCCTTGACCCAGTTACGCACGGAATTCTTGTGAACCCCAAACAGCGTAGCGACTTCGTCCACGGTGTAGTTCCGATGGACTTTGGCCAGACGGGGGTTGGGACGGCGCCTACTCATGGTGCAACTCAGCCATGCCGGTCATGCACCTCGGCTTGCGCGGGCATAGCGATTGCTGTCATCCGCATCGCTGCTGCCACTTGACGCGCTTGGCCGATTTGAAACCGGTAAAACCGGCGAAACCGACGCGGTTGAAGCAGATTCCACTTGCCAGGTCTCCGCCGAGCGGGTGCCGCTGCCACGCACAAAGCGTCTGCCATCGACAATGCGCCCAGCGTGGCGCCTGATCCACCAGCCCAGCTTGCGCCGGTTGATCTCGCCGCGTTCGTCGGCAATGTCGCGTAGCACCTCGCGCAGTTCCACATGCTCGTCGCCGAATGACGCTGCCTGTTTCACCGCATCCCGCACCATGGCCGCCGTCTTGCCGAATACACCTTGCCACGCGGTCAGGATGCGCCCCAGCGTTTCGCGGTCCGGGTCCTCGGCCATCGCCTTGAAAACGGAATCCGTGGGGTCGGCCAGGCCCAGCCAAAGCAAAGGTTGGCGGCACAGGTCAGACCAGTCGCCAAACCCTGCAAGGGGTTTGCAATCCGTCTTGGGCCGTCCAGCCCTGATCCAGGCGCATACGATGGTCAACGCCGCCGACACATAGCGTCCACGTTGCCGCAGTACGTCGCGTACCAGATCAGGCCGGGTAAAGGTGCGTGCAGCAGGTACTTCGCAGCCGGGGTCAAGATGAATCGTGATGCAGCGCCGGGTCATGTCTTGCACCGGCCCGACATTGTTGCCGCTGGAAAGGAATAGGGCGCGGGTATTGACGGTAGCCGTCTTGGAAACCCCCAGGATGCGCCCGCTCATGTGCTCGGAGGTCAATACGGTACACAAGCTCTTGTGCGCTACCAGATCGCTGGTGAGATTGTCAAACTCGATGACCGCTGGCGCTCGCAGCAACTCGGCCAGCAGGAGTTTGCGGCACTCTTCATCATCACCCGGAAATGTGGTTGGCGTTCCACGCTGTGGCGTGGCCAGCGCGGTGATCAATTCACACAGGTATGACTTGCCCGAGCCCACCATATGTGCCCGCACATGGATCATGGGTGCGTGGTTCAAGCTGGGTCGAACGGTCGCGGTGAGCATCGCCGCTAAAGCGGCCCCGAGGTCGGCATCTCCCGCAAAGCTGAACTCTGACAAGACATCTTTCAGCAAGGCCAGCGCGGCTTCGGCATCGGCACGGGTTGGGTTCTTTGGAACTGAGAACTCCCTCGCGTCAAACACGCCAAACATTCCGGTCGCCAAGTCATACCCAGCCGCCATCATCAAACTGCCATCGGGGCGCAAGTAGGGTTGGCGCGTCAGGCCGCTGAGCACCGGTAGATGGTGATAGCTGGTCGAATCAAACAGCACTGCCGCATGTCGCGCCGGGGGATCGGTACGTGTCCAGTCTTCAGAGCGTGCGTCGTATCGCTCCCAGGTGGCGGCACCTGCCAAGGCCCGCACCAAGGCAGGAGGGCTGATGTCTTGCACACGGGTCTCGCGGGTGCCGGGGTCGGTGACGATGGTCACGATCAAGCCACCGCGTTGGTAGTGGCGCCGCGACTGTGCCAGCTCACGTTCGGCTGCATCAACCACACGGTGTATTTCACCGGCCATGATGCGGATGGTTGGTTTCATGCGGGCGGCGTTGACTTCGATGCCGACAAATTGCAGCAAATCGCGCACATGGCGATCTGCACAGTGGCCGTGCAGGCACTTGAAGCCGCCTATTGGCCAGCTGTCGTCGGGCTCGAAATAGGCGGTGCCACCATTGACTTCACCCGTGTGCTCCTGCACCCAGGGGCATGTGATGTCGTGCTTGCCATCGCCAAGCGGCGCCTTGTACAGGCCGCGCTCGTGCAAAGCGACCAGCACGCTATTTTCTTCAGGGCGGGGTATCCAGACCGGATCGCCATCGGTCGGTCGCTGTCGCGTGGCGACAGAACTTTGACGCTTTGGGCGTCCATCCGTTGCCATTTCTAGCTGCAGTCCTGCCACCAGTTCGGTAACCGAGTAGCGCACGGTAGGCGACCAAGTCACCATTCGGCACACAAACGCAGGGGAGTGCTTGCCGTTCACCGCCACGGGTAGCCGTGCCAATCGTGCCCGCGG
>CAIQVX010000227.1 GCA_903875275.1 uncultured beta proteobacterium | reverse complement strand
CTGTACGTGGAGGCGGCGCACGCGGTGGGCACGCGCCTGCCCGTGATCCTGTGGCGCCACGTGCTGCCCAATATGGTGGCGCCGCTGATCGTGCAGGCCACGTTTGTGGCGGCCTCGGCGGTATTGATCGAGGCTTCGCTTTCATTCCTGGGTGTCGGCGTGCCGGCACAAACGCCGAGCTGGGGCAACATGATGGCCGAAGGCCGCAATTTTGTCGCTGTGGCCTTTCACATCATTCTCTACCCGGGTTTGCTATTGGCCGCCACGGTGCTGGCCATCAACATGGTGGGGGACGGTCTGCGCGACGTGCTGGACCCGCGACTGGCACGGCAACTATGAGCACGCGCTCCACCGCAGCAGCGCCGCTGCTCGAAATCGATTCACTGCGCACCTGGTTCGATACCCTGAGCGGCACGGTGCGCGCGGTCGATGGCGTGTCCTTCACGGTGCAGGCCGGACAGACCCTGGGCGTGGTCGGTGAATCGGGCTGCGGCAAGAGCGTCACCGCCCTGTCCATCCTGCGCCTGCTGCCCACACCCCCTGCACGGCATCTGGGCGCCATCCGCTACCGTGGCACCAACCTGCTGGCGTTGAGCGAACGCGAGATGCGGCAGATCCGGGGTAACCGCATTTCGATGATCTTCCAGGAACCCATGACCTCGCTGAACCCGGTGCTGACGGTCGGCCGGCAGATTGCCGAGACCGTGCTGGTGCACCAGCAGGTGAACCGGGCCGAGGCGATGCAGCGCGCCGTCGAAATGCTGCGACTGGTGCAGATCCCCGAGCCCGAGCGCCGCGCTCGCGAGTACCCGCACCAGTTCTCGGGCGGCATGCGCCAGCGCGTGATGATTGCGCTGGCACTGGCCTGCAATCCCGAGTTGCTGATCGCCGATGAGCCAACCACGGCGCTGGACGTGACGATTCAGGCGCAGATCCTGGACCTGATCAAGCGCTTGCAAAAAGAGCTTGGCATGGGTGTGATGCTGATCACCCACGACCTCGGCGTGGTGGCGGAGAGCTGTGACCGCGTGGTCGTGATGTACGCCGGGCGCAAGGTCGAGGAGAGCAGTGTGCTGGCCCTCTTCAGCCGGCCGCTGCATCCCTATACGCGCGCCCTGATGGCATCCATGCCGGCCATGAACAGCCAGCTCAAGCGCCTGACCGAAATCCCCGGCATGGTGCCCTCGCCGCATGAGCTGGGGCGCGGTTGCGCCTTTGCCGCGCGCTGCCAGTATGCACAGCAGCGTTGCCTTGAGGAGAGCCCGCCATTGAGCAGCCATGGCCAGGATCACGTGGTGGCCTGCTTTGCCGTCGAAGAAGGCCGTATCAACCCGGCGGAGTTTGCTGCATGAACGCCCCGCCGCTGCTCGAAGTGAGCGAACTGCGCAAGCACTTCATTGCGCCCAGGCACTGGTTCAGTCCGGCCAAGCCGCCGATCCAGGCGGTGGACGGGGTGTCGTTCACCCTCGCACGCGGCGAAACACTGTCACTGGTGGGGGAATCCGGCTGCGGCAAGACCACCACCGCCAAATCCGTGCTGCGCCTGATCGAACCGACCTCGGGCTCGGTCAAGCTTGAAGGCGAGGAACTGCTGACGCTCGACGCCACCCAGATGCGGCTGCGCCGACGCCACATGCAGATCATTTTTCAGGATCCGTATGCATCGCTGAGCCCACGCCTGACCGCGGGCGAGATCGTGGCCGAGCCGCTGCGCAACTTTGGCGCATCCAATGCGGCGCAAAGGCAGGAACGCGTGCAGTGGCTGTTTTCCAAGGTCGGCCTGCGCCCCGAGGCCGCAAAAAAGTACCCGCATGAGTTCTCTGGTGGACAACGCCAGCGCCTGGGTATTGCACGGGCGCTGGCGCTGGAGCCCAAGCTGATCGTCTGTGATGAACCGGTGTCGGCGCTCGACGTCTCGGTGCAGGCGCAGGTCATCAACCTGCTGCTCGACCTGCAGGACGAGTTCAAACTCTCCTACCTCTTCATCGCCCACGACCTGAGTGTGGTCCGCCACATCTCCAACCGGATCGCGGTCATGTACCT
>CAIQVX010000226.1 GCA_903875275.1 uncultured beta proteobacterium | reverse complement strand
CGTGGTGCCACTGCTGTTCATGAGACCGATATGGGTCGCATGGCACAGATGCTGCCGGGCCGTGGTATTTAATTTAACGACGAACAAGGAGTAAATCACATGCCTCGCGTCAAACGTGGTGTAACGGCTCGCGCCCGCCACAAGAAAGTTCTGGCCCTTGCAAAAGGATTCCGTGGTCGTCGTGGTAACGTCTTCCGAATCGCCAAAGAAGCGGTGATGAAGGCAGGGCAATATGCCTATCGGGACCGTCGTACCAAGAAACGTGTTTTCCGCCAATTGTGGATTGCGCGTATTAACGCCGCTGCCCGCCAGTGCGGCCTGACCTACAGCCAGTTTGCCAACGGTCTGAAGAAGGCCAATATTGAAATTGACCGCAAGGTCCTTTCCGATATCGCTGTGCATGACATGGCTGCGTTTTCCGGAATTGTGGAACAAGTCAAGGCCAAGCTGGCTGCTTGAGTTCACACCGGTTCGCTGTTGTTCTGTGGCGGACCATGTACTTAATGACAAGGGCTAGAGCTTGAGAAGGCACTAGCCCTTTTTCATGTCGAAAGACTTCAAGAGAATTTATGAACGAGCTGAACGTCGTTGTTGATGCCGCCAAGGCGGCTTTTGAGCGCGCCATCACGCCGGCCGATCTGGAAAATGCCAAGGCATTGTTTCTTGGCAAGTCGGGGCGGATTACCGAACTGATGAAGGGCCTGGCGGCTCTGGCGGTGGACGAGAAGAAGGCCCGCGGCGCTGCCATCAACCTGGCCAAACAGGCGATCGAAGGCGCACTCAATTCCCGACGTCAGGCGCTTGCCGACATCGAATTGCAGACACAGCTACAGGCGGAAGCGCTGGACGTAACGCTTCCTGGCCGACAGCGTGGGCCGGGTGGCCTGCATCCGGTTTCCCTAACGCTGGAGCGCATCGAAGCGATTTTCGGGTCCATGGGGTTCTCCGTGGCACAGGGTCCCGAGATTGAGACCGACTGGTTCAACTTTACGGCCCTCAATACACCTGAGGATCACCCGGCGCGCTCGATGCACGACACCTTCTATGTGGAAGGCGGTTCGGCGACGGCACCCAACCTGTTGCGTACCCATACCAGTCCGATGCAGATTCGCCACGCGGTTCAGCACGTCAAGAAGCACAGGGCCACAGCTGCGGCCGGCCAGAGCGGGGACGGCCTGTTTTCAGGGTCCATGCCCGAGATTCGCGTGATCGCGCCGGGACGTACCTACCGCGTTGACAGCGACGCCACCCATTCACCCATGTTTCACCAGTGCGAAGGCCTGTGGATTGGCGAGAACGTCAGTTTCAAGGATCTCAAGTACGTTTTCACCGATTTTTGCCGGACCTTTTTTGAGTCGGACGATCTGGTGCTGCGGTTTCGGCCCAGTTTCTTTCCGTTCACAGAGCCGAGCGCCGAGATTGACATTCAGTTCCAGAGCGGTCCTTTGTCCGGGCGCTGGCTGGAAGTTGCCGGGTCTGGCCAGGTGCATCCGAATGTGGTGAGCAATATGGGACTGGATCCCGAGAAATTCATCGGCTTTGCCTTCGGCATGGGGCCGGACCGACTCACCATGTTGCGCTATGGCGTGAATGACCTGCGTCTGTTTTTTGACGGTGACATCCGTTTTCTGACCCAGTTTCAATGACAAGAAATCCCTGAACTACCATGCAATTTCCTGAATCCTGGTTGCGCGAATTCTGTAACCCGTCTCTGACCACACAGCAACTGGCTGACACCCTGACCATGGCCGGACTTGAGGTCGAGGACCTCAAGCCGGTGGCGCCTCCTTTCAGCAAGGTCGTCGTCGGTGAAATACGGGATGCCGTGCAGCATCCAAATGCCGATCGTCTGCGTGTCTGCAAGGTCGATGTTGGCCAGACCGAGTTGCTCAATGTGGTGTGTGGTGCTCCTAATGCCCGAGTCGGCATCAAAGTGCCGGTGGCGCTTGTCGGTGCTGAACTGCCGCCCGGGGACGACGGCCAGCCGCTCCTGATCAAGGTCGGCAAGCTGCGTGGTGTCGAGAGCCAGGGCATGTTGTGTTCGGCGCGGGAGCTCAAACTCTCCACGGACCATTCGGGCCTGCTCGAACTCGATGACAGTGCGCAGGCAGGACAGGACATTCGCCAGCATCTGGCACTTGACGACACCCTGTTCACACTCAAACTCACGCCCAATCTGGCGCACTGTCTGAGCGTCTATGGCGTGGCACGCGAAGTGGCGGCCCTGACCGGTGCGCCCTTGAAGGAGCCGGTCTTTGCCGCCAGCGACGTTGGTAGCCCCGACAAATTGCCGGTCAGGATCAGTGCGCCCGACCTGTGCGGTCGTTTCTCGGGCCGCGTCATTCGCAACGTCAATACCAATGCGGTGACGCCGCAGTGGATGGTGGACCGTTTGGCGCGCTGTGGTCAGCGCAGCGTGACCGCCTTGGTAGACATCTCCAACTACGTGATGTTCGAGTTTGGTCGTCCGTCGCACGTGTTCGATCTCGAGAAGATCCACGGTGGCCTCAATGTGCGTTGGGGCAGGGCCGGCGAACAGCTGAAACTGCTGAACGGCAGCACGGTCACGGTGGACGATAAAGTTGGCGTCATTGCCGACGATCACCAGGTCGAGTCCTTGGCCGGGATCATGGGCGGCGATGCGACGGCGGTGTCTGACGATACCCGGCATATCTATCTGGAAGCTGCGTTCTGGTGGCCCAAAGCCATTGCCGGGCGCTCGCGTCGTTTCAATTTCTCTACCGATGCAGGGCACCGCTTTGAGCGGGGGGTCGATCCGAGTCAGACCGTCCAACATATTGAGCGCATCACGCAATTGATCCTGGACATTTGCGGTACTGGCACGTCAGCTTGTGGACCGATTGACGACCTGCAGGTGAACATGCCTGCCACGACCAGCGTGACCCTGCGTGTGGCCCGGGCGAGCAAGGTCATCGGCATGCCTTTGACCCAGATGCAATGTGCCCAGGCGCTGTCACGCCTGCAGTTGCCGTTGACGCAGGGCGAGGGCACCATCACCGTGACGCCGCCGCCGTACCGGTTTGATCTGCAGATCGAAGAGGACCTGATCGAGGAAGTGATCCGCATGGTCGGATACAACGATTTGCCCCAGACTCCGCCACAAGCGCCCATCACCGCCAGGATTCGACCTGAGGCCGAGCGCAGCGCGTTCGCCGTGCGGCGCTCGATGGCTGCCATGGGCTATCAGGAAACGATCAACTTCAGCTTCGTTGAGGAACGTTGGGAGCACGAACTGTGCGCCAATCCCAATCCCATCAAACTGCTCAACCCAATTGCCAGTCAAATGAGCGTGATGCGCTCCTCGCTGCTTGGATCTTTGTTGCAGGTTCTGAAGTTCAACCTGGATCGCAAGGCGCAACGGGTTCGTGTTTTCGAAATTGGCCGGGTCTTTCTGCGCGATGCCAGCGTACGCAACACCGATGCAACGGTTGAGGGTTTTCACCAGCCACTGCGCCTGGCGGGCATGGTTTGTGGAACCGTCGACGCGCCACAGTGGGGGCGCAAGGAGCAGGCCGTTGATTTCTATGACGTCAAAGGCGATGTCGAGGCCCTGCTGGCGCCGCGCAAACCGGTCTTCACGGCCGCCCAGCACCCGGCCATGCACCCCGGGCGCTGCGCCAGCGTGGTCGTGGGCGATGTGATCATCGGCTTTGTCGGTGAGCTGCACCCCAAGTGGCGTCAGGCTTACGGTCTGTCACAAGCCCCTGTCATGTTTGAGATCGACCTCGACGCTGTGTTGCAGCGTGATGTGCCAGTCTTCAAGTCGGTGAGCAAATTCCAGGCGGTTGAACGTGACATCGCCGTGCTGGTGCCGGAGTCTGTCGGGCACAACGCCTTGCTGGCTGCGGTTTGGGCAGCGCCGACTTCGGGACTGCTGCGCGATGCAACCTTGTTTGACATTTACCGTCCCAAGGTCGGCCAGGAAGGGGCTTCGGCCGGACTGGCAGGCACCGAGAAGAGCATGGCGGTGCGCCTGAGCCTCAACAGCGACGATGCGACCCTGACCGATGAGCAGATCGAAACCGCAGTGCAGGCAGTGCTGGGTTCGCTGAAAGAGACACTGGGCGCACGGCAACGCGCCTGAACCGTTACCATCTACGCCCACACGACAAGAGGATTGAATGGACATTTCGGTTGACAGTCTGGAGACCCCGGCCCTGACCAAAGCGCAGTTGGCGGAATTGCTGTTTGAACAGATCGGATTGAACAAGCGCGAATCCAAGGACATGATCGACGCTTTTTTCGATCTGATTTCGGCCAGCCTGGTGGACGGCAACGATGTCAAGATCTCGGGCTTCGGGAATTTTCAGATCCGTACGAAGGCACCCCGGCCTGGTCGCAATCCGCGAACTGGCGAGTCGATTCCGATTGAGGCACGGCGGGTTGTTACCTTTCATGCCAGCCACAAACTCAAAGAGCAGATCCAGGATCCCAAGCGCAAGCCCTGATCGCGGCGCAATTGTTTTTTTATTTTGCACATTGCGTGCGCTTCCCGCTTTACTTTCGGTGTGCACCTAGAGTAATCTCAAAGCTTTCCCTCCTAGCGTATTGATTTAAATGGAGAAAGCTCTCCCCCCGATTCCGGCAAAACGGTACTTCACCATCGGTGAGGTGGGGGACCTGTGCGGCGTCAAGCCGCATGTGCTACGTTATTGGGAGCAGGAGTTCACACAGTTGCGCCCCATGAAGCGCCGCGGCAATCGCCGCTATTACCAGCACCATGAGGTACTGATGATCCGGCGTATCCGCGACCTGCTCTACGACCAGGGTTTTACCATCAGCGGTGCCCGCAACAAGATGCAGGAGATTCTGCAACTTGAACGCGAAAAGAAGCGCAACGGCGAAGTGCTGCTTGAAGGTGTCGAAGTCATTGAAGCGCCGGAGGATGAGGTGGCCGATATGCAGGACGACGCGGCTGAAATGGCCGGAGGCGGACTGACGGACCGCTTGCTGTACCTGCGCCGTGAATTGTTTGAGATTCGCGACCTGCTGTCTCCCGCGCACTGAGAGTTTGCTTTTCTACCGTCTATAATCGCGCACTTAGATCGGTGTGTGGCGCAGCCTGGTAGCGCACTTGCATGGGGTGCAAGGGGTCGAAGGTTCGAATCCTTTCACACCGACCAGGAAACAGTACAAAGGCCGCTAAGAACATACACTTAGCGGCCTTTTTCATTGGGGAATCCGGCAATTGCGTTGCAACGACGTACAAAGGCATCTATTGACTGCCAGACAAAAGCGGGGGAACATACGGGGGTACGTTTAAGGTTTTTCCCGGTTTTTTGGGGGTTGGACCCCCACTTCATTGGAGAAACCATTGTTATGGACCCCCGCAATTAAATGGAGTTGGACCCCCATGCTGACCGATGCCCAATGCAGAAACGCAGTTTGCCCACCAGATCGCAAGCAAGCCCGATGTGCTGATTCCGGCGGGATGTATTTACAAGTCAGTCCGGCAGGATCGAAGCGCTGGTTTCTGAAATACCGCGTAGGCGGCAAAGAAAAGCGGCTGGCGCTGGGCAGTTACCCGGCGGTGAGCCTGACAGCGGCCAGAAAAGCCCGTGAAGCGGCAAAGCTCAATAAGTCCGAGGGACGTGATCCCATTCAACTT
>CAIQVX010000225.1 GCA_903875275.1 uncultured beta proteobacterium | reverse complement strand
TGTGCCCCGAGTTGACCACCGCGGCTTTGCGTTCGTCGCAAGCGACGCACGCCGCCGTGGACAACTCTGCATCGATTCAACCCGCCCGCAGTCTCTTTATCTCTTGGGGTAAAACTGTTCAAACAAGCGGAGCCACTTCTGGTTGTTTGCGGATGTTATGCATGGCAAGGACTCAAAAAATCTTTGTTGACGATGAGCGGCACGCAGAGCTGGTAGCCCATGCCGCGGATTGACTTGATGTTGGGCGGCATGGCGCCGACCTGTTCGAGCTTTTTTCGCAGTCGCGCGATCTGCACTTCGAGCGTGTTTTTTCTCACTGCTGCGCCGCCTCTGGCGACGATGCTGATCATTTTTTCGGTGCACAGGCGATGCTCCACCGACTGGGCAAAAGCGCCCAGCAGCTGACACTCGACATCTGAGACGTTGACGCTTGCCTCTGGCCCGTGCAGTTGGAGACTGGTGGTGTTGAGCGTGCACTGCCAGGCGCTGGCCTCAAGCGAATGCAGACGCCGCTGCAAAGCCAGAATGGCCGCGCACACTTCAACGAGCGAAGCGGGTTTTGAAAGCACCAGGTCAGCACCGCTTTGGTAGGCGCTGACTAGCTCATCGTCTCGTGCGACTGCGGAGATGACGATGATGCCGATGCCTGGGTGAGCGGCCCGAATGCGGCGCACCTGGCCGAGGGCTTCTGCGGAGGGCGCCGAGAGCATCAGGATGTCGGCGCCAGCGATGGGCGACGCGTCGTCCAGTGCCCGGGCGCTGGCAACCGTATGGCCCATGCTGCGCAGCGCAGCCACCGTGGCCTCGCGCATCACGTCGTGAACTTCCACCACGAAGATGCTCAGGCCGCTCATGGTGCGCCCGCCGGGGTGGTTGTGGCACTGTGGCCGGTTTTTATGGTTAGGTGTTGCATGCGCAGTTTTCTTGAATTGCGGCGCTACGTTACCTAGCCGCAAAAAAGAAACCTGTCACATCCCATCGCTTGCTGTCACTTGCCTACAAAGGCCTATGGATTTGGGCGATTGCGGTCTCCTGTTGTCATTGCGGACCTGATCCGCAATCCAGTGGTCGCGTGGCACCGGACCCCGGATCGAGCCCGGATGACAGTTGGGGCGCCCGGGATGACAAACCTCCGCCGCGCTACGACGGCCCGGACTTGGTGATTTGCACTGCCACGCAGAGCTGGTAGCCGCTTCCCCGGATCGCTTTGATGGTGGGGGAGGCTGCACCGGCTTGTTCGAGCTTTTTGCGCAGACGCCCAATCTGAACCTCCAGCGCTGCCTTGCTCTGGCTCTCCATGGCGCTGTTTGAGAGCTCCATCAGTTGCCAACTCTCCAGACGATGATCCTTGGCTTTGCTCAAGGCCAGCAGAAGCGTGCTTTCATGGTCGGAGACATCGACCAACTGGTGGGGCCCCTGGAGTTGCAGGGTGATCGGGTTCAGGCTGAGCCCGCCCTGCGCGCTGGCCTGTGGGCGAATGCGCCGCGCCAGTGCCTGTATGGCCGCACCCAGTTCTTCCACCGAGGCGGGCTTGGGTAGGTAGATGTCGGCACCGCTGCCGTAGCCGCGCATTCTGTCGTTGAGCTGTGTTCGGCCGGTCACCATGATGATGCCGATGCCGGGTTCGGCCGCGCGTATGCGCCGCGCCAGGCTGAG
>CAIQVX010000224.1 GCA_903875275.1 uncultured beta proteobacterium | reverse complement strand
GATCTGTTCCGCGCTGGTGTAGCCACCAGCGGCTCCTACAACAAGACGCTCACTCCGTTCGGCTTCCAGAACGAGCGCCGCTCGGTCTGGGAAGCGCCCGAGGTCTACCGGAAAACGTCACCCTTCTTCTTTGCCGACAAGCTGAAGACGCCGCTGCTCATCATCCACGGCGCCGATGACGCCAATCCCGGCACCACGCCACTGCAGGCGAGCAAACTCTACGAAGCACTGCGCGGTAACGGCGGCACCTCGCGCCTGGTGATGCTGCCGCACGAGCCGCACTGGTACTCCGCGATGGAGTCCAACGAGCAGCTTCTTTACGAGTTGGTCAGCTGGTTTGACAAGTACGTCAAGGGCGCGCCATAGAGACACTTCCGGAATTCCGACACTACTAGACTAGGGGTAACACAGCATTGCCATTGTGGGTGCTGTTGTCATTGCGGACCCCGGATCGAGTCCGGGGCAGGCCCGATCCGCAATCCAGTCGCCGCGCAGCACTGGATCCCGGGTCGAGCCCGGGATGACAAATGCCGGTCGTGAGACAATTTGCATGTCATTGCGGACTTGATCCGCAATCCAGGGTCCGACTGCCTCCTCATAGCAGGGAGTCGTAAAGGTCACACCAGTCCGGATTGGTTTTCTCCAGCAGTGCAAGCTTCCACTCTCGTTTCCAGTTCTTGAGTTGCTTTTCCCGTGCGATGGCTGCCTCGATGGAAGGGGTCGATTCAAACCAGACCAGAGTGTGCACGTCGTACTGCTTCGTAAAACCCTCGACCAGATTGTTCTTGTGCTCGTAAATGCGGCGCACCAGATTGTTGGTGACACCCACATACAGGGTGCCATTCTTCTGGCTCGCCATGATGTAGACGAAGTAGTCCATCCTTGGCATTGTGGCGCATCGATGGAGGCTGGATCCCGGATCAAGTCCGGGATGACAGCTTGCATGTTCCAGGATGACAGCTTGCATGTTCCAGGATGACAGCTTGCATGTTCCAGGACGACAGCTTGCATGTCATTGCGGACCCCGGATCGAGTCCGGGGCAGGCCCGATCCGCAATCCAGTCGCCGCGCAGCACTGGATCCCGGGTCGAGCCCGGGATGACAATTTGCCTGTCATTGCGGACCTGATCCGCAATCCAGTTTCGGTGTAGCACTGGATCCCGGATCAAGTCCGGGATGACAAATGGCGGCCCAGGATGACAAATCTACTCCAGGCTGATCTGCTTGCGGTTGTCGCTTGAGACCCGGTCGATCAGTTTGTTGTACGGGTCGACGCCGACTTCATATGGCTTCTCCTTGACCGTGATCGTCAGTTCAGGCTCTGCGCCCTGCAAGCGGCGCTTCTCGCTGAACAGCAGTTTTTCATCGGCCTCCTTGGCGCCGGGGGCGCGCGCAAAGATGGCGACCTCGACCGGCTCGTCGTAGACACGGGGGGTCTCCTTGCCCTTGCCATCGGCCTCCTGCTTGGCCAGGTGCAGCTTCATCTTCACATCCCACTGGCCATCGGGTCGCTGCTTGGCGCTGGCCTCGATCACGCGGTTGTCGTAGAAGACAATCTTCTCAAACAGGTCGGTGATCAGGTCCTGTTTGTCGGCGCCCGCCTGGGCGCGGATATAGCCCAGCAGTTCCCGGCTGGTGGTGTAGGGTGCAGCCTGGTAGGCCTTGTCCTGCAGAAAGCGCTGGAGTGCGAGGTTCAGCGCTGCCTCACCGATTTCCTCACGCAGGCGGTAGAAAACCAGCGCCCCTTTGTTGTAGTGAATATAGGCCTGGTTCTCGACCCTGAACAGCGGTTGTTCTTCGATCTGCTCGCCGCGGCGCGAGCGCAGGTAGCGGTCGAGTTCCTCCTTGAAGAAGCGGCGCATGTGTTCGCGTCCGTATTCCTTTTCCATCACCATCAATGCCGAGTACTGCGCCAGCGATTCGACCAGCATGGTCGCACCCTGCACGTTGGCGCCAATCACCTGGTGCGCCCACCACTGGTGTGCCATCTCGTGCGCCGTGACGTAGAACACGTAATCCACGTCCTCGGCCTTGCGCAGGTCGGCGATGAAGCCAATCGCCTCCGAGTAGGGAATGGTGTTGGCAAAAGACTGGGCAAACGAGGCATAGCGCGGGAACTCCAGAATCCGCACCTGCTTGTGCTGGTAGGGTGTGAAGTTGGCGCTGAAGTAGTCGAGTGATTTCTTCGTTGCCGTGATCATGCGATCCACGTTGTAGCCGTGCTGGGGGTCGAAGTAGATCTCGATCGGCAGCCCGTTCCAGTCACCCTTGCGCACCTGCCAGCGCGCTGACAGGTAGGCGAAGAAGGGCAGCATGGGGCGGTCCATCTTGTAATGGAAATAGCGCCGGCCGTCCTTCTCCCAGGTCTTTTGCAGATAGCCCGGCGCCAGCGCAATCTGGTCGGCACTGGTGGAGACGGTGGTCTCGAAGGCGATCCAGTCGGATTCGCTGTCAAGCTGGTGGTTGGCGCGTGCAGCTTCGTCTTCGAGTTTGGGCATGCGTTGCGGCTCACCCAGGCCGCGCTTGCGCCGCTCATTGCGGTCCATCAGTTCATTGCCGCCGTAGCCCAGGGCCGGGAACAACTGCATGTTGTTGAAGAAAGTGCCGTTCAGATTCAGGCTGTCGGGTCTGCCGTCGTTTGTGAAGCCCTGGTTTTCCACAGTCACGCTGAAGTCCATGTCGATCGCTGCGCCCGGCGCCAGGGACTGCGCCAGCTTGAGAATGCGAAAACCCAGCACGGTGTCGTCCAGAGTCACCTGATGCGCCGGCAGGCCGCGCAGCACGGTCTTCGTGCGCGGCACCACCTGCACGTAGAGCGTATCGACGGCGATGCTGTGCTTGTTGACCAGACGGTAGTGCCCATCAATCACCACGCGTCGCTCGGCCGCAAAGATATCGACATTGGCGCGAACGTCGGTCAATCGCGGTTGCGCCAGGCCTTTGTATTGCCGGTACTTCTTCTCGAAGCTGGCCTGTCGGTCCATCTGCTCGTCGCCGGGGACGTACTCGTTCAGGATGTTGGTGTTGTAGTAGATCCAGCTCCCGGTGGCCGCAAAGCCGCACAGACTGAGCGCCAGTGCGCCGCCGGCCAGGCCGCGCAGACGCTGGCGCGCCAGGCGCATGCGCACGCGCCACTCCTGTGACACACCGCGCACCCAGAAGCCGTGCGCCAGCAGCAGCAGACTCAGAACAAACAGACCCCAGTACAGGAGGTACCAGTACCAGCCCTTCAGGAAGTGGCCGAAGCCATTCATGTCCGAGTACTGCACCTGGGGCAGGCCGGCAATGTTGTACAGGTTGTGGTCGAAGTGCAGCACGCCGAACACCACTTGCCACGCCAGCAGCAGAATCACCGCCAGGTAGCCGACGAACTTGTTGTTGCACAGAACCTGCAGCGAGAGCGCCAGCAAGCCCATCAGGACAAAGAAGGCGCTGCCTTGCAGGGAGCCCTGCAGGTACAACAGCGGTTGCAGCGGCACACCGCCCTTGACCAGCTGAAAGCACATCGCTGCCAGCACGCCGCCGGCCATGAAGCCGGCGATGACGCCCAGCAGGGCCAGGCTCTTGGCAAGCAGCGGTACCCAGTTCGGCACCGGCAGCGCGTCCGTCACGTCCGCCACCTTGAACTGGCGCTCCTTGAAGATCAGCTCACCGGCGTAGAAGGTGACGATCAGCACCAGCATGAAGCTGAAGCTGCCCGAGAGCGTTTCGAGCATCATGCGTGTGACCGGATAGATCTGGGTGCCATACATCTGGCCACCCATGCTGGCACCAGCAATGAAGTTGGCTACGCCCACCAGCAGCATCACCAGAAAGGGGACGCTCCTGAAGACGCCGATGGCGTCAAAGCGCAGCAACTTCCAGCACTGACGCCAGGCCGTGACGGTGCCGATTTGCGGCTGGTGTGTCTGGTAGCGTCGCGCTGCAGGACTTGAAGGCAATGCAGAAGCGAGCACCGTCTTGCGCCCCCAACGCTGCTTGCCGCTATCGGGCCGTTGCGGTTTGAACAGCACCAGCGTCAGGCCCAGCAGCGCCAGCGCCACGCCGCTCCACAGCGCGCGGTTGGCAAGGATGAAGCCGGTGAACGCCGGCAGGGCGCTGTTTGCCTCCGCTGTGGAAAAGTAGCGTGTCATGCGGCCGAAAGCGCGCAGACCAAAGGGGTCCATCAGCACCACCAGCCACTCGTTGCTGATGTCGCGCGAGAACACACCGGCTACGGTCCATAGCACGAAAAAGACGATCACCCCCACATAGACCAGCAGCATGGAACGCGTGGTCGCCGCCAGTAACACCAGAAAAGCGCCAATCAGCAACAGATTCGGAATGACAAAGACGGCGAATCCCCACAGGTAGGGCGTGAGCGAAAACGGGCCGACGCGTGCTACATCCACCCAGGGCATCACGGTACCAAGCATGATGCCCAGCGTGACCAGCACAAAGATGGACAGACAGGCCACCAGCCCGGCGGCAAAGCGCCCGAACAGGTAGTCGCGCTTCTTCATGGGCGTGGCAAAGATCATGTCGGCGATGCCGAGCTCGGTGTCACGCAGGACTGAGCCCGCCATGAAGAGGGTGACAATGAACATCGCGATCACGGTGAACACGCCAAGAAACTGCGCGATCACCATGGGCGCATTGCGGTAGACATTGCCAACTGCGCCGCCCACCACCACGGCGTCGCTGCTGGAGGCGCCAAAGGCCATCAGCGCAAAGATGAAGCCGCTCAGCCACAACAGAGGCTGGCGCAACTGGTAGCGCAGGTCGAAACGGAAGAATTCAAGCCACATGCTCAGCCCCTCAGGCGTGCGCCGCTGCGCTGTTCTGGCTGGCGCGGATCTTCAGAAAGTACACGTCCTCCAGATCCGGCTCCACCTGCACAAAGCCCTCGTCGGGCTGGCTCTCGCAGTGCACGTTGATCTGGGGCTGGCCCGCAACAAGACGTGATGACAGCACGTTGAAGCGTTGCTGGTACTCGGGCAGGGCGGCCTTGCTGATGCGCTTGCGCCAGACCTTGTCGCGCAGCAGTTCGATGGCGGCCTGCGGCTCGCCCTGCAGAAGCACCTCGCCCTTGACGATCATGGCCATGCGCGGACACAGGTCGGTCACGTCTTCCACAATGTGCGTGGAGAGCATCACCACCACCTGTTCGCCGATTTCTGCCAGCAGGTTCAGAAAGCGGTTGCGCTCGTCCGGGTCCAGCCCGGCAGTGGGCTCGTCCACGATCACCAGACGCGGCGCACCCAGTAGCGCCTGCGCGATGCCAAAGCGCTGTCGCATGCCGCCCGAAAAGGTGCCCAGCTTGCGTTTGCGTGCTTCCCACAGATTGGTCTGCTGCAGCAGGCCATCCACCATCTCCTTGCGCTCGGCGCGCTGCGTCAGGCCCTTGAGGACGGCGAAGTGATTGAGCAGGTCTTCGGCGCTGACCTTCGGGTACACGCCAAAGTCCTGCGGCAGGTAGCCGAGTTGGCGCCGCAGCCCCTCCTTGTCCGTCAGAACGTCGATATTGTCGAACTGGATGCTGCCGCTGTCGGGTTCCTGCAGCGTGGCGATGGTGCGCATCAACGAGGACTTGCCGGCCCCGTTCGGGCCCAGCAGGCCATACAGGCCGGTTGGGATCTGCAGATGAACATCCTTGAGTGCCT
>CAIQVX010000223.1 GCA_903875275.1 uncultured beta proteobacterium | reverse complement strand
GTCCGATCCTGCATCCATCGATTCCGGGATGGGTGCTGGTGCCGATTGCGCCACACACGCTGTCGAACCGTCCCATCGTGCTCGCCAACGCCACCGAAATCGCCATTGAAGTGGTCGCCGGTCGCGACGCCAGTGCCAGTTTCGACACGCAGTCGCTGGCTTCCCTGCTGCACGGCGACCGAATCGTGGTGACACGGTCGCAGCACCATGTGCGTTTTCTGCACCCCAAAGGCTGGTCCTACTTTGACACGCTGCGCCAGAAGCTGCACTGGAATGAGGGAGTGGCCTGACCGTGAGCCTGCGCCGCATCGTCCTGCGCGATTTCGTCATCGTCAATGAGCTCGGTCTCGACCTGAGCGATGGCTTCACGGTTCTGACCGGCGAGACCGGTGCCGGCAAATCGATTTTGATTGACGCGCTGCAACTGGCCACCGGCGGTCGCGCCGACGTGGGTCTGATCCGTGAGGGCACGCAACGCACCGAGGTCAGCGCCGAATTCGATACCTCCCCCGCGCTCACCCAGTGGCTTGAAACTGGCGGCTTTGAAGACGGCGACACCCTGCTGCTGCGCCGCACGCTGGACCTGCAAGGCAAGAGCCGCGCCTGGATCAATGGCAGCCCTGCCACGGCGACGCAGCTGCGAGAGATCGGCGAACAGCTGCTCGACATTCACGGCCAGCATGCCTGGCAGAGTCTGACACGACCAGAGGCGGTGCGCGGCCTGCTCGACGCCTATGCCGGTGCATCGCCCGCACCGCTGGCCCTGCTCTGGCAGGAGTGGCGTCACGCGCAGACGGCGCTGACCCAGGCGCAGGCGGCGCAAGCCTCGCTGCAGACCGAACGCGAACGTCTGGTCTGGCAGATGGCTGAGATTGAAAAACTGGCACCCCTGCCGGATGAGTGGGAGGCGCTGAATACGGAACAGGGCCGACTGTCCAACGCGCAGGCCTTGCTGGACGCCGCTCACGGTGCATTGCAGGCGCTTGATGAAGACGACAACAGCGCCCGCAGCACACTCCATGCAGCGCAGCAGATGCTGCACCAGCAGCAGCATCTGGAAGCGGCCTTCCAGGAACTCGCTGAACTTCTTTCCTCAAGCCTGGCGCAGGTGCAGGACAGCGTGCACGCGCTGCGTGCCTACCTGCGCAGGACCGAGCCAGACCCACAGCGGCTGGCCGAAGTCGACGCCCGGATGGCGCAGTGGCTGTCGCTGGCCCGTCGTTACAAGGAGGCGCCGGCGGAGTTACCGGCGCTGCTGGCGAAATGGAAAATGGAACTCGACAGGCTCGACGCCGCCGCCGATCTGGCAGGTCTGGAATCGCGGCAGCAGGCGACGCAGCAGGCCTATATGAAGGAGGCAAAGTTGCTCTCCGGTCAGCGCGAGCGCGCCGCGCCCAGGCTGGGCCACGCCATCACGCAGGCGATGCAGGGTCTGGGCATGCAGGGCGGCCAGTTTCAGGTGGCGCTGCAAGCCTCGGCGCAGCCGATGCAGCACGGGCTGGAAGAGGTGAGTTTTCTGGTGGCCGGACATGCCGGCAGCACGCCGCGGCCCGTCAACAAGGTGGCCTCGGGCGGTGAGCTCTCGCGCATGGCGCTGGCGATTGCCGTCACCACCAGCCAGTTGGGGACGGCCCAGACGCTGATATTTGACGAGATTGATGCCGGCGTTGGCGGCGCTGTGGCGCAGACCGTAGGTCGTCTGATGAAGCAGCTCGGCTGTGACAGGCAGGTGCTGGCGGTGACGCACTTGCCGCAGGTTGCCGCCAGTGCCGACTCGCATCTGGTGGTGGCCAAACAGACGCACGGACAGGTGACACTGAGTTCCGTCTTCGGAGTTCAGGGCGAGCAGCGGGTGGCCGAACTCGCGCGCATGCTCGGCGGCGAACATCTCTCGCAGACGACACTGGCGCACGCCCGGGAAATGTTGCAGGAGCATGAGTAGCGTCATGCATATCCAGCCTTCCACCCTGCAAGTCGTCCTGATCACGGGCATGTCGGGCTCGGGCAAGTCGGTGGCGCTGCACGCACTGGAAGACGCCGGTTTTTACTGCGTCGACAACCTCCCTCCTGAGTTGCTGCTGCCCTTTGTGGCACTGGAGCGTCAACACAACGCAAGCCGGGTCGCGATTGCCATGGACGCGCGCAACGCCGGGGCGCTACCGTTGCTGCCAGCCCAACTGTCTCTGCTCAAGGACCAGGGACTGACGGTGAAATCGTTGTTTCTGGACGCCACCACCGACACACTGGTTCGGCGCTACTCTGAAACCCGGCGCAAGCACCCACTGTCGCAACTTGTGTCCGACGCGTCCGACGCCAACCTGCGCCGGGCTCTGGTTGACGCCATTGAAATGGAACGTGAACTGCTAAGCCCGCTGCGTGAGGGTGCGCATGTGATTGACACCAGCATCGTCCGCCCGTCGCAGTTGCAGGGCTATGTCAAATCGCTGATTTCAATGACTGGCAAGCAGCTGACGCTGGTGTTTGAATCGTTCGCCTTCAAGCGCGGCGTGCCGACCGATGCCGATTACGTCTTTGATGTACGCATGTTGCCCAATCCGCACTACGAGCCTGCCTTGCGGCAGCTCACCGGTCTGGATGAGGCCGTTGCTGCCTTTCTGCAGGCGCAGCCGGACGTGACGCAAATGCTGGAACAGATCCAGGGCTTTCTGGCCGGCTGGCTGGATGCGCTGGCACGTGACCACCGCAGCTATGTAACGGTCGCCATCGGCTGCACCGGCGGACAGCACCGCTCGGTCTATCTGGTGGAACAGCTGGCCCAGTTCTTTGAAGCCAAATGGGTCACTCTGAAACGGCATCGGGAACTGTAGGGCCGCTGAGCCCGGACAGCAACTTGCGCACTGGGGCCGGCAAGCCCAGACCCGGCCAGTCCTGAGCCCTGACCCAGGCGCCGCCTGCATCGGGCTTGACCGATCCGGCAAGTTTGACCTGAACCGGATGCAGAAACAGATCCTTGTGGGTCAGTGTGTGCGCCAGCACCGGCATGTCATGCAATGCACTGTGGTAGCGCCCCGGCAACGCCGCCTGCAACGCCGCCCGATCATCAAAAAGGGGGAAACAAAAAAGGCCACCCCAGATGCCGGGGCTGGGCCGCTTTCCCAGCCAGATGCTGCCGGCCGCCGTTTGTGCCCACAACAGCCAGATCGACTGCGAGCTGCGCTTGAGCCTGCGCGTCTTCACCGGATACAGATGCACCTGATCCAGCCGCCGGGCCACGCAGCACGGCGCCAGCGGACAGATCTCGCATGCCGGCTGGCGCGCACTGCAAACGGTCGCACCCAGGTCCATCAGGCCCTGGGTGTAGCGCGGCATGGCATCGCGCAGCGAGCGCCTGGGCAGGAGTTCCGCAGCCAGGCGCCAGAGTTCGCGTTCACTGGCTGCCAGAGAAAGGTCACCCGCAAAGCCCAGCACGCGTGTCAGCACGCGCCTGACATTGCCGTCCAGTATGGCCACACGCTCCGAATAGCACAGGGCGGCGATCGCGCTGGCGGTGGAGCGGCCAATGCCCGGCAAGGTCTGCAGCAACTGCGCCGACTGCGGGAAACAACCACCGTGCGAATCCATCACCCGCAACGCACACGCGTGCAGGTTGCGGGCGCGGCTGTAGTAGCCCAGTCCGCTCCAAAGCCCCAGCACATCGTCCACAGGCGCAGCCGCCAGCGTTGCCACATCCGCAAAGCGCTCCAGGAAACGCGCATAGTAGTCACGCACGGTCTGCACCTGGGTCTGCTGCAGCATGATTTCCGAGAGCCAGACCGGGTACGGATCACGCGTTTGCTGCCACGGCAGGTCGTTGCGTCCGTGCACCTTCTGCCACCGAACCACCGCCGCGGCAATGTCGGGCAGTGCGTGCGCAGCCGCCTGGGTCAGGCCTTTTGACATTGCGGGCAATAGAAGCTCGAACGCTGCCCCTGGCGCAACGCTCTGATGGGTGCGGCGCAGACCCGGCAGGGTTGGCCTTCGCGTGCGTAGACCATGGCCTCGAGCTGGAAATGACCGCTCTCGCCGTTGGCATTGGAAAAATTGCGCAAGGTACTGCCACCTCCCGCCAGTGCACGCCCCAGCACGTCCCGAATCGCCGCATGCAGGCGCGTGGCCCGGGGCAGGCTGAGTTTCGCAGCGCGTACCGTGGGCCGGATACCGGCCAGAAACAGCGCCTCCGAGGCGTAAATGTTGCCGACGCCGACCACCAGATCACCGGCCAGCAGAACCTGTTTGATGGCCGTCTGGCGGCGCCTGAGGCCGGCGTGAAAACGGCTCGCGCAAAAATCGTCGGTGAGGGGTTCTACACCCAGTTTCCCCAACAGTTTGCGCACGGTTTCAGATGCTTCACTTTCCGCGTAAACAACACAGCCAAATCGGCGCGGATCATGGAGTCTGAGCGTTCCCCGGGTCGTCACGATCTGGAAATGGTCGTGCGGCCCCGGCTCCGGCAAATGCAGCGCAAAGCCAAGACTGCCCGACATTCCCAGGTGCACCAGCAGCAAACCCTGGTCAAGATCAATCAACAGGTATTTGCCGCGTCGGCGAACACCCAGCACCTGGCGTCCGACCAGACGCGCCGGTGCACAGGCCAAAGGCCAACGCAGGGGCTTGCCTGTGCGCACACAGAGCACGGTCGAGCCGGCAATCTTGTCCGCAAAACTCTGGCGTGTGGCTTCAACTTCAGGCAATTCAGGCATAACGAACGGGGATGGCGGACATGGATTATTATGGTCCGATGCTGATTTTTCATCGTTTTGCCATTCTTGGAGCCCTGACGTGCGCGCTCACCGTGCAAGCGCAACCGGCCGACACCAAGGCCGACGCGCCTGTGACTTCCGCGCTCGACAGCCAGCTTTTTTACCAGTTACTGCTTGGAGAACTCAGCGCCCGCGAGGGTGAACCAGGCAACGCCTACTCGCTCCTGCTTGACGCGGCGCGCAAGACCAACGACAGCCGTCTGTACCAGCGCGCGGTGGACATCGCGTTGCAGTCGCGTTCAGGCGAAGCGGCACTGACGGCAGCGCGCGCCTGGAAACAGGCCCTGCCCTCTTCCAGGGAAGCCAATCGCTACCTGTTGCAGATACTGATAGGACTGAACCGTGTCGGCGAAACGCTGGAGCCGCTGAAGCGGGAACTGGCCGGTACCGACCCCAAGGACCGGACCTCTGCCATTGCAACACTGCCTCGCTACTTTGCGCGCGCCAGCGACAAGAAGCTCGCTGCCGCAACCGTGGAGCAGGCACTGAGCGCATACCTCAACACGCCAGCCGTGGGCGCAACCGCCTGGGCCAGCGTCGGCCACCTGCGCTTCGAGGCGGGCGACAGCGCTGGTGCACTCGAAGCCATGCACAAGGCTCAGGCCCTGGATGCCAGGTCCGAGGCACCCGCCATAGTGGCGCTGTCGATGATGAATGCCAAGGTCGCCAAGGCCGAAGCCATCGTGCGCAAGTACCTTGAAGGAACGCCACAACCCGAATTCCGTCTGGATTACGCGCGCCTGTTGCTCGACGCCCAGCGCTACGCCGAAGCCGGACTCCAGCTCCAGATCGTCACCGGCGAAAAGCCCGATTACATGCCGGCCTGGCTGATTCGGGGGGCACTTGAACTGCAGGACGGCAAGCTCGTGGCGGCGGAGCAGTCTTTCACCCGCTATGTCGAACTGGGTTTGGTCAAACGCAGCGTTCCGCCACGACCGGAGACCAGCCGTGGCCTGATTCAGGCTTACCTCTCGCTGGCCCAGATTGCCGAGCAAAGCAAGGACTTCGCCAAGGCGGAGGCCTGGCTGAAACGGATCGACAACCCCGAGGATATTCTGAGCGCCCAGTTGCGCCGTGCCGCCATTCTGGCGCGCCAGGGCAAGCTCGAGGAAGCGCGCAAGCTGGTGCGCAGCCAGCCTGAAAAGTCAGCCCAGGACGCCCGCATCAAGATGGCAGCCGAAGTCCAGTTGTTGCGCGACAGCAAGCAGTACCGCAACGCCTACGAGTTGCTGGCCGAGGGCATCGTGCGCCATCCCACCGATTTTGATCTGGTTTACGACATGGCCATGATGGCCGAGAAACTGGGAAATCTCGACGATATGGAACGCCTGCTGCGTCAGGTCATCGCCGGCAAGCCCGACTATCACCATGCGTACAACGCACTGGGCTTCTCACTGGCCGAGCGCAACACGCGTCTGGGCGAGGCCCGTCAGCTGATCCTCAAAGCGCTCGAATACGCACCGGGTGACCCCTTCATCACCGACAGTCTGGCCTGGGTGGAATACCGCAGCGGCAATCTGCCGGAGGCGCTGCACCTGTTACAGGGCGCATTCAAAACCCGACCCGACGCTGAAATTGCCGCTCATCTGGGTGAAGTGCTGTGGACCATGGGTCGGCGAGACGAGGCGCTGGGTATCTGGAAGGAAGGCACCCAGGTCAATGCCGACAACGAGACTCTTGTGGACACTTTGAAACGCCTTCGTGTGAAATTCTGATGTCGCTGCCAAAGGCCATGATGGCGACTCTGGCCGGCGCCTTTCTGCTCGCCGCCTGCGCCGCGCCGCGTACCACCCCGGACGGATTGAGCCACTGGCAGGGCCGCCTTGCCCTCCGGGTCGAGTCGACGGTGACCGATGCGGCACCCCAGTCCATCGCAGCCGGTTTTGATCTCAGCGGAAGTCCGCTGGCAGGGGAACTGGTTCTTTACACCCCACTGGGCAACAGTGCGGCCACACTGTCCTGGACCGAGCATTCGGCAACGCTGCGCAGCGCCACCGAAAGCCGCACTTTTGAGTCGCTTGAGGCCCTGATCCGGCACACGATGGGCACCGAATTGCCAGTGGCCGCACTCTTTGCCTGGCTCGCTGGCGACAATCCGGTGGTGCCTGGCTGGGAGGCTGACCTTTCGCGCTACGCGCAGGGCAGTATCCTGGCGCGACACACCCGGCCTGGCACCCAGGCGCAACTCCGGCTGATACTTGAGAAATGAAGTCGCTCTACGACATTGCGGCACCCGCCAAACTCAACCTATTCCTGCACATCACGGGGCGCCGAAGTGACGGCTATCACCTGCTGCAATCGGTCTTCATGCTGATTGACTGGCACGACACGCTGCACTTTCATGTGCGCGGGGACGGGCGCATCAGCCGCGAGGATCTGGGCACACAGCTACCGGCAGACGACCTCATCCTTCGCTCTGCAAGGGCCCTGCAGGCCGGCAGTGGCTGCCCCCTGGGCGTTCATATCGGCGTGGAAAAGCGCATTCCGGCGCAGGCCGGCATGGGCGGCGGATCAAGCGACGCGGCTTCCACGCTGCTGGCCCTCAACCGCCTGTGGAAGCTGGATTTGCCACTGGACAAGCTCAGTCAGATCGGACTCCAGCTGGGTGCCGATGTCCCGTTTTTTCTGGGCGGGCGCAATGCCTGGGTCGAGGGCGTGGGAGAGAAAATAAGGCCTGTCGATGTGCCTGAGGCGCGCTTTCTGGTGGTCAAACCCAAGCGCGGCCTGGAAACACGGCTGATTTTCTCGGATCCAACCCTGAAAAGGGACAGCGAGGCTGCTATAATTTCCGGCTTCTCTGCAGATGCATTCGGTTTCGGCCGCAACGACTTGCAGAGTGTTGCCGAAAGACTTTGTCCTGACGTGACACAGGCCCTTGAGTGGCTGGCGTCGCGCGGCCTGCAGGGCCGGATGACAGGTTCTGGAAGTGCGGTGTTTGCCCATGTGATGCAGCAGCCTGACCTGGGTGAGGTGCCAAGCGTGTTTCAGGTCAGGTTGTGCCAGAGTTTGGCGGTTCATCCCCTGGTGGGCTGGGCAGCCAGTAACAGTTTATCGGTTGGTGGTCTCTGACCGTCAACCCGTGTAGGGGAGTCGCCAAGTTGGTTAAGGCACTGGATTTTGATTCCAGCATGCGAAGGTTCGAATCCTTCTTCCCCTGCCAAATTATTCGTTGTGCCTGTTGTACGCGCGGCAGGTACCGTAAACAGAACGCACAGGCGCAAACATCACTCAAACGCTGGAATACTCATGCAGGCACCTGAAACCCCTGACTTCATGGTTTTTACCGGCAATGCCAATCCCGGGTTGGCGGCACAGATTGCGCGCCATCTGAATATTTCACTGGGTGCCGCGATGGTCGGGCGCTTCTCAGATGGTGAAGTTGCTGTTGAAATCAATCAGAACGTTCGCGCCAGGGATGTCTTTGTGGTTCAGTCCACGTGCGCACCGACCAACGACAACCTGATGGAACTACTCATCATGGTCGATGCACTCAAACGCGCATCGGCCGAGCGCATCAGTGCCGTCATTCCGTATTTTGGCTACGCCCGGCAGGACCGCCGACCACGCTCCAGCCGCGTGCCCATTACCGCCAAAGTGGTCGCCAACATGCTGCAGGCCGTGGGCGTCGCCCGTGTGCTGACGATGGACCTGCACGCCGACCAGATCCAGGGGTTTTTCGACATCCCGGTGGACAATATTTACGCCTCCCCGGTCTTGCTGGGTGACCTGCGGCAGAAAAAGTACGAGGACCTGATCGTGGTCTCGCCGGATGTTGGCGGCGTGGTGCGCGCGCGCGCACTGGCCAAGCAACTCGATTGCGATCTGGCCATCATCGACAAACGCCGTCCGCGCGCCAATGTGAGCGAAGTCATGCACGTGATCGGAGAAATTGACGGCCGCAACTGCGTCATCATGGACGACATGATTGACACCGCCGGCACCCTGGTCAAGGCAGCGGAAGTTCTGAAAGCGCGCGGCGCAAAGAAAGTGTATGCCTACTGCACCCACCCGATCTTTTCGGGGCCGGCGATTGAGCGCATCACCAACGGTTCGGCACTGGACGAGGTGGTCGTTACCAACACGATCCCCCTGACACCGTCGGCAACGGCCTGCCGCAAGATCCGCCAGCTCAGCGTGGCGCCTCTGATCGCAGAAACGATTCAGCGCATCGCCAAGGGTGAATCGGTCATGAGGTTGTTCTCGGATCAGGATAACCTGTTTTAGGTTGTCCTGAGTCGGGCAAAAGTGGGTTCGCAGCATGGCCTGTGGTCATGCCGTTGAACCTTTTTTAAATCGGAGTCACACTGGTCGCGGTGGACTCCTACAGGAGTAAAACTATGAAATTCGTCGCTTTTGAGCGCGCCAAGCAAGGTACGGGTGCGAGCCGCCGTCTGCGCATCTCCGGTCGCACGCCGGGCATCGTCTACGGTGCCGGGCTTGAGCCACAACAGATCGAAATCGATCACAACGCCTTGTGGCACGCCCTGAAAAAGGAAACTTTCCATTCGACCATTCTGGACATGGAAGTTGACGGCAAAGACCACAAGGTCCTGTTGC
>CAIQVX010000222.1 GCA_903875275.1 uncultured beta proteobacterium | reverse complement strand
GCGATCCGGCAGGATGTGCTTGACAAAATCATTGCCACCGTGCCCGTCAAGCGACTCGGCGAGCCCAGCGAGATTGCTTCCATCATCGCCTGGCTGGCCTCGGACGATGGCAGCTACTCCACCGGCGCTGATTTCTCGGTGAACGGTGGCTTGCACATGGGGTGATGCCTGAGGCCGCCGTGCGCGGCTCAGGTCGCCATCGCCGCTTCTAGATCGGCTGACACGGTCAGCCACCGCTCCTCGAGTTGCTGCAGTTCATCAGTGACGGATTTGAGACGTTTTCCAAGTTCGGCGATTTCCGCCGGCAGGGGGGAGGCGCTTAAGTGTGATTCAAGTGCCGCGCCTTCCTGATTGAGCGTCGACATGCGGGCTTCAATCTCTTCGATCTGACGCTTCAGGGAACCCTTGGGGGCGGGCTTGGCCCGCGGCACCGGTGCTTGGGCCTTCTTCTCGGCCTTGACGGCAGCACTGCTGGCCTCCTTGATGGCTTCGCGTTGACGTCGGGCTTCGTCCAGCAGATAGCGTTGATAGTCGTCCAGGTCGCCGTCAAAGGGGGCAACGCCACCGCGTGAGACCATCCAGAACTCGTCACAGACTGCGCGCAACAAGGCACGGTCGTGACTCACCAGCATGACGGTGCCCTCAAATTCGTTGAGCGCCATCGACAGTGCCTCTCGGGTGGCGAGATCCAGATGGTTGGTTGGTTCGTCCAGCAGCAGAAGATTGGGGCGTTGCCAGACGATCATGCACAGCACGAGTCTGGCCTTTTCACCGCCGCTCATGCTGCCGACGGCCTGCTTGACCATGTCGCCGCTGAAGTTGAAGGTGCCCAAAAAACTGCGAAGATCCTGCTCGCGAGTGGCCTGCCCCAGCAGTTTTCCCTGCGCAGTCATTTCCCGGACGAGCCGAATCATGTGCTCCAGGGGCGTGTCCAGCGGGCGCAGCACATCGAGTTCCTGCTGTGCAAAATAGCCGACGTTCAGTCCTTTGCCCTCGGTCAACTCGCCTCCTATGGGCTCAAGGGCACGGGCGATGGTCTTCACCAGGGTTGACTTGCCCTGACCATTGGCACCGAGGATGCCGATGCGCTGGCCTGCAAGAACGGAGCGACTGACCTTGTTGACGATCACGATGGGTTCGGTCCCGACGGGTGCGTCGTCAGGCGCCGGGTAGCCAAAGCTCACACCTTGCATTGCCAGCATGGGATTGGGCAGGTTGGCCGGTTCCTTGAATTCGAAGGTGAAATCAGCCTCAGACAGCAGGGGTGCAATCTTCTCCATGCGGTCCAGCGCCTTGACCCGGCTCTGTGCCTGCTTGGCCTTGCTGGCCTTGGCTTTGAACCGGGCAATGAACTTCTGCAGATGCGCTATCTTGTCCTGCTGCTTGGCGTAGGCGTTCTGCTGCAGTTCCATCTGCTCGGCGCGCATGTCCTCAAACTTGCTGTAGTTTCCGCCGTATCGCATCAGTTTGGTGGCATCAATATGCAACGTCACATCGCTCACCGCATCGAGAAACTCCCGGTCGTGACTGATGACAATGATGGTGCCTTCGTAGCGCTTGAGCCAGGCCTCCAGCCAGACCAGCGCGTCCAGATCCAGATGGTTGGTGGGCTCGTCGAGCAACAGCAGATCTGACGGACACATCAGCGCCCGCGCCAATTGCAGCCGCATGCGCCAGCCACCAGAAAAACTGTTCACCGGATTCGACAGTTCGGTGGTCTTGAAACCCAACCCGAGGATCAGTGCCTGTGCCCGTGCAGGCGCGTCATGCGCACCGGCGTCCTGCAGAGCCATGTAGGCGTGAGCCATACGGTCATAGTCGTCAGTGGCCTCCGCGGCAATGACTTCCTGTTGCGCAGCCAAAAGCGTTGTGTCTCCCTCAACCACAAAGTTGGTGGCGCTCTGGTCGGTTTCCGGCATGTCCTGCGCCACCTGACCGACACGCCACTGCGGCGGAACGTAGTACTCGCCAGCATCCTCGTGCAGTGTGCCATTGAGCAGTGCAAAGAGCGACGACTTGCCGGCACCGTTGCGTCCGACCAAGCCGACTTTCTCACCCGGGTTCAGTGTCACGCTGGCTGCGTCGAGAAGTACCTTGGCGCCGCGGCGTAAGGTCACGTTCTTGAGAGTTATCAATGGATGTTCCTGATTAATTCGGAGCGGGTCAGCAACATGACCTGGTCTTCTCCCGCGCTTGTCGGAAGCCATACGGCCTCGACGCGGCCAAAGGCGGCCTCAAAATTCTCACGCTCGTTGCCCACTTCCAGTACCAGCACCGCATGTTCGTTCATCGCCCCAGGCGCATCCCGCAGCAGTCGCCGGATGAAGTCCATACCGTCAATGGCGCCGTCACGATTTCCATCCAGTGCCAGGGCGGGTTCGGCGCGGTACTCCGGTGGCAAACTTGCCATGCTGTGTGCGTTGACGTAGGGCGGGTTGCAAAGAATCAGGTCGTAGGACCCACGCACGCCGGCCAGACCATCCGACGCCAGCAGCGTGATGCGCTCGCGCAGATGGTGCCGGTCAAGATTGATGGCGGCAACGGCAAGGGCATCGGTGCTGAGGTCGGATGCATCCACCACCACGTCCGGGTAGTTCATTGCGGCCAGCACGGCCAGGCTGGCATTGCCAGTGCACAGATCGAGCACCCGGTGCGTGCTCGCACCGAGCCAGGGATCAATGGCACCTTCGACCAGCAATTCGGCGATCAGGGAGCGCGGAACGATCACACGCTCATCGACGTAGAAGGAAAGGCCTTGCAGCCATGCCTCCCTAGTCAGGTACGCAGCCGGCTTGCGGGTTTCAATTCGTGCAGCCAGCAGGGTGGCGACCTGCGCCCGCTGCGTTGCGGTGGGCACACGGTCCGCGACAGCGTCCGGGCCCTGCAGGGGCGAGTCAAGTGGCAGACCAAGCTGCCAGAGCACCAGCCAGGCCGCCTCATCGAATGCGTTGAGCGTACCATGACCAAAGCTCACACCGGCACTTTCCAGCGAACGCGCGCCCTGAGTGATTATTTCAATAATGGTCATGTGGTGGCGCAGGACGTCGTTCAATGCTTGACGTCCAGTGTGATCTCCGTGAACGAGGGTTCATCATCCGGGTCGTCCATAGGCTCGTCGGGCTTGGCTTTGGCACTGAAGTCATTTTGCAACCGCCACATCAGGTTGGTGGGCGAGTCGGAGTTGGCCAGACCCTCTTTGCGGTCTACGGTGCCGTCGGTGATGAGTCGGGCGATGTCCTGCTCAAAGGTTTGACTTCCCTCGCTCATGGATTTCTCCATCGTCTCGCGCAGACCGGAAAAGTCTCCCTTCTCGATCATTTCGGCAACCAGCTTGGTATTGAGCAGGATCTCGACGGCCGGCGTGCGCCCACCGGCGGTGGTGCGTAGCAGTCGCTGCGATACTACGGCCCGCAGGGCGGCTGCCAGATCACCCAACATCGTGGGGCGCACCTCGACCGGGTAGAAACTGAGAACTCGATTGAGCGCCTGATAACTGTTGTTGGCGTGCATGGTGGCCAGGCAGAGATGACCGGACTGCGCGTAGGCGAGGGCGGCGGACATGGTCTCACGGTCGCGGATTTCCCCGATCTGGATCACATCCGGTGCCTGGCGCAAGGCGTTTTTCAACGCAACCTGGCCGGAGGCGGTATCGGTCCCGACCTCCCTCTGATTGACAACCGAACGCTTGTTCTTGAACAGAAATTCAACCGGGTCTTCAATCGTGAGAATATGACCTGACGAACTCTCATTGCGGTGGTCCAGCATGGCCGCCAGCGTGGTGCTCTTGCCGGTGCCGGTGGCCCCGACCATCAGCAGCAATCCCCTTTTCTCCATCACCAACTCGCTAAGGATCGGTGGCACAGACAGTGCGGACAGGGGTGGGATGTCCATCAAAATGTACCGGATCACGGCGGCCACTGAACCGCGCTGGCGCATGGCGCTGATACGGAACCGGCCGACACCCGCCAGTCCCCAGGCCATATTGAGTTCGTTCGTTTCCTCCAATTCCTTCAGGTGCTCCTCCGAAAGGATCTCGGCGAGAAGATTGCGTGGCCCCTCGGTTGGCAGATTCTGGCTGTTGATCGGCACACATTGCCCGTTGATCCGGATCAGGATCGGAGCGTGGGCCGAGAGATAGAGATCGGAGGCCCTTTTCTCGCCCATCAAGCGAAGGATTCGCTCCATGGTGCCTGTTGTGTTGCCCTCAGTTGCCATGCCTGTATTCCTTCAATTTCTACGGATTCAGGAAGAAGAATCAATCCCGCAACAAGTCGTTCAGACTGGTCTTGGCGCGGGTCTGCGCGTCAACGCGCTTGACGATGATCGCGGCGTACAGGCTGTACTTGCCATCGTTCTTGGGCAGGGTTCCGCTGATCACCACTGAACCGCTCGGGACGCGACCGTAGCTGACGCTGTCGGTTGCACGCTCGTAGATCGGCGTGCTCTGGCCCAGGTAAACACCCATCGACAGCACCGAATTTTCCTCCACGATCACACCCTCGACCACTTCGGAGCGCGCGCCAATGAAGCAGTTGTCTTCAATGATGGTGGGACCTGCCTGCATGGGTTCGAGCACACCGCCGATGCCGACGCCACCGCTCAGGTGGACGTTCTTGCCGATCTGTGCACAGGAGCCGACCGTGGCCCATGTGTCGACCATGGTTCCTTCATCCACATACGCACCAATGTTGACGTACGAAGGCATCAGGATCACGCCCTTGCCGATGAAACTGCCGCGCCGGGCCACCGCCGGTGGAACCACCCGCACGCCCGTGGCGCGCATTGCAGCTTCGTCCATGTGCGCGAACTTGGTCTGGACCTTGTCATAGAAACCGAGCGCACCGGCCTTCATGATTTCGTTGTCCTTGAGCCGGAAACTGAGCAATACAGCCTTCTTGATCCATTGATGTGTCACCCATTGCCCGACGGACTCACGGGTGGCGACACGCAGCTTTCCGGAATTGAGTTCCGCGATGACATGCTCGACGGCCTGCATGACTTGCTTGGGGGCAGACTTGACCGAAATGTTGGCACGGTCTTCCCATGCTGCGTCAATGATGTCCTGGAGTTGTTGTGTCATAAAGTAGCGTCTTTCAGATCTGGGATGGGGTGGGTTTTCAGAAACCGGATTTGACAAATTCGACAATGCGCTGCGCGGCCTGCACACACTCGGTTGTTTCTGCCACCAGTGCCATGCGAATACGATGGTCGCCCGGGTTGAAACCCAGGCTGGCCCGTGACAGGTAGGATCCGGGGAGAACCGTGACATTGTAGAGAGCGTAGAGGCGCCGCGCAAAATCGACGTCACTTCCCTGCACCTTGGCCCAAAGGTAAAAGCCGGCGTCTGGCAGGGATACATCGAGTACCTTTGCCAGCATCGGGGTGACCTGGGCAAACTTGCTGCGGTACATGGCCCGGTTGTCGACCACGTGCTGCTCATCGCCCCAGGCAGCGATGCTGGCTGCCTGCACGACCGGACTCATGGCGCAGCCGTGGTAGGTTCGGTACAGCAGGAATTGGCGGATGATGCTGGCGTCCCCGGCGCAGAAGCCACTGCGCATGCCGGGCACGTTGCTGCGCTTGGACAGGCTCGTCAGAGAAACCAGATTGCGGAAATCAAGGCGGCCCAGCCTGGCCGCGGCTTCCAGACCACCGAGTGGCGCCTGCTCGCGGAAATAGATTTCGCTGTAACACTCGTCCGATGCGATGACAAAGCCATAGCGGTCACTCAGTGCGAACAGCTTTTCCCATTCCGAAAGAGGCATGACGGCGCCGGTTGGGTTGGCGGGCGAGCAGACGACCAGAAGCTGGGTGCGCTCCCACACCTCGTGCGGCACGCAATCCCAATCCTGTGCGAAATTCCGGGCCGCGTCGGTCGGTACAAAGTAGGGTTCGGCACCGGCCAGCAACGCCGCACCTTCGTAGATCTGGTAAAACGGATTGGGGCAGACCACGACCGGTTTCAGATCTTTCGCCCGACCAGGCGAACCTGCGTCGATCACGGTTTGGGTCAGGGCAAACAGGGCCTCGCGCGAGCCGTTCACCGGCAGCGTCTGGGTCACCGGGTTGACGCTGAGCTGGTAACGCAAATTCAACCAGCGTGCAAAGGCCGCCCGCAAGGCGGGCTCCCCCGTCGTTGCCGGGTAAGACGCCAGCCCGCTGGGCGTGCTGAAAACCGAGTCGATCATGGCCTGCTGGATGAAGGCCGGAGTCGGGTGCTTGGGTTCACCCATACCCAAACTGATGTGCGGCAGCGCCGCGTTGGGTGTCACCTCGGCAAAGAGTTGGCGCAGGCGTTCGAAAGGGTAAGGCTGTAAAAGGGAAAGACGTGAATTCATGGGCGCTGATTATCCCGCCAGACGCTCTGTGGCTGCGCCGGAATCAGGGTTTGGAGCTGTGTGAGCTTACTTTTTTTTGTGCGCTGGCGCCGTCCTGGCGTGTGGTGGCGCCTTTGGCGCGTCCCCCAGAACCGTCTTCAAGGGGCAGACTTTGACAACCGGGCATTTGTTGCAGCCAGCAACGATGGCAATGGGACAGACGGTCATGGGAGTTCCTGTAACAGGCGTTGTGCCTGATGCCCCAGTATGCACCCGACTCGGGCTTGAAGTGCCATGAAGGACTGCACAACGCGTGATTTTGTGCGCTCGCTGCGTGAATCCCGGAGACTGATTGAATCGATGTAACATCACGGCCATGCTCTGGACGCCATTTCTGACTGTTGCACAACCGTGCCCCTGGATTTTCCGGCACGGTTCTGGGGCATTGCCTGTCAAGCTGTCCGCCAGGATGACCGGGAGCAACCATGCTTAGAGTGGCCACCAATCCAATCAAGGTTCTGATCGTAGACCCGCAAAGAATTGTACTGGCCGGTTTGCAACTGCTGATTCAGAGTGATGACCGCTTTATGGTTAGCGGTCTTGCCACCAATCGGGCCGAAACCCTGGAGCAGATTGGCATTCAGGAGCCGGACGTGATCCTGCTGGAACTGGTCATGGGTGAAGACAATGGGCTTTACATGATTCCGGTGATTCATGCAGCGTGCAAGGCAAAGATCATCATGTTGACCGGGAGCCGAAACTTGGCTTTGCATGATCAGGCTGTGATTGCCGGGGCCCGGGGTGTGGTGGCCAAAGACGATGCGCCGAGTTCGCTCTTCAACGCGATTGAGAAAATTCAACAAGGTGAGTTGTGGGTCAACCGCAACGCGACCGCGCGTATCCTGCTTGAAATCGCAAAAGCGAACGCCCCAAAGAAGGCAGTACCGGAGGAGAAGAAACTGGCCAGTTTGACGAAGAAAGAAGCAAGGGTCCTACAGGCCGTGGTGGCTTCGTCGGACAAGCATCTCAAGGTTGTCGCTGCCGACTTGTGCATCAGCCAGCATACGCTGCGCAATCACTTGGCTGCCATCTACGACAAGCTTGGCGTGACCAGTCGTCTTGAACTCTACGTGTTCTGTAACACGCACGCCGTTGCCAAGGCGACCGCTAGTTCAGTTCTTTCATGACCTGACTGAGTATCTTCACGCCTAGGCCAAAGCGTTGATCTACTTTTTCCACGCGTGTGACTTCACCCTCACAGCACAATTTGAGTTTTCCGCCGGGGGTGTCCAGATCCACCCAAAATTCAATCTGTGAACCCGGTGCGCATTCCTGGTCCTGAACAATGAAAAGTCCGCTGACACTGACGTCGCGCGTAACGCCTGGAACACCATTGACGCAAGTCGGCAGTTCAGTGCTGTAACGCTTACCCCGCTGTTGCCTGGGAAACAGGGTGGACTCCATGGTGCTCGTGCCGAATTTGCTTGTGCCAAATCTGCTGGGTCTGAACTTGTTCATGATGAGCTCAACTTTCTGAAGTAACACACCGGCAAAGCCGTCTCAATCCTTGCAATTCTATTCATTTTTGTGCCCAAAATTCCAGATTGCTGTGACGAGTGCAGGCAATCGTCACGTTTATTTGAATGCACGGCGTCTGCTCGCGGTGAACCCGATCAGGCCAAGTCCGGCCAGCAGCATGGTGTAGGTTTCAGGTTCTGGCACTGGCGCCACGGGACCCATGGTGGCAACCAGGTAATCCTGTTTGTTGCTATTGGTGTACAGGCTGAACGAGTACTGGGTCGAGCCTGCGCTGCCATGCTGCGCGTTGTAGATCATGTTGGAGGCTGCAGCAACGACCGATGCGTTGGTCGACGCGGTAGTCTGCACACCGCCGCTGGTCAGGACACCATCATCCTTGGCAAGTTCCCACAAGGCAAGTTGGAAGGCGGCGCTGTTGACGCCGCTGCCGCTGGTGCTGGCGTAAGACTGCGAGTACAGGCGGGATACGTCGCTGGCTTGGGTGCTTCCGAGTGTGCTCAGGGCGGCACTGGTGTAGGCCAGAGGCGACGATGAAGTGAATTGGAAGGGATCGATGCAGTAGGCCAGAAATGAGGTGCCGTTGGTGATTGAGCCTTCGCGAACCGTGCTGCCGGTCAGGATGTTGAGTGAGCCAGCGAAATAGTCATTGGCACCGCTCTGAACAGGTAACACCAGATTGAGGGTCTGCCCGGGACCGCTGCTTTGTTCGCTGATGTACAGGGCGCTGCCAGAACTTGACCCGGAGCCGGAACCGTGGTCGTCGGCCATCGACTCGGTGCTGAGCAGCGCCAGCGATACCAGCATGGACAGAGCAAAAAAGCGGTTCAGGTTGTGTCTCATGGTAACTCTCCGAATGTTTGTTGTCGCTGTCCTTGTTCCAGCGATGAGACAATTTTCGGAGCGCCAACCTGCGCCGTGAATGGCTGTAGAGCACCCTTTAACTAGTAGCTTTGAATCAGCATGTTTTGATGCAAAAGTGGTAGGGGGCTACCAGTCGGTCTGGTAGCAGTGCGCGGGCGGGTCCGTCCTCCGCCAGCGCCACACAGGGCACGCGAAGGGGGGTGGCCCGCCCAGATATCTCAGTGGCCGGTGACTGCTATGCCTTTGAATTCGCCGCTGGCAATGCGTTCCTGCCATTGGGCCGGCCCAGTGATGTGCGCGCTGGTTCCGCCTGAATCGACGGCCACGGTCACGGGCATGTCGACCACGTCAAACTCGTAGATGGCTTCCATGCCCAGGTCGGCAAAACCGACCACCTTGGCCGTCTTGATTGCCTTGCTGACCAAGTAGGCGGCGCCGCCCACGGCCATCAGGTAGGCGCTCCTGTGCTTCTTGATGGCTTCAATCGCCACCGGGCCACGCTCGGCCTTGCCGATCATGGAGATCAGTCCGGTCTTGGACAGCATCATTTCGGTGAAACCGTCCATGCGTGTGGCGGTAGTCGGGCCGGCCGGACCCACCGCTTCGTCCTTGATCGGATCGACCGGACCGACGTAGTAGATCACTCGATTGGTGAAATCGACAGGCAACTTTTCGCCCTTGGCCAGCATGTCCTGAATGCGTTTGTGGGCGGCATCGCGCCCGGTGAGCATCTTGCCGTTGAGCAGCAGCGTATCGCCCGGCTTCCAACTGGCCACTTCGTCCCGTGTGAGTGTGTTGAGGTCAACCTTTTTGCTCTTGACGTAGTCGGGCGTCCACTGCACATCGGGCCAGAGGTCGAGAGACGGGGGTGTCAGGTAGACCGGTCCGCTGCCGTCCATCACGAAGTGGGCATGACGTGTGGCGGCGCAGTTTGGGATCATGGCGACCGGCTTGCCCGCGGCGTGCGTCGGGTACATCTTGATCTTGATGTCCAGGACTGTGGTCAAGCCTCCCAGGCCCTGCGCGCCAATGCCCAGGGCGTTGACCTTGTCGAGCAGTTCCAGTCGCAGGGCTTGGGTCTTGCTCAGCGGCTGGCCGGCCGCCGCCTTGGCCTGCAGTTCGTGCATGTCAAGGTCTTCCATCAGGCTCTGTTTGGCCATCAGCACCGCCTTTTCGGCGGTGCCACCAATGCCGATGCCCAGCATCCCGGGCGGGCACCAGCCGGCGCCCATCGTCGGAACGGTCTTGAGCACCCAGTCCACCACACTGTCGCCAGGGTTGAGCATCACCATCTTGCTCTTGTTTTCGCTACCACCGCCCTTGGCCGCCACTGTCACTTCAACGGTGTTGCCGGGAACGATCTCGGTGAAGATCACGGCTGGCGTGTTGTCCTTGGTATTCTTGCGCTCGAATTGCGGATCGGCCACCACGCTGGCGCGCAGCGTGTTGTCAGGGTGGTTGTAGGCGCGGCGTACACCTTCGTTGATGGCGTCGTCCAGACTGCCGGTGAATTCACCCCAGCGCACGTCCATGCCCACTTTGAGGAAAACATTGACGATGCCGGTGTCCTGGCAGATCGGGCGGTGGCCCATGGCGCTCATCTTGCTGTTGGTCAGGATCTGTGCGATGGCATCTTTGGCTGCCGGGCTCTGCTCGCGCTCGTAGGCACGGGCCAGATGGGCGATGTAGTCGACCGGATGGTAGTAGCTGATGTATTGCAGGGCGGCGGCAATGGACTCGATCAGGTCAGACTGACGGATGGTGCTCATGGTGATGTGGACCTCGGTTGTAGAAAATCAGTATGCTTTGTTCTGCAAGCGCAGCATCAGCAACCCTGGCTGTGCCACGCGGTTGAATTGTAGGCGTCGGTTGCGCCAGGGACCGGACCGGCGAACCCAAAGTTTGACCTTAGTCAGTGGCCTGTAAGTGCAAACCGTGACAGTCGCGGGCAGTCAAAAACTACTAAAGGAGTCTTAGCCATGAGTGAACCATCTTCCGCCATCGAATCCGTACTGGTTGAAAACCGGGTGTTCCCCCCCGGCGAGGCGGTGGTCAAGGCGGCCCGCGTCTCCGGTATGGAAGGCTACAACGCCCTTTGTGCCGAAGCAGCAAGCGATTTCGAGGGCTTCTGGGCGAGACTGGCGCGTGAAAACGTGGTCTGGAGCAAGCCCTTCAGCAAGACCCTGAACGAATCGAATGCACCGTTCTACAGATGGTTTGAAGACGGTGAGCTCAATGCTTCAGCGAATTGCCTTGACAAGCACATGGGTACACCGGTCGAGAACAAGACCGCCGTTATTTTTGAGGCTGATGACGGCACCGTCACCAAGACCAGTTACAGGGAGTTGCTGGGTCGCGTCAGCCAGTTTGCCAATGCGCTCAAGGCCAGTGGAGTGAAGCAGGGTGACCGTGTTCTGGTCTACATGCCAATGACCCTAGAAGGCGTGATTGCGATGCAGGCCTGCGCCCGCATTGGTGCCACCCACAGTGTGGTGTTCGGCGGTTTTTCCGCCAAGGCCCTGCAGGAGCGCATCATCGATGCGGGTGCCGTGGCCGTCATTACCGCCAATTTCCAGATGCGTGGTGGCAAGGAATTGCCCCTGAAGGCCATCGTCGATGAGGGTTTGGCGCTGGGCGGCTGCGAGTCGATCAGGAATGTGTTCGTTTACCAGCGCACGGCCAGTCCCTGCAATATGGTGGCTGGGCGTGACATCACTTTTGCCGAGGCGGTAGCGGGGCAGGCCAGCGAATGTGCGCCGACGTTTGTGGGTGCCGAGCACCCGCTCTTCATTCTTTACACCTCCGGCTCGACCGGCAAGCCCAAGGGTGTTCAGCATTCCACGGGTGGCTTTTTGCTGTGGGCCAAGCTGACCATGGACTGGACTTTTGACTTGCAGCCTTCGGATGTGTTCTGGTGCACGGCCGACATCGGCTGGATCACCGGTCACTCCTATGTCGCCTATGGTCCCCTGGCTGCGGGTGCGACACAGGTTATCTTTGAAGGGGTTCCGACTTACCCTGATGCCGGGCGGTTCTGGCAGATGATCGAGCGTCACAAGGTGAGTATCTTTTACACAGCGCCCACGGCCATTCGTTCACTCATCAAGGCAGCCGAGAGCAATGAAAAAGTGCATCCGGCCCGCTCTGACCTGAGCAGTTTGCGCATCCTGGGCTCGGTGGGTGAGCCTATCAATCCTGAGGCCTGGATGTGGTACTACAGGCACGTGGGTGGCGAGCGCTGCCCGATTGTGGATACCTTCTGGCAAACCGAAACTGGTGGTCACATGATTACCCCGCTGCCGGGTGCGACGCCCCTGGTGCCGGGCAGCTGCACGTTGCCACTGCCCGGCATCATGGCCGCCATCGTCGATGAAGCCGGTCACGACGTCCCCAATGGTTCTGGCGGCATGCTGGTGGTCAAGCGACCCTGGCCGTCCATGATCCGCACCATCTGGAACGACCCGGACCGCTTCAAGAAGAGCTATTTCCCTGAGGAGATGGGAGGCACCTACTACCTGGCTGGCGATGGGGCTGTGCGCAGTATTGACCGTGGCTATTTCCGCATCACCGGTCGCATTGACGACGTTCTTAATGTGTCCGGGCACCGCATGGGTACCATGGAAATCGAATCGGCGCTGGTATCCAAGACGGATCTGGTGGCGGAAGCCGCTGTGGTGGGCAGACCCGATGACATGACGGGCGAAGCGATCTGCGCCTTTGTGGTTCTCAAGCGGCCCTGTCCGACGGGCGACGAGGCGCGTGCCATTGCCAAGGAACTGCGCGACTGGGTGGCCAAGGAAATTGGTCCGATTGCGAAACCGAAGGACATCCGTTTTGGCGAGAATCTGCCGAAGACACGCTCCGGCAAGATCATGCGGCGCCTGTTGCGATCGCTTGCCAAGGGCGAGTCCATCACGCAGGACACGTCGACGCTGGAGAATCCTGCCATTCTCACGCAGTTGGGGCAGACCTACTGATCGGGTCTGTCGGCGGACAGGCGCCTGATTATTTCAAGCTCAGGACCCAGTTCGCCAGCTTTCGGGCTTCGGCCTCACTGACCTGGCTGTTGACGGGCATGGGGATGACGCCCCAGACGCCAGCGCCGCCTTTCAGGATCTTGGCGGTCAACTTGTCCGGCCCATCCTTCTGGCCGGCATATTTCCTGGCCACATCCAGGTAGGCCGGACCGACGATTTTCTTGTCGATGGCATGGCAGGACAGGCAGTTCCTGGACTTGGCGAGCGCCTGATCTGCCACCGCAGGCGTTGCTACTACAAGGCAGAGCAGCAAAGTGCTGAAAAGCGAGCCTCTCATCGTCTCATTCCTCGTGGCTTAGGTTACAGTGGGCAAGTGCCATTGTAGTGAAAGCAGTCGTCACACAGGGCATCACGGCGATTCGAATCGTCATAGGAGAACAGCGGTGTATTTGTTGGGACTCGGGTTGATTTTTTTGGTGATGAAAGTCAGTGGACTCGGACCGGGGGCGTCCTGGGCCTGGTGGGTCGTATTGTTGCCTTTTGTCCTGGCTGCCGTGTGGTGGGCGTGGGCTGACTGGTCCGGCTTTACCAAGAGGAAGGCCATGGACAAGGAAGACTTGCGCCGGCAGCAGCGAATTCAACGGAGCCACGAGGCTCTGGGAACACCGCTGAAGAAACGCAAGCGTTGAGGCAGTGACAGGATGGCGCCCGGCCCGACCGCGCCACCCGGCCTGACTTCCAATTCAATAGTTGTCGAGCACGGCACCCTTGCTGGCGGTGCAGGCGTTGAAAGCAAATTTGGCCTGTACGCCACGGGTGTAACGCGGTTTCGGCGCCGTCCACGCAGCACGGCGTCGGGCGATCTCTTCCTCGCTGACGTTGAGTTGCAGCAGCAAGCGGTGTGCGTCGATGGTGATCAGGTCGCCTTCCTGAATGAAGGCAATGGTGCCGCCGACGGCGGCTTCGGGGGCCACGTGGCCAACCACCATGCCCCAGGTCCCGCCCGAGAAGCGGCCATCGGTGATCAAGCCGACCGATTCACCCAAGCCCTGACCGACCAGAGCCCCCGTGGGCGCCAGCATTTCCGGCATGCCGGGTCCGCCCTTGGGGCCAAGGTAGCGCAGCACCATGACGTCGCCAGCGACAATTTTGCCGGCCAGAATGGCAGCCAGACCCGACTGTTCATCCTCAAAGACGCGGGCAGGTCCGGTCATCACGGGACCCGCCCGCGTCTTCGATGATGAACAGTCGGGTCTGGCCGCCATTCTTGCTGGAAAAATTGTTCCTGGAGACGTCATGGTGTTGCGCTACCTTGGCCCCAAGGGTGGGCCCGGCATGCCTGAAAT
>CAIQVX010000221.1 GCA_903875275.1 uncultured beta proteobacterium | reverse complement strand
CAGACTTACTGCTATTTGCCCGAGCGCCGTGGCACTGCCGGTGCGCGCTATCAGGACACGCGCCGAGCCACTGACCACCGAACTGCCCATGAAGACGCTGTCTGCACTCTCAAGTTCCCAGTCTTGGGGCATCGCAACCGTGTGGTCGGCTTCCGGCACGGCAGGCGCTCTTTTCTCGACAGGAAATGGCTCCCCGGTGAGTTGCGCCTGATTCACGAAGAAATCATTGGCCTGCAGCACTCTGGCGTCGGCCGGCACCAAATTGCCGGCAGACAGCAGGACCACATCACCGACCACCAGTTGTGCCACCGGCAGTTCGCAGGCCTGGCCATCGCGCAACACGCTGGCCGTGACCGCAACCTTGAGCGCCAACTGGTCCGCCGCCCGCCCGGCGCGGTAGGCCTGCACAAAATCCAGCGTCACGCTCATCAGCACGATCAGTCCGATGATGAGGGCGCCCGTGAGGTCCCCGGTCAGGGCCGAAATGCCGCTGGCCACGAGCAGCACCAGTACCAGCGGATTCTTGAAATGTGCCAGGAACTGCAAGACCGCCGAGCGTTGCATCGCCGGCGCCAGCCTGTTTGCACCGTATCGCCGCAGGCGCTCGCCGGCCTCGACGCTGCTCAGTCCATTGTTCATCGTGCGTAGCAGCTTACACCCAACAAAGGCGCCAGTACGTGCGCAAACGCACCTTCCTGAAAGTTTGGGGCGAGAACTACTACGCTGGCTGCTTCCAGTCACGACGCAGCAGTCCGTACAAGACACTGTCGGCCACCACGCCTTTGACGATGCAGCTCTCACGCAACTGCCCTTCCTTGCCGAAACCCAGGCGCTGCAGGCTCCGGGCCGAGTCGATATTGTCGGGATCTATCTCGGCCTGAACGCGGTTGAGCCCAAGTTCCGAAAAACCATATTGCAGCAACGCGAGCAAGGCCTCATGCATGTAGCCCTGCCTCCTGGCTTGCGTCAGGAGACCGTATCCGATCTCTGCTTTTCGGCTCTGTGCGTCCAAGTCGAACAGCGTGCAGATTCCAATCAGCGTCCCGTCTGCGACACGCTCTATGCCGAGCCGGATACGTTCGCCTACGACCATCGCCTTACGGTCGCGCTCGACCAGCGCATCGGCTTCGTCGATGGAGGCGAAGGGCGCTGTGGTGCCAAACTCCATGAAACCGACATCGGTGAACAGAGCCAGCACGAATGGTGCATCGACCGCGTACAACGGGCGCAGCAGCAAACGGCTCGTTGGCAGGCGGATGTGGTCAAAGGCCGGCATGAGACGGTACCCAGTCAGTACAAGCCGCGCAATCGCGCCTGCAGTCTTGCGAGGCCAAGCAGGGCATCGGTAAACGGCGTGGTCACGCCAGTCAGGGCACCGAGTTCCTTCACCACGGTGACCAGTGCGTCGATCTCCAGTGGTTTGCCCGCCTCCAGATCCTGCAGCATCGAGGTCTTGAAGGCGCCCAGCTTTCGCGTGACCGCGTGTCGGTCATCGGGCTGCTGCGCAATCGGGATGCCGATGCGCTTACCTATTTCCTTTGCTTCGAGCATCACACTCGAGAGAAAGCCGCGCACCAGTTCGTCGTCCAGAATCCGGTCGGTGGTGGCGCCGGTGAGGGCACTGATCGGATTGACGGTCATGTTGCCCCACAGCTTGTACCAGATGTCCTTTTGAATCTGCTCTGAAACACTGACTTCGAAGTTGGCAAGCTGCAGCAGCGACGCGAGTTGCGTCACCCGTTCGCTTGGCTGCCCACCAGGCTCGCCGATGATCAGCTTGTTACCAAAGTGATGCTGCACATAAGCAGGCTCGGCGGCGCAACTGGCGTGCACCACGCAGCCGATGACGTTGGCCCCCGGAATGGCCCGGCCGATCTCGCCCGTAGCGTCCACGGCTTCCAGCAGTTTGCCCTCGAAGCGCCCACCAAAGCCCTGAAAGAACCACCAGGGCACGCCGTTCATGGCGCTCAGCACCACGGTGTCGGCTCCGATCAAGGGAGCGATGCGGCGCGCCACCGCCAACAGACCCGGCGCCTTGACCGCAATAACCACCAGATCCTGCACACCCAACTGCGCCGGGTCCGCGTTGACCTGCACAGGCCAGACGCTCTCGACGCCGTTCTCGCGCAGACGCCGTGGCACTGCAATGCCTCCAGCGTGGCACCGCGTGCGACCACGTTGACGCGGCAACCGGCACCGGCCAGGCGCGCACCGATCCAGCCACCAATGGCGCCAGCACCATAAATACAGACCCTGTTGAAGGATTCAGAAGTCATCGTGAAACCGCTTTGTATTGCGCCCTAAGACTGCCTTAAGGCGCCGCGCCGAAGATCGGGGCATTGATTCACTTTACCAGAGAGGTTTGCCATGAATGTATTGCGTAGTCTGTTCATTCGCCAGTTGCTGGGGGCGGCGCTGGCCGGGCTGGTGCCCGTGGTGCTGGTGGCTTTCCTGTCCATTCCTTACTCACTGGGTCGCCATCCTGACGAAAGAGGTCCCGTGGCGGCGTCTGGCACGCGGCACATGACCTGAAAGCGTGTCTGCTCTACACTTGCCAAACCATGAAATTCACCGAACTCGCGGACGAGGCCGAAGACACTGAACACAGCCCGGCTGAGCGCCTTGCAGCTGCCTCGCGCAGCACCTGGGTCAGCGTCGGCGTTAACCTGGTCCTGACGCTGACCCAGGTGATCGTCGGCGTGCTGGCAAAGTCGCAGGGCCTGATCGCCGACGGCGTGCATTCACTGTCCGACCTGGTGGCCGACTTTGTTGTGCTTCTGGCCAGCCACCACAGCAAGAAGGATGCGGATGCAGACCATCCCTATGGTCACCATCGTTTCGAAACCGCAGCGTCCCTGGTGCTCGGTATGCTGTTGCTGGCGGTCGGCGTTGGCATGCTGTGGTCGGCCGCGCGCAAGCTTGAGTCCCCGGAGACCGTACAGACCGTCCACATCCTGGCGTTGTGGGTGGCGGGTGGCGCGCTGATTGCCAAGGAACTGCTGTTTCGCTACATGCTGTCGGTTGCCAAGCGGGTCAAGTCAAGTATGCTTGTGGCCAATGCTTGGCACGCCCGCTCTGACGCTGCCTCTTCCCTGGTGGTCGGCGTCGGCATCATTGGCAATCTGGCCGGTTACCCGATTCTGGACCCCATTGCCGCACTCATTGTGGGCTTTATGGTCACCCGAATGGGATGGAGCTTCAGTTGGGACGCTTTGCACGACCTGATGGACCGTGCGGTGGACGAGCAGGAGGTGCAGGCCATTCGGACAACCCTGCTGGAGACGCCCGGGGTGAGCGACGTACACGACGTGCGAACGCGCAAGATGGGAGACATGATCGTCGTGGATGCGCATATCGAAGTCGATGCCAATATCACTGTCGAAGCGGGACACGATATTGCGGTTGAGGCAAGGCAGCGCGTGTTGCAGCGTCACCGGGTTCTGAATCTGATGACTCACGTGGACCCCTGGCACCGCCCGGATCTGGACCACGGCTGAGCACCGATGCTATAGTTGCCCTTCCTATTGATGGGCTTGGGACTTATCCGCTTGCAGGTTTGGATCTCGCCGTTAAAGAACATGCGCTTCACGAGCGACAAAATCTATCGCAGCGACGTTTACAGACGGGTGTACGGCGCCGCTGCAGTGGGTGTGTACCTGCTGCTGATGGCCTACCGGTACTTTGAGGAGGACCTTGCGTCAGACAATAGTGACGGTGTCTGGCGCCTGCTGCTGGGCATGGCTCTTGCTGGTGCACTGGGTGCGCTGGTGGGACCCAGATTGCACCGGCGACTGTTTGGATTGCGTGTACCGTCACGGTCCGCCCCACGATCACGACACCACGGCAAATCCCGCTAGCAAGCGACCTGACCACGTAGGCATCAGAGTGCGTCAGAAAGCAATGTGCCCACATTAAGTGGGCACTTGCTAACAGCTAATTTTGCTATTTTTTTTGGTTGCGCGAGCAGGATTTGAACCTGCGACCTTTGGGTTATGAGCCCAACGAGCTACCAGACTGCTCCATCGCGCGGTATGTGTCTATTGTACTCTATCAGGTGCTTTCCGGCTCACCGGCGGGCACTTCAATTTCGGCCGGACGGTCAACCAGTTCAACCAGAGCCATCGGAGCGTTGTCACCGACGCGGAAACCCATTTTCAGGATGCGTGTGTAGCCACCTGGACGGCTCTGGAAGCGTGGGCCCAGTTCATTGAAAAGCTTGACCACGCTGTCGCGATCACGCAACCGGTCAAACGCCAGACGGCGATTGGCCACGGTGGCCTCTTTAGCCAGGGTGATCATGGGCTCGACCACTCGGCGCAGTTCCTTGGCCTTTGGCAGGGTGGTCTTGATGACTTCGTGCGCGATGAGCGAGTTCATCATGTTGCGCAGCATCGCCAGGCGGTGCTCGCTGGTGCGATTAAGTTTACGTAATCCGTGTCCGTGACGCATGGTGTTTTCCTTTCATTATTGGCGGGCAGCCGTGTCAGGTACTGCCCGTGGCGTCCAGAGCCTTTACAGGCTCAAGATCTAACGCTTTTCAAGTGCGGCTGGTGGCCAGCTTTCGAGCTTCATACCCAAAGTCAGTCCGCGTGAAGCCAGAACTTCCTTGATTTCATTGAGCGACTTGCGACCCAGGTTCGGCGTCTTCAAGAGCTCGTTTTCGGTGCGCTGAATCAGATCACCGATGTAATAGATGTTTTCTGCCTTCAGGCAGTTGGCCGAGCGAACCGTCAGTTCCAGTTCGTCCACCGGACGCAGCAGAATCGGGTCGAACTGTGTGCTGCCACGCGGCGCTGGAGCGTCAAAGGCGGCCAGTTCGGTGCCTTCAAGCTGTGCAAAAACGGCAAGTTGTTCAACCAGAATTCTGGCCGATGCGCGAACCGCCTCCTCAGCCGAAATGGCGCCATTGGTCTCGATGTCAACCACCAGCTTGTCGAGGTCGGTACGCTGCTCGACACGCGCACTCTCCACCGTGTAGCTGACGCGCTTGACCGGAGAAAAGGAAGCGTCGAGCACGATCCGGCCAATCGACTTGGTAGGCTCATCACCGTGGCGGCGCATGGTACCCGGCACGTAACCGCGTCCCTTTTCCACCTTGATCTGCATGTCAAGCTTGCCGCCCTGCGAGAGGTGGGCGATCACATGCTCGGGGTTGACAATCTCAACGTCGTGGGGGGTCTGGATGTCGCTGGCAGTCACCGGGCCTTCACCGTCCTTGCGCAGGCTTAGCGTGACTTCTTCGCGATTATGGAGCTTGAACACCACACCCTTGAGATTGAGCAGAATGTTGACGACGTCCTCTTGCACACCGTCGATCGAGGAGTATTCATGGAGCACGCCCGCGATGGTGACCTCGGTCGCCGCATAACCCGGCATGGACGACAGCAATACCCGGCGCAAGGCATTGCCAAGGGTGTGTCCATAGCCGCGCTCAAACGGCTCCAAAGCCACTTTGGCGCGATGGGCGGAAAGATGCTCGACGTTGATGGCTTTGGGTTTCAGTAGACTATTTTGCATGCAGACTTCCTCTCAATACCCCCGGCTCATTACACCGGTAAGGCTGGCGAAGCACCTGAAGCGCAGT
>CAIQVX010000220.1 GCA_903875275.1 uncultured beta proteobacterium | reverse complement strand
CATGCCGCCAATGAACAGTCCAATGATGACCTTGGGGTTGCTCAGGTCGAACGTGATGTGGGCACCCAGGCCTTCGAGCTTGTGGGTGTAGTCGGCAAACAGCACCAGGGCGGCCAGACCCGCTGAACCGATGGCGTAGCCTTTGGTTACGGCCTTGGTGGTGTTGCCCACGGCATCCAGCGGGTCGGTAATGTCGCGAACGCTCTTGGGCATTTCAGACATTTCTGCAATGCCCCCGGCGTTGTCGGTGATTGGGCCGTAGGCATCCAGCGCCACCACAATACCAGCCATGCTCAGCATGGAGGTGGCAGCAATGGCAATGCCGTACAGGCCGGCGAGACCGTAGGCGGTGTAGATCGCCACACAAACAAACATGACAGGCCAGGCTGTCGAGCGCATGGAAACACCCAGGCCGGCAATGATGTTAGTGCCATGCCCGGTGGTGGACGCCTCAGCAATGTGCTGAACCGGTTTGTACTGGGTGCCGGTGTAGTACTCGGTAATCCAGACCAGTGCGGCGGTCAGAATCAGGCCGACGGAGCAGGCCCAAAACAGGTTCATGCTGCTGATGGTTTTTCCGTCCGCCAGCGACATAGTGGGGGGCAGCATGTTTTGTGTGACAAAGAAAAACGCCACCAGAGACAGGCCGCCTGCCACCGCCAGACCCTTGTACAGCGCGGGCATCACGTTGGTCATGCCAGGGGAGGCTTTAACAAAGAAGCATCCAACAATGGAGGCCACAATGGAAACTGCACCCAGCGCCAGCGGATACACCACGGCACTGGTCCCAGCGCCGGTGACCATCAGCGCACCCAGCACCATCGTGGCAATGAGCGTAACCGCGTAGGTTTCGAACAGGTCGGCAGCCATGCCAGCGCAGTCACCAACGTTGTCACCGACGTTGTCGGCAATCACGGCCGGGTTACGCGGGTCATCTTCGGGAATGCCAGCTTCAACCTTGCCCACCAGGTCTGCGCCTACGTCTGCGCCCTTGGTAAATATGCCTCCGCCCAAACGCGCGAAGATGGAAATCAGGGACGAGCCAAATGCGAAGCCGATCAGCGGGTTAAGCATCTGCGCCAGATTCTTGTCGGGGGTCAGGTTGCCATTTCCGACTAAAAACCAGTAAAAGCCGGTTACACCCAGCAGGCCCAGTCCAACCACCAGCATGCCGGTGATTGCGCCGCCGCGAAACGCGACGTCGAGTGCCGGGCCAATGCCCTTGGTGGCGGCCTGAGCGGTGCGCACGTTGGCACGCACCGACACGTTCATGCCGATGAAGCCGCAGGCACCTGAGAGAACCGCCCCGACGACGAAGCCGACCGCGCTCAGGGAGTCGAGAAACACGGCGATCAGGATGGTCAGAACCACGCCCACCATGGCGATGGTCTTGTATTGCCGCGCCAGGTAGGCCGCGGCACCGGTCTGAATGGCAGCCGCAATTTCTTGCATGCGGGCGTTACCCGCGTCCTGGGAAAGAATCCAGCTGCGCGCCCAAAAACCGTAAGCCACGGCAATGAACCCGCATACAAGCGCCAAAATGAGCGCTGAGTTGCCCGTCATATGAATCTCCTTCAGTGTTGTTTCGCTTGGGAGGGTGCAACGTCAGCGTTGCCCCAGCTGCGTTGCTTCCTCGCAACGACAGCACAACGATGGTGCCGAGGAGACGATTGGCCAACCGCCGGACTTTAACTTGAAAAACGGCCATTTCGAACCTGTTTGTATGATCTGCGTCAGAAAAAAATGGGTTAATACTGCCCAGCATTCACTTATTCACCGTAATCAAAGAGAGTTCTTATGTCCCTCGACAACGTCACCCCCGGCACCAAGGTCCCTGATGCGTTCAACGTGATCATCGAAATTCCCATGAATGCCGATCCGGTGAAGTACGAGGTGGACAAGGCGACCGGGGCAATTTTTGTGGACCGTTTCATGAGCACGGCCATGCATTACCCGACCAACTACGGCTACGTGCCCAAGACGATTTCAGGTGATGGCGATCCGGTGGATGTGCTGGTCATCACGCCGGTACCGCTGATTCCGGGCGTGGTAGTGACCTGCCGCGCCATTGGCATCCTGAAGATGGAAGATGAAGCCGGCATGGACGGCAAAGTGCTGGCGGTGCCGATCGACAAAATCCTGTCACTTTACACGCGCTGGCAGAAACCCGAAGACCTGAGCCCGGTGCGCCTGAAGACCATTGCCCACTTCTTTGAGCACTACAAGGACCTCGAAGTCAACAAGTGGGTCAAGATTCTGGGCTGGGAAGGTCCTCAGTCGGCGCACGCCGAAATCATGGACGGCATTGCCAATTACAAGAAGCTGCATCCCTGAAGTTCTCGCAGACACAAGTTGCGGGATCGCCTTCACAGGTCGATCAGCGTGCCGGGTCGGGAAAGATCCTGCCGTGCAAGCCGCGCTTGCGCTCAAACGGTTTCCACTGGCCTTCGGGCTGCGAGAGTCGGTCTGCGATCGCCCACCAGGTGCTGGGATTCAGACCCAGGCCAATGTGGCTGGCAATGACTTCCAGATTCTCGGTGTGAGGGTTGACGCGACTGGGTGTCTGGATACTGGCGGGCCATGACACGACGCCGTCCGTGCGCGAGTAGATCGACGTGGTGGGGACGGGCGGCGGCGCCGGCAAGTCAAACTGAGCGACCTCGGCATGGATGTCACGTCCGCTGGTGAGCTCATATAGCCGCCAGGCGTTGGTGCTGTGATGCGAGCCGGCAAAAGGCGTGCCCATGGTGATGACGCTGCGTACACAGTCGGGCAACTCCTTGGCCAGTTCTCTGGCGTAGATGCCGCCCAGGCTCCACCCAATCAGGCTGACTTTGCGGCCGGTCACCTGACAGGTGTCCAACACCTGTTGCTTGGCCGCCTGCAGCACACCAGCCCGCGGCCCGAAGTTGAATCCCTGGTTCCAGCCTGACATGTCATGGCCCAGACTCTCCAGGAAACCACGCATCGGCATCGTTGATCCGTCGCTGGCAGACAGCCCGGGAAAGACGATCACAGGATGGCCATCGCCGGCCGGTGCATTGCGCAGAAACGGCCAGGCCGGCAGCACCGACCCCAGTTCCCACAGCGCGCGGAACTCCATGGCAATCAGCCATGGACTGGGAGCAGGGTGGTGACGGTCAATCTCGCTTTTTAATTTTGTCGCCATGGTGTGCAAGTTCCTGTGGGCGCATTGCAGTGCTTGTGGTGTCCCGGGACAGTTTAACTTGCACCGCTGTCTTGCGATGGATCCGGGCCGGTCCCGGTCCTGAAAGGACTGCGCCTTCCAAGGTCCTGCAGATACGTCCCAATGCCCTGGCTCTCGCGCTCCAGAAAGCGCTCGACCGCGGCGGCAAAAGCGGGTTGTGCCAACCAGTGTGCGCTGCTGGTCTGCACCGGCAGCAGGGCGCGTGCCATTTTGTGTTCACCCTGCGCACCTCCTTCAAATCGCTGGTAGCTTTGCGTGATGCACCACTCCAGTGGCTGGTAGTAACAGGCTTCAAAGTGCAGACAGTCGACGCGTTCGAGTGCTCCCCAGTATCGGCCATAGGCAGCGCTGCCAGAGTCGAGTGGGGTGATGGCAATCAGACTCGCGGCAATGTTGCGTCCCTCGCGAACTGCGATGAACAGCAACCAGTTTGCGGGCATGCTGCTGGCCATCATGCGGAAAAATTCCCGACTCAGGTAGGGCGCATTGCCATGCTCCAGATAGGTTCGTTCGTAGCAGAGGTAGAAAAAATCCCAGTCCTGCAGAGCAATGTCTGTGCCGACGCAACAGCGAAACGTCACGCCTGCATCGGCCACCTTGCGCCGCTCCTGACGGATCTTCTTGCGCTTGTCCTGCGACAGGGAGGCCAAAAAATCTTCGAAGTCCCGATAGTTATTGTTTTTCCAGTGGAATTGCACTGTGTGGCGCAGCATGAGACCCGCTTGCTCGCACGCCTGCAGATCGTCGATGCTGCAAAACAGCAGGTGCAGAGACGACAGTTGCTCGGCCTTGCACCATTCGATCAGAGCTTGCAACAGCAACAAGCGATCAGTTTCACTGCGCGCCAGCAAACGCGATCCCGGCACGGGTGTGAACGGCACAGCCACCAGGGCTTTGGGGTAGTAGTCCAGGCCGTGCTGCGCGTACGCCCTGGCCCACGCGTGGTCAAACACGTACTCGCCATAGGAGTGGGCCTTGAGGTACAGAGCGCAAGCGGCCACCAGGCTGCCGTCTTGCCGCATCGTGATGAAGCGTGGCGCCCAGCCGGTCTCGGGTGTGGCGCTGCCGCTGGCGTGCAAGGCGTGCAGGTACTCGTGACGCAGGAAGGGGCTTGGCTCGCTTTGCAAGCGCAGCAGCTCGTTCCACTGCGCCGCGCCGATCAGTGCGGGCGAGTCCAGCACCTCAATGACATAATCATTCGACTTGCGCTTCACTGGTTTCCCATTTCATCCATCACTGCGGTCCATGACACTCAACATCTGCGTTGCCCAACTCAATCTCGTGGTGGGCGACCTGCCCGGAAATTCGCAAAAAATCATTGCCGCGGCGCGTTCAGCATACGCTGACGGTGCACGCCTTGTGCTGACGCCGGAGCTTTCCATCTGTGGTTATGCCGCCGAGGACCTGTTTCTGCGCCCTTCCTTCATTGCTGCCTGCGATGATGCCGTGAAAGCAGTGGCCCGGGAGCTGGCCGGGTTAAAAGACCTGACGGTGGTGGTCGGACATCCCAGTGGCGGCGACAGCCGTACCCGTTCCGTGGCAGTCCAGAACAGGCACAACGCAGCCAGCGTGATTTGTGAGGGGGCGGTACTGGCCACCTACGCCAAGCGGGAACTTCCCAATTACCAGGTCTTTGACGAGCGGCGCTACTTTACGCCAGGTCAGGGTGTTTGTGTATTTGAGGCGGGTGCTGTGGGGGCGAAGGTCAAGGTGGGATTGCTGATCTGCGAAGACGCCTGGTTCGAGGCACCCGCCCGGCTCAGCAGGCAGGCCGGCGCCGAGATGCTGGCCGTCATCAATGCCTCCCCTTTTCACCTTGGCAAGGGTAATGAGCGCGAACTGATGATGCGCGAGAGGGTGCTGGACTGTGGCTTGCCACTGGTCTATGCCCATCTCGTCGGGGGACAGGATGAAGTCGTGTTTGAGGGGCATTCGTTTGCACTCGGTGCGGATGGGGCCGTGGTGGCCCGGGCTCCCAGTTTTGTTGAAGACCGCTTTTTTGTGCAGGTGACTCGTGAGCCGGCAGGGTTGTGCTTGACGGGGGCGGTGGCGCCGGAGCGTTCGAGTGATGCGCAACTGTGGGACGCGTTGGTGCTGGGTGTGCGTGACTACATCGGCAAGAACGGATTCCCGAGTGTTGTACTGGGTCTGTCGGGCGGCATCGATTCAGCCCTGGTGCTGGCTGTGGCCGTCGATGCACTGGGCAAAGACCGGGTGCGTAGCGTGATGATGCCCTCGCCGTACACGGCAGATATCAGCTGGATCGACGCGCGTGCGATGGCGCAGCGACTGGGGGTGCGTTACGACGAGATTTCCATCGTGCCCGAGTTTGAAGCCTTCAAGACTTCATTGGCGACTGAGTTCCAGGGGCGCCCGGAAGATGCGACCGAGGAGAACATCCAGGCCCGCATCCGGGGCACGCTTCTGATGGCGCTGAGCAACAAATTCGGCAGCATTGTCCTGACCACCGGAAACAAGTCTGAAATGGCCACCGGCTACTGCACGCTGTACGGGGATATGGCAGGCGGTTTTGCGGTGATCAAGGATCTGGCGAAGACGACGGTGTTCCGCCTGGCACGGTGGCGCAACGCCAACGACCCTTACGGCACCGGGAGCGAACCGATTCCGGAGCGCATCATCACGCGCCCCCCCAGCGCAGAGTTGCGGCCGGATCAGAAGGATCAGGACAGCCTGCCGCCCTATGAGGTGCTCGATGCCATTCTGGAGCGCTACATGGAGAATGACCAGAGTATCGAAAGCATCGTGGCCGCCGGTTTTGAGCGCGCCGATGTGGAGAAAGTGACGCGTCTGATCAAGATCAACGAGTACAAGCGCCGACAGGCACCTGTGGGCATTCGTGTGACACACCGCAGTTTTGGCAAGGATTGGCGTTATCCTATTACCAACCGGTTTCGAGCGTGATAATTCGATCAGCTTTGCCGACAGACTAAAGGAACGCCGACATGAAACAGATTACCGCCATCGTCAAACCCTTCAAACTCGAAGAGGTTCGGGAAGCACTGGCCGAATGCGGGGTGACCGGCTTGACGGTCACCGAGGTCAAGGGTTTTGGTCGCCAAAAAGGTCATACCGAACTCTACCGTGGCGCCGAGTACGTGGTGGATTTTCTGCCCAAGGTCAAGGTCGAAGTGGTGGTCAAGACGCAGGACCTGGACCGTTGTGTGGACGCCATCGTCAAGGCGGCACATACCGGCAAGATTGGTGACGGCAAGATCTTTGTGACCAGTGTCGAGCGTGTCGTGCGCATCCGCACCGGCGAACAGGACGAGTCGGCCGTCTAAATCCGGTCCAGCCGGGGTGCGGGCGACATGCCGGCGGCGCTGACCAATTCAGCAAGCAGTTCAGGAGCATCTGTGGCGGAGCGCATCAGCCCCATCTGCCAGCTTCCCATGAAATCCTGTGACGTTGAGCTACCAAGGAAATCAAGCAGCTTGTCGTAATAGCCGGCCGTGTTGAGAAGCCCAATGGGTTTGTCGTGGTAGCCGAGCTGACGCCAGGTCCAGACTTCAAACAGTTCTTCAAAGGTTCCGATGCCGCCAGGCAGCGCCAGGAAAGCATCGGCCTGCTCCGCCATCATGCGTTTGCGTTCGTGCATGGTGTCGACGATGTGAAGCTCGGTGCATCCCCGATGGGCGCATTCCCTGTCCACAAGCGCCTGGGGAATGACACCTATCACAGGAGCACCAGCGGCGAGTGCGGCGTCGGCCACCAGTCCCATCAAGCCACTCCTGCCGCCACCATAAACCAGTTGTCCGCCGTGGTGGCCGATCCAACTGCCGACTTGCTGCGCGGCCTTGGCAAATTCGGGGTTCAGGCCGGCTCGGGAGCCGCAATAGACGCAGACGGTGAAAGCTGGGGGCATGGTCTTCAGGATTTTAGGGGTGGCGTTGAAACCAGCTGGGTTCGGGCCAAAGCATCGTGCCAGAACTGCCGCCGTGGGTGCAGCAGACTCAGCATGGCCCAGATCACCACCCACCCCAGGGAGACGAGGGTTGCCGCAGGCGCGGACAATTGAAACGGGGCCTGCGCCGCCAGCGCAGGAACAAACCAGAGCCAGCACAGCAGGTAGCGAAGCAGGGCCCGTTGCTGGCTCAGGGGCTGTCCGTCTAGGTCCAGCACCGTGATATGCCAGGTTTTCATGGCCAGGGTCTGGCCTTTGGCCCAGAACCAGACGAAATAGATACCCGCCACAACGAATATGAAGGCCTGCAGGGCATGGCGGTTTTCGGTCGGATCGCGGGTCTGGGTCAAAGTGCCAAACAGATAGCCGGCCATGAACACCACGCCAAACATCAGCACGCCCTCGTACAGCCAGCAAGCCATGCGGCGCGCCAGGCTTGGTGTCTTGAAGTCGGCAATCATGGGGGCAACTACAGCGCTGCTCAGTTCTTCTGGGTTGCGTCAGATTCGAGCGCTGGCCGGTTTTGCGGCAGCAAGGTGTTGTGGTTAAGTGACTGAGCCGAGGCTGCCATCTTTGGCGTTGCCCTGGGGTTATGCCGGGTCACCGGAACCTGCGCCAGCTTTTGTGCGGCCACGGGTTTGGCCGCTGCTGCAGCACCCATCGGCTTTGTCACTGCTGCGGTAGCGAGCTTTTGCCGCTCCTGTGGGCTGAGTTCCTGATAGGCCTTCCAGTTGGCCGACTTCTGGTCCGGTGTGAGCTGCTTTGCCTGCGCAAAATTCAACCTGGCCTGGGCCCGCTGCTGTTGACTCAGCGACACCCATTCACTCATGCGGCTGTGAAGTTTGGCCTGTTCGGTTGGCGCGAGGCTGGCGTAATTCTGCGCCAGTGCGATCCATTTGCGCTTTTGAGATGCGCCCAGGGTGTTCCAATTCGCCGCCAGGGGCTTGAGTGACACCTGCTGCACTGGAGTCAGGTCCTGCCAGGTCGGCTTGGAGGCACTCGCAGCGATCACCGGATTTTTTGCGGTGGGCACGGCGCTGGAAGGCTTTGTCGGAGCGACAGTTTGGGCCAGGGCGCAGGAGGCGGGCATGCTCAGCGCTGCCAGGAAGAAAAAGGCCGCGCTACTGATCAGTGCGCCGACTCGCCAGGTGAAACAATTCGAATTGGAGTTGCGCATGAACATGGTCATGTCCTGACTCTCAATTCTGTCCAACTCTGCTCTTGAGAAATTGTGTGAAGCCGGGGTCCGTGTAGGCAGCCGGAGGCAGGTCGTCGGTCAGCAATGCGGCGTCAATCTCGGCAATTTCATCGGCGCGCTTGTCATTCTGGATCACGTTGATTGCGATCAAACCCAGAACCAGTGCCAACAACGGAGCTGCCGCCGCGACACGATCCCACCAGTTGAGGTGCTCAGTGCCGAAAGTGAGCGCCGCGGAGGTGCCCGAACGCGTGATGCTGCTGGCCGTCTGCGCGACCACTTTTCTCTTGCCCATAGCACGTGTTCTGGCGGCGCGCAGTCTTTCGGAAATGTCGTAGGGCAGTTCGTCAGCGGCGTCAGACAGGCGCGCGGCGATCTGCAATCCGAAACGATCCTGTGCAAGCAAATTCTGATAATGATGCGAATTGGTCATAGTGTTATTCCCTTTGCCCTCAAGGCTTTACCGAGGGCCTGGACCGCCCTTGAGCAGTGAGTCTTGACACTGCCCTCCGAACAACCCATGGCCGCGGCAGTCTCTGCCACGTCCAGTTCCTCCCAGTAACGCATGAGGAAGGCCTCCCGTTGACGGCCCGGTAGTTCCTGGATCTCGCTTTCAATCGCATGCAAGGTTTGTGCCCGTTCTGCCGAGGTCTCCGGGTTTTCCGCCTGGTCAGAGTCGGTTTGGGCATTCAAAGTCCCCAGGAGATCGAATTCCCCGTCTTCGACCCCTGATTCGAAGTCACTCAGGTTCGAGAACAGGGCGTTCTTTGTCTTCTGCCGCCGAAACCAGTCCAAAGTGCAATTGGACAGAATTCGCTGAAACAGCATCGGCAATTCGGCCGGGGGCTTGTGACCATAGTGCTCGGCCAGTTTCATCATGCTGTCCTGCACGATGTCAAGTGCCGACTCGTCGTTGCGAACGTGGTACACCGAGCGCTTGAAGGCGCGCTTTTCCACGCTCTTCAAGAAATCGGAAAGTTCTTGTTCAGTTGCCAAGAGGTGTACGCCTTGCAGCGGCGATGGAGTTTGTCTGCCTGATGTTGGCCACGGGATGCACGATAGTGAGTGAACTGGGGCGAATTATGGCATCGGGATTGAAAGTTTCTGCCTGCCTGGGTGGCTTGGCGGGAGCAGTGTCATAATGCTGCCTGCAAATCAAAAGGCAAACGGGTCATGGTCCGGCGCAAGAAGCATTGCGTCTATGGCTTTGGCTCTAAGTTCCGACGTAGCGCCACAAGCGTTTGTGAAGGAGCACCCAAGGTTTTTCGTCAGAGAAATTCGCAAAGGTTCATCATGAAAATATCTAAGGCTGAAATCGCTTCCGTGCCTGCTGCAAGCAGTCCAGGCAAAGTGCCCGCGGCGACCATGAGCGGGCAGGAACTGCGTGGCGCCGAAATTCTCGTCAAGGCCCTTCAGGCCGAGGGCGTGAAGTACATCTGGGGTTACCCTGGCGGGGCCGTGCTTCACATCTATGACGCTTTTTACAAGCAGAGCACCATTCAGCACATTTTGGTGCGCCATGAGCAGGCGGCGGTGCATGCGGCCGACGGTTATGCCCGGGCCACTGGCGAAGTCGGGGTCGCACTGGTCACTTCCGGGCCCGGCGTTACCAATGCCGTGACCGGCATCGCCACCGCCTATATGGACAGCATTCCAATGGTGATTGTTACCGGTCAGGTGCCAACGCACGCCATCGGGCTCGATGCCTTCCAGGAGTGCGACGCCGTTGGCATCACACGCCCGGTGGTGAAGCATAATTTTCTGGTGAAGGATGCCCGTGACCTGGCCGAAACCATGAAAAAGGCCTTTCACATTGCTCGAAGTGGACGTCCCGGCCCGGTGGTGGTGGACATTCCGAAAGATGTGTCCTTCAAGAAGGTGCCCTATTCAGGCTACCCCGATACTGTGGAAATGCGATCCTACAACCCGGTTCGCAAAGGCCATGGTGGCCAGATCCGCAAGGCGCTGCAATTGCTTCTGGCGGCCAAACGGCCCTACATCTACACTGGCGGCGGTGTGGTCCTGAGCAACGCCTCGGCTGAACTGCGCACCTTGGTGGACATGCTCGGTTATCCCTGCACCAATACGCTGATGGGCCTGGGTGCCTACCCGGCGAGCGACCGCAAGTTCCTGGGCATGCTCGGCATGCACGGTACTGTGGAAGCGAACAACGCCATGCAACATTGCGACGTGCTTCTGGCGGTGGGTGCACGCTTTGATGACCGCGTCATTGGCAACCCCAAGCACTTTGCCCAGAACGAGCGCAAGATCATCCACATCGACATCGATCCATCCAGCATTTCCAAGCGCGTCAAGGTGGACATTCCGATTGTGGGTGATGTCAAGGAAGTTCTGACCGAGATGATTGCCATGATCAGGGAAACGACGGTCAGGCCTGACGGTCAGGCCCTGGCGACCTGGTGGGACACCATTGAAAGCTGGCGCAAGCGTGACTGCCTGAAGTACGATCCCGGCACCAATAATGTGATCAAGCCGCAGTACGTCATCGAGACGATCTGGAACATGACCAAAGATGCGGATACCTACATCACCTCAGACGTGGGCCAGCACCAGATGTGGGCCGCCCAGTACTATCGATTCGATGAGCCGCGCCGCTGGATCAATTCCGGCGGTCTGGGCACCATGGGTGTGGGTATTCCCTACGCCATGGGAATCAAATTGGGTCGACCTGAGAGTGAGGTCTTCTGCATTACTGGCGACGGCTCGGTTCAGATGTGCATTCAGGAACTCTCGACCTGCCTGCAGTACAACACGCCGATCAAGATCGTCTCACTCAACAACCGGTACCTCGGCATGGTTCGCCAATGGCAGGAAGTGGAGTACGAGGGTCGCTACAGTCACAGCTACATGGACGCCTTGCCCGATTTCGTCAAGCTGGCCGAGGCCTATGGCCATGTCGGCATGCTGATCGAGCGGGCGCAGGACGTGGAGCCCGCCTTGCGTGAGGCGCGCAAGTTGAAGGATCGGACCGTCTTCATGGATTTCCGTACCGATCCCACGGAAAACGTGTTTCCCATGGTGCGAGCAGGAAGCGGCATTACCGAAATGTTGCTGGGTTCGGAGGATCTCTAACCATGAAACACATCATCGCAGTATTGCTGGAGAACGAGCCCGGTGCCCTGTCGCGTGTGGTCGGACTTTTCTCTGCGCGCGGCTACAACATCGAGTCGCTGACGGTCGCGCCGACCGAGGATCCGAGCCTGTCCCGGATGACAATCCAGACCAACGGGTCAGACGAAGTGATCGAGCAGATCACCAAGCACCTGAACCGCCTGATCGAGGTGGTCAAAGTGGTTGATCTGACCGAAGGCGCCTACACCGAACGCGAACTGATGATGGTCAAGGTGCGGGCAGTCGGCAAGGAGCGCGAAGAGATGAAGCGCATGGCTGACATCTTTCGAGGCCGGATCATCGACGTGACCGAGAAGAGCTACACCATCGAACTGACGGGTAACCAGGAGAAGAACGACGCCTTTCTGGAGTCGATCGAGCGCGGCGCCATTCTGGAGACGGTTCGTACCGGACCCAGCGGCATTGGTCGTGGCGAGCGTATTTTGCGGGTTTGATTTTTTACAACGGAGAGAAGCATGAAGGTTTATTACGACAAGGACTGTGACCTCAGTCTCATCAAGGGCAAAACGGTTGCCATCATCGGTTACGGCAGCCAGGGCCATGCCCATGCCCAGAACCTGAACGACAGTGGCGTCAAAGTTGTGGTCGGCCTGCGCAAGGGCGGTGCTTCCTGGGCCAAAGTCGAAAAAGCCGGGCTGCAGGTGGCCGAAGTTGGCGCCGCAGTCAAGGCGGCCGACGTGGTCATGATCCTGCTACCTGACGAGCAGATTGGTTCTGTTTACAGCAACGACATCGAGCCCAACATCAAGCAAGGCGCTTCTCTGGTGTTTGCACATGGATTCAATATTCACTACGGCCTGGTGACGCCAAGGGCCGATCTGGATGTCTGGATGGTGGCCCCGAAGGCGCCTGGCCATACCGTACGCGGCACGTATGTGCAGGGCGGTGGCGTGCCACAACTGATCGCCATCCATCAGGACAAGTCGGGTCGCACGCGCGATCTGGCGCTGAGCTATGCCATGGCCAACGGTGGCGGCAAGGCCGGCATCATCGAAACAAGTTTCCGCGAGGAAACCGAGACCGACCTCTTTGGTGAGCAGGCTGTCCTGTGCGGCGGTACGGTGGAACTGATCAAGGCCGGGTTCGAGACCCTGACCGAAGCGGGCTACGCACCCGAGATGGCCTACTTTGAGTGCCTGCATGAACTCAAGCTGATTGTGGACATGATTTATGAAGGCGGCATCGCCAACATGAACTACTCCATTTCAAACAACGCCGAGTACGGCGAGTATGTGACCGGACCGAAGATCATCACGGCAGCCACCAAAGACGCCATGCGCCTTTGCCTGAAGGATATTCAGAGCGGCGAGTACGCCAAGAGCTTCATTCTGGAAAACAAGGCCGGCGCACCGACGCTGCTCAGTCGCCGGCGGCTGATGTCCGAGCATCAGATCGAACAGGTGGGTGAAAAACTGCGCGCTATGATGCCCTGGATCAAGAAGAACAAGCTGGTTGACCAGACACGCAACTAGACGGAAATTTTCCTGATGAAAAGGCCACTTCGGTGGCCTTTGTTACTATGTGACGCTGGAGGCCAATTCTATGCATGACGGGAAAGAAACAGACTTTGCGCAAGGCAATGATGTGATCGTCACAAAGCGCCGCAAAGGCATTTATGTGCTGCCCAATCTCTTTACTCTGGCGGCACTTTTTGGCGGGTTTTATGCCATTGTGATGGCGATCAACGGCCATTTTGACCTGGCGGCGGTGGGCATTTTCTGTGCCATGGTGCTCGACAGTCTTGACGGGCGCGTGGCGCGCATGACCAATACACAGAGCGCTTTTGGCGAGCAGATGGACTCGCTCTCCGACATGGTTTCCTTTGGCGCAGCGCCAGCCATCATTTCCTACGTCTGGGCTCTGCAGGGGCTTGGGCGCTGGGGCTGGATTGCAGCCTTTGTCTATTGCGCCTGCGCCGCCCTGCGCCTGGCCAGATTCAATGTCAACACGGGGGTTGTCGACAAGCGCTATTTCCAGGGTTTGCCGTCACCGGCGGCGGCAGCACTGGTTGCTGGCTTCATCTGGGTTGTCAACGACATGGGGCTCAAGGGTTCCAGTGTGGCCTGGCCCATGTTTGCCATGGCCCTGTACGCTGGTTTGAGCATGGTGACCAACGTACCTTTTTACAGTTTCAAGGATGTGCACATGAAGAAAAGTGTGCCCTTTGTCGTTATCGTTTTGATCGTACTGGGCATTGCCGCCATCAATATTGATCCGCCTATCGTCATGTTTGGCCTGTTTGTCGTCTACGGACTCAGCGGTTATGTCATCTACCTCTGGCGCAAAGCCAAGGGTCAGCAAACCAGTGTGATCAGTACTTCAACCGACGAGCCGGACGAACGCGGCCTGCACAAGTGATGTGAAAAACTTGTGGTACATTGACGGCATGAAACAGATTTCGCTAGCGCTACTGCTAACGCCACACGGGCGGAGTTGGTAGCGCACGCGCTTATCCCAACCAGAAGCCCGCATGCAGTCGCAGCGGGCTTTTTTTTTGTGCGCCAGTTTTGACAATACCGGAGAAGCCAGATGACCGACAAACTAGTGATTTTCGATACCACCCTGCGTGACGGAGAGCAGTCGCCGGGCGCTTCGATGAACAAGGACGAGAAGTTGCGCATAGCGCGGCAACTGGAGCGTCTGAAAGTGGACGTGATTGAGGCCGGGTTTGCCGCCAGTTCAAATGGCGACTTTGAGGCGGTGCAACTGATTGCCAATGCCATCAAGGACTCAACCGTGTGCTCTCTGTCGCGTGCCAATGACCGTGACATCGCGCGCGCTGCCGAAGCGCTCAAAGGTGCCAACAGTGCGCGCATTCACACTTTCATTGCAACGTCCGAACTGCATATGGAGAAGAAGCTGCGCATGACACCGGACCAGGTGTTTGAACAGGCCAAACTGGCGGTGCGCTTTGCCCGAAACCTGGTCTCCGACGTCGAGTTCAGCCCGGAAGATGCCTACCGCAGCGACCCCGACTTTCTGTGCCGTGTCATTGAAGCTGTGATCAACGAAGGCGCCACCACCATCAATGTGCCTGATACCGTGGGTTACGCCATACCCGAGTTGTATGGCAACTTCATCAAGAATCTGCGCCAGCGTGTTCCCAATGCCGACCGGGCGGTCTGGTCTGTCCATTGCCACAACGACCTGGGTATGGCGGTGGCCAATTCCCTGGCCGGTGTGAAAATTGGTGGTGCGCGCCAGGTTGAATGCACCATCAACGGACTGGGCGAGCGTGCTGGCAATTGCAGCCTGGAAGAGGTGGTCATGGCGATCAAGACACGCCGCGACTATTTCGGGCTGGATCTGGGGATTGATACGCGACACATCCTGGCCGCTAGTCGCATGGTCAGCCAGACGACGGGCTTTGCGGTGCAGCCGAACAAGGCGGTTGTGGGAGCCAATGCATTTGCCCATGCCTCGGGTATCCATCAGGATGGCGTACTGAAAGCGCGTGACACCTACGAGATCATGCGTGCCGAGGACGTAGGATGGAGCAACAACAAGATCATTCTGGGCAAACTCAGCGGCCGCAATGCATTCAAACAGCGTCTGCAAGAGTTGGGCGTTCAGATGGAAGCCGAGGCCGACATCAATACCGCCTTTGCCAGATTCAAGGAACTTGCCGATCGCAAGAGCGAGATCTTTGATGAGGACATCCTGGCTCTGGTCAACGACGAGGCCGTGACGAACGAGAACGAGCAATACCGGTTTGTCTCGTTGTCGCAGCACAGCGAAACCGGGGAGCGCCCGCAGGCCAGCATTGTCTTTACGGTAGCCGGCAAGGAGGTCAAAAGCGCTTCCGATGGCGACGGCCCGGTGGACGCTTCCCTCAAAGCCATCGAAGCACAGGTCAAGAGCGGTGCCGAGATGGTTCTCTATTCGGTCAATGCGATCAGTGGCTCCACGGAAAGCCAAGGCGAAGTGACGGTGCGGCTACAGAACAGCGGCCGCGTCGTCAACGGCGTTGGCTCCGACCCGGACATCATCGTCGCGTCGGCCAAGGCCTATCTGAGTGCGCTCAATAAACTGCAAAGCAAGGCGGATCGTGTGGCGGCCCAAGGCTAAGCGGTGACCGCATGAATTTGTTCCTGAAGAAAGTATCGCAACTGTTTGATTTGGCATGATATTTTGGATAAACTCGGCGCACGCTTGCAAACCTCCGGAAACAGCCAGCCAGCTGTGTTCTGACCAAATCGACTGTGGGAATATTTTGCGCCGACCTTCTTTAATCTTCGCGTTAACGTTTTTGGCCCTGTCGGTTTCGTTGCCGCATGCAAGTGCGGCGCAGACCCCGAGCGCGGCGCCCAAGCAGGTCAAAGCGGCAAAAGCTGCAACAACTGGCAAACAGCGGGTCAACAAGACCTTTGTCGCCGGTCGGCGCGCGCCAGTCAGGCGTGTGGCTGCAGTCCCGGCAAAGCCTTCGTTCGGTCAAAGCGCCGGTTTGCACCGAGCGCACGATGCGCTGGAACTGAGGTCCAGTGTGGCTCTGGTCATTGACCAGGACACCAATGAGGTGCTGTTCAGCAAGAATGACAAAGCGGTACTGCCCATTGCATCGCTCACCAAATTGATGACCGGGTTGGTCGTGAGTGAAGCGCGCCTGCCGATGGATGAAGTCATTGCCATTACCCAATCCGACGTGGATACCGAAAAAGGCAGCACTTCCCGGTTGCGGGTAGGAGCAGCGCTGACACGGGGCGAACTGCTGCATCTGGCTTTGATGTCCAGCGAAAACCGCGCCGCCCATGCACTCGGGCGTAGCTACCCGGGCGGATTGCCGGTCTTTGTCGGCCTGATGAACGCCAAGGCCAGGCTGATCGGAATGAACGACACCAATTATGAGGAACCGACCGGCCTCTCCAGCAAGAACCAGTCCAGTGCACAGGATCTTGTCAAACTGGTCAATGTTGCGTATGGTGACCCGACCTTGCGTGAACTCTCTACCTCACCTGAGCATCAGGTGGCGGTTGGCAACAGAACGTTGCAGTACAGAAATACCAATCGCCTGGTCAAGAATCCGTCCTGGGACATTGGTTTGCAAAAGACCGGCTATATTTCCGAAGCGGGTCAGTGCCTGGTGATGCAGGCAAAAGTGGCCGGGCGCAAGTTGATCATGGTTTTTCTGGACTCCGCCGGCAGGCTCAGCCGTATTGGTGATGCCGAGCGCGTCAGGCGCTGGGTTGAATCAACGCCCGCCACACCGCACACGACGCCATTGGCGGCGATTGTGCTTGGTGAACAACTGATTGCGGGCAAAAGCAAGACCTAGACCTTGCGTGCGTTGTCCGGGTGATATCCCAGGGTTGCTGAAATCTCTCGCGCAGTGGCCTGAAGTTTTGGGAGCCAGGCTTCTTCAAGACGCCCGGCTGGCGCGGAAATCGACAGGCCCGCAACCAGCGTGCCCTGATCGTCGTAGATGCCAGCGGCCATGCAGCGCACACCCAGTTCCAGTTCTTCATTGTCATGCGCGTTTCCGTGTTGCCGAACGCGTGACAACTCGCGCTCCAGTGCGGGTAACTGCGTCAGACTGTTCTTGGTATGACCGCTCAAGCCGGTTCGCGTCGCGTAGGCGCGAACCCGTTGCGGGTCGTCCGCGGCCAGAAACAGTTTGCCGACCGAGGTCAGGTGCAGCGGTGCACGACCACCGATGGCACGTACCACCTGCATGCCGGATCTCTCGCTGTACGTCCGCTCCACGTAGACAATCTCGTCGCCTTGGCGCATGCTCAGGTTGACCGGTTGCTGAATCAGTTTGTGCAGTTCGCGCATAGGCGCCAGAGCGGCGTCGCGCACATTGAGCCGGCTCTTTACCAGATTTCCAAGTTCCAGCAGGCGCATGCCAAGGCGGTAACTGCCGGGCTGCGGATGTTCCACAAAGCGCCCGGTTGCCAGATCGTTGAGCAGGCGGTGCGTCGTCGACAGATGCAGACCTGAGCGTTCACTGATCTCCTTGAGAGAAATCGCCTCCTCACGCGACGCCAATACATCAATCAGGGTAAACATGCGCTCAATGACTTGAACCGTTGGCGTGTTGCCAGCGCCGGAATCTGCTTTTCTCATGAATACTCCTGATCTACTGCGTCTATTTTATCTTGTGGAAAATGCTCCTCGGGTTTACGCGAATTCTTCAGGACGGTCACTCGCCCATTTGCCCTCTATAAGAAATTCGGCCGGACGGAACCGGGCCTTGTAATTCATCTTGTGGCTTTCTGCGACCCAGTATCCGAGGTAGACATAGGGCAGTCCCAGGTCCCTGGCCTGTGCGATCTGCCACAGGATGCCATAAGTGCCAAAACTGCGGTCGCGCTCCGGCTCAAAAAATGTGTAGACGCATGAGATTCCATCGTCCAGCAGATCCAGTATTGATACCATTTTCAGCGCTCCGGTACTGCCATCGGCGAGTGTCTCCCGGAACTCGACCAGGCGCGAATTGACCCGGCTTTGCAGCAGGAATTGCGTGTACTGATTGACGCTGTCCTGATCCATGCCGCCACCCGCGTGCCGGCCATGCTGGTAACGCAGGTAAAGGGCGTAGTGCTCCTCCTGGAAACCAAGTTCCAGTACCCGTGCTTGCAGGCCACTATGCGCTGCCCATGCCCGCCGCTGGTTGCGGGCGGCCTTGAACTGGTTGACCAGAACCCGGATCGGTATGCAACTGCGACAGCCATCACAGTAGGGTCGGTAACTGAACAGGCCGCTGCGCCGAAACCCGGCTCCGACCAGTTCCGAGTAGGTACTGGTGTTGACCAGATGACCGGGCGTTGCCACGAGTGACCGGGCCTGTCTCGACGGCACATAGCTGCAGGCATAGGAGGCCGTCGTGTAAAACTGAAGCGTCTGAAGAGGGAGATCGTTGAGATCGGTCACTTGGTTTTCGGCTGAAGGCGCAGTAGTTCGTCCCAGTATAAGTTCTCAAAACGCCAGTCGGGTGACGCTTGGGTGAGCGCCGCCGCGAGTTGAGCGGAAAACCGTTCGCGCGTCATTTCACGTGCGCCAAGTGAGGCCAGGTGCGCCGTGTTTTGTTGGCAGTCGATCTGTTCAACGCCATGGTGTCGGCAGAAACACACCAGCGCTGCCAAGGCAAGCTTGGAAGCCCCGCTCGATCTGCTGAACATCGACTCGCCGAAGACAGCTTTACCCAAGCCTACGCAGTACAGACCGCCCGTCATTTCGCCCTGCACCCAGGTCTCGACACTGTGGGCAAAACCAGCTTGGTGCAGTGCGCAGTAGGCGGCAATCATCTCGGGCACGATCCAGGTTCCGTCCTGTCCGGTGCGAGGACTCGATGAACAGGCGCTGATCACACTCTCAAACGCCGAATCGATCCGGATTTCACACCCGTCTGTGCTGGCAAACCTGCGCAGCGCCTTCCTGAAAGAGGGGTGCAGGCGAAACTCATCAACCTTGAGAACCATTCTCGGGTCCGGACTCCACCAGAGGACAGGCTGGCCCTGGCTGAACCATGGAAAAATCCCCTGACGGTAAGCACGGCACAAAGTGTCAACATCGAGTGCGCCGCCGGCCGCCAGCAGGCCGGGTGCGGGCGAACCGGCGTTCCAACTGGCATCGACAGGCGGGAAACTCTCGCCCGGTTCAAGCCAGGCCAGCGGGGGAGGTTGCGAAGGCATGCTCACAATGTAATCGAATGCTGCGCCACTCACGGTCCCTCATTTGAACCTTAAAATGCGGCTCTTCAGAGGGAACAGGTGTGCCAGACGCTACAATAGAACCATGTCGGGGCGTAGCGCAGCCTGGTAGCGCATCTGGTTT
>CAIQVX010000219.1 GCA_903875275.1 uncultured beta proteobacterium | reverse complement strand
TGCCATCTTCCAGATGCAATTGGTAGACCCTGTTTTCGTAGGAACTCAGCGCCTGCTGTCGACCATCGCCATACAGACCGACGCTGGCCAGCGCATCCATTACAACGTCGGGTGTCAGTGCCTGATACGGGTGTCGGTCGGCCTTATACATTGCTGTTGGCGCGCACTTCCTCGATCGTCATCAGACCGCTCAGCACCTTGTGGATGCCATCCTGGCGCAGCGTTCGCAGCGAGCCATGCTGCACGCCCTCGAACTGCAGCAATTCAGGTCGGGCACCGGTCTGGATGAGCCGGCGCAAGCCAGGGGTCACCACCATCAATTCGTGCATGCCGGCGCGGCCGCTGACGCCTGTACCCTGGCAGTGACTGCAGCCCGGCGCAGTGTAATGCGTCAAGTGCCCATCGTGTCCGTACTCGGTGAGCCACTCCTGGCGCACCTCTTCACGCTGCGGTCGCACCGTGTCGGCAAACGAGTGCAGGTAATCGTCCAGCAACTCGTGAATCACAGCCTCAGTGGCCTCTTCTGCCTTGCGGCACTCCGGACAGATCCGTCGCACCAGGCGCTGCGCCAGCACCGCCAGCAGCGAATCGGCAAAGTTGAACGGGTCCATTCCCATGTCGATGAGTCGGGTCACGGTCTCGGCGGCGCTGTTCGTGTGCAGGGTAGACAGCACCAGGTGCCCTGTCAGAGACGCTTCAATGGCAATCTGTGCGGTTTCCTTGTCCCGGATTTCGCCCACCATGATCACGTCCGGATCCGCCCGCAGGAAGGCGCGCAGCGCCTTTGCAAAAGTCCAGTCGATTTTTGAATTGACCTGCACCTGACGCAGATCGGGCTGGGAAATTTCAATCGGGTCTTCGGCAGTCCAGATCTTGCGCTGCGGCGTATTGAGATAACCGAGGATCGAGTGCAGGGTGGTGGTCTTGCCGGAACCGGTCGGGCCCACGCACAACACCATGCCGTGGGGACGGCTGACTGCCTCCCGCAGTTGCATGAGGTTGCCCACCGACAACCCGAGGCGCTCCATGCTGATCGGCTTGGCTGAGGACAGCAAGCGCATCACGACGTCTTCCAGGCCTCCCGATGTGGGAATAGTCGCGATGCGCAGTTCGAGTCTGTGCCGGTTGGAAAATCTCGAAAAATCGATCTTGCCGTCCTGTGGCTTGCGCCGCTCCGAGATGTCCAGATCGGCCATGATCTTCAGGCGCGCAGTCAATGCGGCGCGGTAGGTGTGCGGCAGTTCCAGGTAATGCGATAGCACGCCATCCTTGCGAAAACGGATCCGGGTCTTGGTCCGTCCAGGGTGGGTTTCGACGTGAATATCGGAGGCGCCCCGGTTGTGGGCCTCGATGATCATGGTGTTGATCAGGCGCACCAGGGTGTTGTCAGATTGCTCGATCTGACTCTCCACTTCCTCGTGGTCATGCTGCGACTGCTCCATGCTCTGCAGCAATTCGCTGGTGCTGGCCAGATCATCAGGCGCGATGTCGATGTTCTGCTGCGGGGCACTGAAGGGGCTGTTGGGCAGACCGAACTTCTCGTAGGTGTCGCTCAGAATCTGCTGAATCTGTGGTTCGTCACCGAGCGTCGCAATGACGCGCGTTTCCAGCATGAACTCAAGCTCTTCGAGCATGTCGCGCCGGGTCGGGTCACCGGTCGCGATGACCAGCATCTTGTCGCGCAGCAGCAAGGGCATGATGCCCAGCCGCACTGCCGTCGAAAACGGGACCGTGCGCAAGGCCTCGGCCTCGATCGGGAAATGGCCGACATCCACAATCGGATAACCCATCTTGCGTGACAACGCGGTATTGAGGTCGCGCCGGGTTAGAAAACCCATGTTGACCAGCAATTGTCCAAGAGGGACGGAACGTTCTGTCTTCTGCTTTTCCAGCGCCTGCGCCAGTTGTCTCTCGTCGATAAAGCCCAGGCGTGTCAGTGCCTCGCCAACCCGGATCATGGGCATTCTGGACTGCTGTTCCAGGGCCAGCATGAGTTGGTCGGGTGAGACGATGGCCTCGTTGACCAGATGGTCGCCAAGCTTGCGGCTGCGCCGACTGCTCTGCTCACTGGCCGCCTGTTCCACCTGCTGGCGCGTGACTGAGCGCTGCGCTACAAGCAAGTGACCAATGTGTTCGCCAAAATTGACACGCTGGTAGGCCTCGCGCGGAATGAACACGCGCTCCACGCCACCGCCACCATCCACCGGTGTAAACAGGAACAGCCCAAAGCTGGCTTCGATATAGCCAACCGTGCGTCCCGTCACCTCGTTCCCGCCTTCCAGTTGCAACTGGTAGTCCAGCGTTGGCCTGTGCCCAAAGATGTCCGAAAATGCCGTGTCGCTGACGTTCTCCTCCGGAAATAGCACCGTCTTCAGCGTGAGTCGCCGAAACTGCGAAAAGTGAACTCGCCCCGGCGAGGCACGGTTCGGCACAAAAATCATGGCCGTCTTGTCCGCTGGCGTGAGCATCGCAAGCCGGCAACCCCGAGCCACGCCGTTCAGGTCTTCAATCTCGCAGATCTGGGGTTCGGTCCAGGGCACCGCGTCGCTGAAAATGGCAAACGGCGGACTCGGCCAGTACAGACCGGTGAACTTGCTGTTGGCAGCAATGGCACTGCCGAACGCAGCCTGGCTGGGCAGATCCTGATTGGGCACTGAAATGGAGTCAAGCATCATGGATAGCGGCTAGGGACAACGTCAATGGTAACCGGTGTCAAAAGGGTACGTCCAGATCCTCATTCTGATCGGATTTCAACGCTGCCGCCTGCTGTGTGAGAAGTTCAAACGGCAAGGCTTGCTTGACCAGAATCACAGTGCAAGGGGCCTCCATCGCCACCTTGATCGGTACAGTGGCCAGGAAGCGCTGCATTTTCAGGCCGTGTGTGGCCGCCCCCATGACGATGACGCTGACATCGTTGCCCACCGCGTAATTCACCAACGCCTGCGCCACATCGCCCGATTCAAGCACATGGTAGGAGGTCTGCTGCCCCGGAAGATCCAGCGGTTGCGCCCATTGACGCAGCGCTGCAATGTGCTTGCGCTGCAGGCTGGTCTCACTGCCGCTGTCGCCAGAGGATCCGGACTGCCCGCCGGAAATCACCGTGACGCAGGCGAGTCTGGCGCCGGGTCGGGTTCCCATGGAACGTGCCACCGCCTGTCGCAACGAGTACAGCGTGGCGTCGCTCACATCCTTGTGCGGGACTGCCACCATGACGATAGGCACTTCATCGATCTGGTGCGAAGGCAAGGGGCTGGGCTGGTAGTGCATGCCTGCGGCGCGCAGCCAGCGCTTGAAATGGACGCCAAAACGTGTGCCCTGAACCTCGCGTCCGCGGTCGGTGACAGTGACCTGCTCCGGATGCCGCAGGTCAAACGCCAGATGCGCCGCCGAAGGATAGCGCTTGGCCGCTTCCGGTTCCAGGCAGCGCAGAATGACCTCCTGCATCCACTCCGGCAAGTCGGGCTTGAGCTTGCGCGGCGGGGGTGGGTCCATCCACAAGCGCTGGCGCAGGCCACCGGTGGTTCTTGGCGCACCAAATGGCAATTCGCCCGTTGCCAGTTCGTACAGCATGACGCCGACGGCGAAGATATCGCTGCGCGGGTCGCCGCGCACGCCCACCACCTGTTCCGGTGCAATCCAGGCCGGTGAACCCACTGCCTTGCGCAGTTGCTCGGCCAGCAGGTCCGGGTACAGCGCATTGCAGGACAGGCCAAAGTCGAGCAGCACTGCGCTGCCGTCCTTGCGGATGATCACATTGGCAGGCTTGAGGTCCAGATGGCAGGTGTTCTGCTGATGCAGGCTGTGCACCGCAATGGCCACGGCCGCCCCCAGGAACGCCAGGCCCTTGACGCCCGGTCGCTCGGCCTCCTCCAGCCAAAAATCCAGCGTCTTGCCATCCACATACTCCATCACCAGATAAGGCACGTTGCCCAGGTCACCGGCCGCCACAAAGCGTGGCACATGGGAGCCGGTCAGGACCTGCATGATCTGGTGTTCCACCTCGAAACTGACAATGTTCTCGGCCCCGTCGCCCGCCGTCATGCGCGGAACCTTCATGGCCAGTGGAAAGCCCGGGTCTCGCGCACCTTCGGAATAGCGGACATGGTAGATGTGTGCCATACCACCCGAGTGGATGCACTCCTCAATCGTGAAACCGTCGAGTTCGGTGCCGCTCTCAAGCAGTTTCATCGCCCCAGCTCCAGCCGGTCGGCAAACAGCGCTGGCAACGCCGCCTGCCGGATCGCCACCGCCGCCGAGTGGTGGTCGTAGGAAACACGCTGGAACGTCAGTTGCAGTTTCTCGGTGTCAAAAACCGCGTACATGGCCTGCGGGTTGCGGTCGCGCGGCTGCCCGACAGACCCGATGGTGGCCAGCCAGCGCCGGTGCCTGGGTACAGGCACCGCCACGCCGGCAGTCGGAATGAACTTCATGAGATCGAAGCCCGCGCCCTGGTAATACAGCGTCTGAAGGTGCACATGCCCGCAAAAGACATAGCGCACATCGGGCGTGGTGCTCGCAGCGTCCAGACTGGCACGAGCGGCCCGCTCGTCATAGACGTAGTGCCACAGGGCCGGCTCATGGACACTGGCGTGCACCAGCATGACGGCACCGAGCTGGTGTGTCAGCGGCAAGTCCTGCAGGAACGCCCGTTGCGCGACGCTGAGCTGCGCATGGGTCCACGCCGCTGTGACATCGCCCACGGTCTCCGCCCTGGCTGGAGGCACCACCGCCAACTGGTCGTGATTGCCCTTGACCAGCAGGGCACCCTCGACCGCCAGTTGCTGGGCCCGTTCCACCACAGCCGCGGGGTCGGCCCCGTAACCAACCAGATCACCGAGCAGAGCGAACTGCTGTGCGCCATGCTCTTTGGCATGCGCCAGGCAGGCGTCAAAGGCCTGAATATTGGCGTGGATGTCTGACAGCAAAGCCAGCTTCATGTTGCTCCTCGTTGTTCTCAGGCTGCATCATGCCTGATTGTGAGACCGCCGGTTCGGGCCTGAAAAAAAGTGGGTCTGGTGCCTGGCCTCTAACTCCGCTTGGGGTTTGCGCTAATGGACTTGACCGAACCCGCGCAGGATGATGCCTCTCTGAAGGGGGAAAATAATATGTACGACTACATCATCGTGGGTGGCGGCTCTGCGGGTTGTGTACTGGCAGCACGGCTCACGGAGGATCCGGACATCCGGGTCGCCTTGCTGGAAGCCGGCAGTGTTGACACAAGCGCCATGATTCACTGCCCCGCCGGCCTGGCTGTGATGGCCCAGACCGGCCAGAACAACTGGAAGTTTGACACCATACCCCAGGCCGGTCTCGGTGGTCGGCGTGGCTACCAGCCCTGCGGCAAGGTGCTCGGCGGCTCCAGTTCTGTGAATGCCATGATCTACATCCGGGGTCACCGTGCCGATTACGACCATTGGGCGGCACAGGGCAATCCGGGCTGGTCCTACGACGAGGTGTTGCCTTACTTCCGGCGCGCCGAACACAACGAACGCGGTGCCAGTGCCTTTCACGGCAGCAATGGTCCACTCAACGTGATGGACTTGCGCAGCCCGAGTCGCTTTGGCGCCATGTTCATCAAGGCGGGCGAGCAGGCGGGCTTTCCCGGCAACCGTGACTTCAACGGCGCCGATCAGGAAGGTGTGGGCATGTACCAGGTCACCCACAGAGCGGGTGAACGCTTCAGCGCCGCCAAGGCCTACCTGAAGCCGAACCTGGCCCGGCCCAACCTGGAGGTACTGACAGGCGCGCAGGCGCATCGCATCCTGCTTGACGGCAAGCGGGCCGTCGGCGTTGAATTCATGCAGGGCCGCCAACTGCGGCAGATCAAGGCCCAACGCGAGGTTCTGCTGAGCTCGGGCGCCCTGCAGTCGCCCAAGTTGCTGATGCTTTCGGGCATCGGCCCGCAGCTGCATCTGGAGGCTCTGGGCGTTGCCAGCGTGCACCACCTTCCCGGCGTCGGACGCAATCTGCACGACCACATTGACGTGGTGCAGGTGCTCGATGCGCCCAGGGCGACAGACCTGTTCGGCGTCTCGATGACCGGAGTCTCCCGTGCCATCCAGGGAATTTTTGAATGGCGAAACAAGCGCACCGGCATGCTGACCACCAATTTCGCCGAGGCCGGTGGCTTCATCAAGAGCCAGCCCGGTGAGCACATTCCAGACCTGCAACTGCATTTCGTCATCGGCAAGCTGATCAACCATGGCCGTACCACCAGCTTCGGGCATGGCTTTTCGTGCCACCTGTGCCTTCTGCGCCCGCGCAGCCGCGGCAGCGTCGAACTCGCCAGCAAGGACCCGATGGCAGCCCCCCTGATTGACCCCAACTACCTTAGCGATCCGGACGACATGGAACGCATGGTTCGCGGCTTCAAGCTGATGCGCAATCTGCTGGCGCAGCCGGCTCTGTCCAGCCTCGATGGCAAGGAACTCGCCACCTGCGCCGCCGCCCGCAGCGATGCGCAGATCGAGCAGTTCATCCGCGACTACGCCGACACCATTTACCACCCGGCCGGCAGTTGCCGCATGGGTGTCGGCCCCATGGACGTGGTCGATGCGCAGTTGCGCGTGCACGGCATCCAGGGACTGCGTGTGGTTGACGCCTCCATCATGCCGCGTCTGGTGGGCGGCAACACCAATGCACCGGTCATCATGATTGCTGAAAAAGCCGCCGACATGATCAAGTGGGCGCAGCGCACCCACTGACGGGCGTCAGCCCGAGAGCCAGCCTAACCGCGGAAACGCTTGCGCGTGAGCGCCAGCGCGATCCAGAACCCGGCAACGGCATAAACCAGCAGCACCAGCACATGCCGAGCCGGGTTTTGCGGCCACTGGTCCATGAACAGGGGGCGCACCAGATCAATCGCATTGGTCAGCGGCAGCCACTGTGAGATGGCCCGCACCACTTCTGGCAGTTGTTCCAGCGGAAAGAAGATACCGCTGACAAACATGGTCGGCGTCAGGAACAGCGTGAAGTAATAGGTAAAGAAGTCGTAGCCCTTGGCCAGGGCATTGAAGATCAACGCCAGGCTGCTGAAGGTGATACCCACGCCCAGCAGGATAGGCCAGGCCACCAGCAGCTTGGGTGAGTAGCTGATGCCCAGCGCCAGCATCACCACCAGAATGGCGGTCACCGTGAACAGCGCCTTGAACGCCGCCCACAGCATTTCGGCCAGCACCACGTCGTCCAGCCGCACGGGCGCATTGAGGATGCCATCCCATGTTTTTTGCACATGCATGCGAGAAAACGCCGAGTAC
>CAIQVX010000218.1 GCA_903875275.1 uncultured beta proteobacterium | reverse complement strand
TATTGCTGTGGATGTTGTGCTGGGTCAGTGAGACGCCTTTCGGAAAGCCGGTGGTGCCCGAGGAATAGAGCAGGGCGGCAATGTCTTCGGGGCCGCGCTGCACGGACTCAAACTTGTCGCTGCCCTGGACTAGCAAATCTGCCAGTGCCGACCAGCCGGGCTTGGCCCCCTTGGGGTCCACCACGATGCGCAGCCGCAGTGCGGTGCAGTCGTCGCTGACATAGCCGGTCAACTCGTCCATGGTGAGCACCACGCTGGCGAGCGAGTCGTCCAGAAGGTAGCGCACCTCTTCCATTTTCAGGATGGCGTTGATGGTGACCGGAATGGCGCCGAGCTTTTGCGCAGCGTAGTAGGCCACCGCAAATTCGGGTACGTTGGGCAGATACAGGGCCACGCGGTCTGCCGCCACTACGCCGGCGGCGCGCAGACTGCAAGCAAGGCGGTTGGCGTCGCTGTTGAGTTGACCGTAAGTGATGGTGCGGCCCTCGAAGCGGATGGCCACCAGATCGGGCGTCTGCGCTGCGTGGCGTTCAAGATACTGGGCAACATTCATGGTTTGTCTCCTGGTTACGGCTTGGCGGGTTCTGATTTTGTTCCGAATTATGGTTATAAAACATAATTAAATAAAGAGCAAAACCGGACGGCAGACTAAGTGTTTACCCTCGCTTGTCGTTGCCGGGCGTGTGTGTCATCGCGGGAGTTTGCTGTCCTTGCGGGTGGGGGCTGTCATCGCCGGTGTTTGCTGTCCTTGCGGGAGTTTGCTGTCATTGCGGACCTGATCCGCAATCCAGTCGATGCGTGGCACTGGATCCCGGATCAAGTCCGGGATGACAAACCAAAGGTTGCTGGCGCCTTAGCGCGCTCGCTCTGTCGTGGCGATCGCGTAGACCTGCCCGGCTGGGTTGCGCAGGGCAGTGGAGGTGATGGAAACCTCCAGCAAGGCGCCTGCCTTGTTCAGGCGTTGCGTCTGATAGGGCTGCAGAATCTTGAATGCGCCAAATGAAGCCGACGCGGAAGCAGGGCTCGATAAAGTAAGATAGCCTGCATGCAGGACGTTACAGAAAAGTTTCAGGTCGCTATCCATGGTGAGGGTGCCCACACCGTCATTCTGGGCAATGGTTTTGGCACCACGCAGCAGGTGTGGCGTGCGCACGCGCAAGCCCTGTGCCGTTTCTACCGCGTCGTGACCTTTGATACGGCCGGCTCCACCGCCGCCACCGCCGCCGCCTGGCAGCCCTCGCGGCATCGCCGCTTGTACGGCTTTGCCGAAGATCTGGTCAGCATCGTCGAAACACTCGGTTTGCAAGGTGCTACCTATGTCGGACATTCGCTGAGCGCGAGTGCCGGTTTGCTCGCGGCCTGCGCTGCACCCGGACTTTTCTCCGGCATGGTCCTCATCGGCTGCTCGGCGTGCTACGTCAATGATCCGGCTGGCGGCTATACCGGCGGTTTCAGCGAAGCCGACATCAAGTCGCTGCTGGCGGACATGACGCACGATTACATCGCCTGGGCCAACGGTTTCTCGCCGCTCGCCATGGGCAACCCGGATCGGCCCGATCTTGCTGCCAGTTTCGCGACTGCCTTGAAAGTCATGCGCCCCGATGTGGCGGTCGATGCGCTGGGCGCTGCATTCCTGTCGGACCTCCGATCTGAAGCGCTGCAGTATGGCAGCCTGGGCTTGCCGACCCTGCTCTTGCAAAGCACGAACGACGTGGCCGTGCCCTTGGCTGCGGCCCAGTGGCTGGCCAACGCGACCGGGGGGCAATTGCATGTGCTCAATGCACAAGGGCATTTCCCGCACATTGCCAACCCGGCAGCCGTCACGCAGGAAATCATGGCGTTCTTGCAGCATCGTGGCGTCTGAGCCAGCCGATCTGGCACAGCGCTTTCGGTCGCTGTTGCGCGCCGACGCGGTCTGCTTCTGGCGTGTCAACGCCGAAGGTGCGGCGCATCCTGCCTGTTGTGCGCCAGCCGATCTGCAGACCGAAGCCTTTGCCTTGCCCCGCAAGCAGAGCCAACCGGTCGAAATCGAGCGCGGCAGCAAAGCGCACGAGTTGTTGCCACTGTCTGTGCGGCCACGCTTGCTGGCCATGCCAGGCGAGCCCGTCGCACTGCGCTGTCGCGCCAGTGAGGACTGCGGCTTTTTCGCGCTCTGGTCAGATGCGCGCCAGCTTCCTGCCAATGTGGCCGAAATGGCAGGCTTTCTTGGCGAGCACTGGCAGCAACTCTCGAAGGGTCAGAAGGTCAATGACGATCTGGCGTCCTCGCTGGCTCAGATGCACAGTCTGGTATTTGCGCTGCCGCAGGGGGTCATCCTGATCCCGCATGATTTGCGCCAGGGGCTTGTGAACCCCGTCGCCGCAGCCTGGATGGGTATCGAGCAAGCGGGCTACTGTGATCGCGTGCTGTTGATCGACGCCCTATCGAGCTTCATCGATCAGGCCGACAACAAGGGCGAGTTGCGGGACCATTTCGCCCCCGTCCTGGGCGGGGACCCAAAGGCTGTCACGGGTTGCATCGCGTATTTCGCGGCACGCGCTGTCGCGCTGCAACTGACGCTGGCGCCCATGGTCGCCGGGGAACTGCGGGGCTGGGTCTGGCTAATGGAGGATGCGACCGAGCGCAAGCGCATGGAGGAGCAGGTGCGTCAATTGGCGTTCTATGACCCTCTGACGCATTTGCCCAATCGGCGCCTGTTGATCGATCGTCTGAGTCAGACCCTGCTGGCGAGCAAGCGCAGTGCGTCCTATGGCGCCATGATGTTTCTGGATCTGGACAATTTCAAGACGCTCAATGACACGCAGGGCCACGTGGCCGGTGACCTGTTGCTGGCAGAAGTGGCGAATCGTCTTGTCTCCTGCGTGCGCGAGACCGACACCGTGGCGCGTTTTGGTGGTGATGAGTTTGTGGTGCTGCTTGACGAACTGGCGTCGGACCCGCAGGAATCGAAAGCGAAGGCCGGCTTCATTGCCGAGAAGATCCGCGTCGCCTTGGGCGAGCCCTACATCCTTCTCGTGGAGCGCGAGGGAACGGGCGCCGTTACGCTCGAGCACCGCTGCACGGCGAGCATCGGCGTGGCTCTGTTCATCCACGGTTCGGCGAGTCAGGACGAGATCCTGATGCGCGCGGATTTGGCCATGTACCAATCCAAGGAAGGCGGCAAGAACCGGGTTCAGTTCTACACAGAGGACAAAGGCGCTGCGTTGTAGGGGTCGCTCGCGCGCTCGGTCGTGGCAATCGCATAGACCTGCCCGACTGCGTTGCGCAAGGCCGTGGAGGTAATGGAAACCTCCAACAGTTCACCGGCCTTGTTCAGGCGCTGTGTCTGATAGGGCTGAAGGATTTTGGCCTGGCTGAGCTCGCTCAGCGTCTTCAGCGCCGTGGCCTGCAACGCCGGCGGAATGCGCTCTTGCACATGCATCAGCAGC
>CAIQVX010000217.1 GCA_903875275.1 uncultured beta proteobacterium | reverse complement strand
GGATGCTGCCGGCGTCGGGCTTGACCGCACCGTAGATGATCTTCATCAGGGTCGACTTACCGGCGCCGTTTTCACCCAGGACCGCATGGATTTCACCCGGCATGACGCTCATCGACACCGCGTCATTGGCGCGCACACCAGGATAGCCCTTGCTGATGTCAGTAAGCTGGAGGCGCGCGGTCGTCATTTTGTCGGTGGACTTGCGCTCGCCCTGTCGATTTCTGCACGCAGTTCTGCGTAATTTCGCGCGACCGGAAATCGCGGAAACTCGTCGATCACGTTTTGCGGCGGACAAAACAGGATGCCCGCATCCGCCTCGGCCAGCATCGCCGTGTCGTTGTAGGAATCACCAGCAGCGATGACCTTGAAGTTGATCTCCTTGAAGCGCCGCACCGCTTCCATCTTCTGGTTCGCCATGCGCAGGTGGTAATTCACCAGCATGCCGGCGCTGTCCGCCTCAAGCTTGTGGCACATCAGGGTTGGCATGCCGAGCTGCTCCATCAGCGGCATGGCGAACTCGTAAAAAGTGTCGGAAAGAATGATGGCCTGAAAGTCGCGCCGCAGCGTGTCGAGAAACTCCCTGGCACCTGGCAGCGGACGTGTTCCGGAAATAACCTCGCGGATATCGCGCAAACCGAGCTTGTGCTGGCGTAGCAGGTCAAGCCGGAATTTCATCAACTTGTCGTAATCGGGTTCGTCGCGCGTCGTGCGGCGCAACTCAGGGATGCCGGTACGTTCTGAAAACTCGATCCAGATCTCCGGAACCAGCACACCTTCAAGATCAAGACAGACTAATTGCACCAGGGTTCTCCAAAAGCAGACGCCGATGCAAGCGCGCCGGCAGGACGTCGGGGATCATAAGACAAATCGGGACCGACTCAGGGCGTCAGATTCTGGGTCAAGTTGCGCTGCACTGAAGTGCTGAAAACAGGTGTTCACGATGGTCTGCTTACCGGTGCCCCAGTTCAACTCCGCGAAACCAAACGGGATCACGCAAGATTACCGCCAGTTTGGAGAGGCTTCACGTAGCTCATGTCACTGGTCATCACATGCCCAAAGGTAAAGGCCAGGATAAACTGCATCACCGACCAGTTAGGCGACAGCACCGAGCCCCCGGGGGAATCATCATCGTCACTGAGGGTTTTGAAGTGCTCGCGCATGGCCTGCAATTCCTTGAGCATGCTCCGATGTTCTGCCGCATGTCGCTTGAGATCGCCGTAGCCGATCCCGGCGAGGAGTCTTTCCTCGTAGATGAAATGCGTACGAAGAAGCCCATACAGCCTGTCGGTGGCGATTCGCAGTTCTCCAACCCGTACACCATCGCGCCAACTTTCGTAAATCTCCGCCCCAAACTCCTATATTTCCTTGTGCTGGGCATCGATTTCAGGATGGCCGACCGAGAGGTGATCGCCCCACTTGATCAGGTGGTTGATGGATTGGTCTTGCATCTGGGTTCGACCGATGATTTCCTGTTTGGTACTGGACATGCTGGGCTCTCCGAGTTTGAATTTGCGATTCCCAATGGTGTTACCAATGGGGAGTGGCCTATGTGCCGTAAGGCCGCAGTTCTCCAATCTTATACCCGGCGCGCCTGACGCCGGGTTCCTCTTTGCTCGCATGAAGCGGGAACTCGCACCCCACGCTCTGCAACCTCAAGCGACGGGCATGCTCGTCAAAATCCGTTATGCTCCCAACTGCAAGCAAGGCGCGCGGTGATCCCGCCAGCATTGCCGCATTGTTCGGGCAACGCCGGCTAAGCGCCACGCGCAGCACCGAGTTCCGATAATCTGTCGCAGGACACGACCCTGCAAGGAGAAATGCCGATGCCACAGCACGAAGCCCTTCGTCTTCATGTTCCAGAGCCCACCGGGCGACCAGGTCATGACACAGACTTTTCCTACCTCCCCATCTCCAAAGCCGGCAGCGTGCGACGCCCTCCGGTGGATGCCACCCCGGCGCAGACCAGTGACCTCGCGTTCACACTGATCCGCGTGCTCGACGATGACGGGAAGGCGGTGGGGCCCTGGGCGCCGAAGCTCGACGTGGACCTGATGCGCAGCGGCCTGCGCGCCATGATGAAAACCCGCGCTTTTGATGCCCGCATGGTGATTGCGCAGCGGCAGAAGAAAATCTCGTTCTACATGCAGTGTCTGGGTGAAGAGGCGATTGCCACCGCCCACGCCCTGGCCCTGAGAGAGGGCGACATGTGCTTTCCGACGTACCGCCAGCAGGGCTTGTTGCTGGCCCGCGAGGATGCATCCATGGTGGACATGATCTGCCAGCTCTTTTCCAACGAACACGACCCACTCAAGGGGCGCCAGTTGCCGGTCATGTATTCGAGCAGGAAGCAGGGCTTCTTCTCGATTTCTGGCAACTTGGCCACGCAGGTGATTCAGGCGGTAGGCTGGGCCATGGCCTCGGCCATCAAGGGCGACAGCAAGGTGGCCTCCAGTTGGATCGGCGACGGTGCCACGGCAGAAGCCGACTTTCATACCGGGCTGACCTTTGCCCACGTTTACCGTGCACCGGTGATCCTGAACGTGGTCAACAACCAGTGGGCCATCTCCACCTTTCAGGCCATCGCCGGGGGCGAGGGAACCACTTTTGCGGCGCGCGGCGTCGGTTGCGGCATTGCTTCCCTGCGCGTTGACGGCAATGACTTTCTGGCAGTGTACGCGGCCTCCCAATGGGCACTGGAGCGAGCCCGCTCGAATCTGGGGCCAACCCTGATCGAGTGGGTGACCTACCGCGCTGGACCCCACTCCACATCAGACGACCCGACCAAATACCGGCCGACCAGCGATGTCGCGCGCTTTCCTCTGGGCGACCCGATTGAGCGGCTCAAGCAGCATCTGATCGCTCTGGGCGCCTGGTCTGACGCCGAACACCAGGCAGCGCAGGAGCAGGTACAGACCGAGGTCGCCGCCGCGCAGAAAGAGGCCGAGAGCTATGGCACGCTGGCCGATGGTCACATGCAGAGCCCGGCCACCATGTTTGAAGACGTCTACAAGGACATGCCCGCGCATCTGCGTCGGCAGCGCCAGGAACTGGGAGTCTGATGATGGAAACCACCCCTATGACAATGATCCAGGCGCTGCGTTCGGCCATGGATGTGATGCTGGAACGTGACGACAAGGTGGTCGTTTACGGACAGGACGTAGGCTATTTTGGCGGCGTCTTTCGCTGCACCGAAGGTCTGCAGAAGAAGTACGGCACCTCGCGCGTGTTCGACGCGCCCATCTCCGAAGGCGGCATTGTTGGCACGGCTGTGGGCATGGGTGCCTACGGCCTGCGCCCGGTGATCGAAATCCAGTTTGCAGATTACGTGTACCCGGCAACCGATCAGATCGTCTCGGAAGCAGCGCGCCTGCGCTACCGCTCGGCAGGCGACTTCACGGCGCCGATCACCATCCGCATGCCTTGCGGCGGCGGCATCTACGGCGGTCAGACCCACAGCCAGAGCCCGGAAGCCGTGTTCACCCAGGTCTGTGGTCTGCGCACCGTGATGCCATCGAACCCGTACGACGCCAAAGGTCTGCTGATTGCCTCGATCGAAAACGACGACCCTGTGATCTTTCTGGAACCCAAACGGCTCTACAACGGACCGTTCGATGGTCACCATGACAAACCCGTCGTGCCCTGGTCCAAGCACGCTATGGGCAATGTGCCCGAGGGCTACTACACGGTTCCACTGGACACGGCAGCCGTGTTCAGACCGGGCGAGGCATTGACAGTGATCACCTACGGCACCATGGTGTTTGTGGCCGAGGCCGCCGCCAATGAGACCGGCGTCGACGCCGAGATCATCGACCTGCGCTCGATCTGGCCGCTCGATCTGGAAACCATCGTCAACTCCGTGAAGAAGACGGGCCGCTGCGTCGTGCTGCACGAGGCGACACGCACCAGCGGCTTTGGTGCCGAACTGGTGTCTCTGATCCAGGAGCACTGCTTCTACCACCTGGAAGCACCGATCGAACGCGTGACCGGTTGGGAAACGCCCTACCCCCATGCCCAGGAGTGGGCCTACTTCCCCGGACCGGCGCGCGTTGGCGCTGCGTTCAAACGCACGCTGGAGGCAT
>CAIQVX010000216.1 GCA_903875275.1 uncultured beta proteobacterium | reverse complement strand
GCTCGATCAGTTCAGCGCCATGGTGGCTAACCCGATGGATGCGCCGTTCATCAAGCGTGCCAACCTGCTCAGACAGCGTGCCGAGGCGCACGAGCTGGCCGATGTGGTCAAGACCGAGGACGAGGTCGAATCCGAAACCAACAACGAGCTGGCACAGGCGCAGCAACAACTCCAGCAGGCGCAGCAACAACTGATGATGGCCGAGCTGGAAAAGAAAGTATCCCTGCTGTCCAGCCAGGCGGCCAAGGCGAGCGCCGAGGTGGAGTTGATCCTGTCCAAGGTGACGGAGAGCAAGGTGGCGTCTGTGTACGCTGCACTGCAAGCCGGTGGCGTGGCTGCTGGCCAGCCGCAGATTGCTCCGGCCGGCGACGAGATCCTGAGAAGCGCTGGCTGGAAGGATGCAACACCCAACCCGGGCATCAACGAGCTGATGGCGCCCGAAGTGCAGGGCGACGCGATGCCCGTCAACACCGACCCAATGACGCCAGACAACGGCCTGCCTCCTGACATGCCGGCTCCACAGGCTCTGGTTGATCTGCAACCGCAGACGGGACAGGCTGGTGAGCACGCAGGCATTGAGACGGCTGCCATCGAATGATCCATCAAGACATGGCGGATCGCACGCACAAGATGCTTGTGTCTGCGACCAAGACGATCAGGGAGTACGCGGGATCTGAGATCTCGACCCAGGCCATTGAGCTGCTGGACGCGCTGTCGGCCAGCTACTGCCTGGACCTGGTGTACGTGCAGCCCGAAGACCTGATCAGGGTGCAGTCTGCACTCAGGCAGGTGGCAGCGTTGAGATCCGTGTTTGCCAACGATGGCATTGACATACCAAAGATTTGATTGGAGACAACATGAGCGAACTTATTTCAACCATGACGAGCACGGGTCCGGAGCCCGTCTCCGCCGCCAACCCCGTTCCCACTCGTGCCAGGGCTTACTGCTCGCAAGCTGGCTTTGCCAGGACTGCAGACACGGCAGCCTACACGGCAGGCGATGTGATTGGCGCCGCGACGGACGCCACGGCGGCCATCACCTTTGCCGACATTGGAGACGCTGGTGCTCTGATCAACATCGCTGACGTTGACTTGCGCATTGATGTGGCTGCAGTTCCTGTCGGCATGACTGGATTCAAGCTTCACCTGTACAACGTGACACCGCCTTCGGCACTTGCCGACAACGCAGCCTGGGACTTGCCTGCGGGTGACCGAGCGGCCTACCTGGGCTACGTCGCCATCGGAACCCCGGTGGACCTGGGCTCCACGCTCTTCGTGCAATCGGCCGGCACAGCAACCAAGCAGGTGCTGATGGGCGCCACGACCTCGCTGTTCGGTTATCTCGTGACAGATGGCGGATACACGCCGTCGAGCGCAGCCGTCAACACCGTGCGCCTGCAAACCAAAGAGGTTTGAGATGGGTCTGGACACACCGGTAAGTCGGGCATTTGAGAATGACGGCACGTTGGTTATGCCTGGAGATGCCACGGTCTTCGACGATTTTGTTGGGCCAGCCATTTCGTTGCGCATCTCTGGGCCGGGTTTGTCCGCCAACGTGACGGAATCCACACTGGAATTCTTGACGACTGCCGACCTCAGTGATTATGTTTACACGAACGTGCAATTGACGCACCGGTGGAAAGTCGGATCGGTCATCTACCCGCACATTCATTACCCTCAAATCATCAATGCCCAGCCCAACTTTCTGGTTCAGTACCGCTGGCAGAAGCTGGGTGGCACCAAGACAACAGCCTGGACATCTTTGAAGTGCAACACACCGGTCTTCACTTACGCAGCAGGCTCGTTGAACCAGATTGTTCATACCCCTGCCGGCATCACGCCACCCCCAGGCGCTGCTATCAGTGATGTGCTGCAGTGTCGCTTGCTACGAGACAACGCAAACGCAAGCGGTGTATTTGCTGGAGCCGACCCAATCAACGCCGTAGTCAGTCTGGACTCATTCGATGTTCACGTCGAAATGGATACGGTCGGCAGTCGCACCGAGTTCACCAAATAACCAGTTCTAACCCCTTGGTCGCAAGACGAAGGACAGTTGGCCGGATTCACCGGCTCCCAAGCCAGTGAAAGGAAACATCATGGCATTCACGCAAGAAAACTCCGACCAGGAGCAGCAAGACTTCAATGCCGCCTTCAATGGCGACGAGCCCGTCCGAACCGAGGC
>CAIQVX010000215.1 GCA_903875275.1 uncultured beta proteobacterium | reverse complement strand
GAAACAGGCTTTTCAGCAGCACGCCGAGGTGAAAGTCTTGTTGCCGCAGCTTACCCAAGACGTATTGACAGGACGGATGCCGCCTTCTGCGGCGGCACGACAGTTGTTGAATGCCTGTCATCCCGGACTCGATCCGGGATCCATGGCAGGAACGAAGATGGTTCCCGGGTCAAGCCCGGGATGACAAACCGCAGTTGCGGGATGAAAAACGGAGAAAACGATGCACGACATACTTGAACAACTTGAAGCCAAGCGCCAACTGGCACGACTTGGGGGTGGCCAGAAGCGCATTGATGCGCAGCACGGCAAAGGCAAACTCACTGCGCGCGAACGCATCGAGCTGCTGCTCGACGAGGGCACGTTCGAAGAGTGGGACATGTTCATGGAGCACCGCTGCGTTGACTTCGGCATGCAGGACCAGAAGATTCCCGGCGACGGTGTCGTCACAGGCTACGGCATGATCAATGGTCGGCTGGTGTTTGTTTTCAGTCAGGACTTCACCGTCTTTGGCGGCGCGCTGTCGGAAGCGCATGCCGAGAAGATCTGCAAGGTGATGGACCAGGCCATGAAAGTCGGTGCACCCGTGATCGGACTGAACGATTCCGGTGGTGCCCGCATCCAGGAAGGGGTGGCCAGTCTGGGCGGCTATGCCGATGTCTTCCAGCGCAACGTGATGGCCAGCGGCGTGGTGCCACAGATCAGCCTGATCATGGGACCCTGCGCTGGCGGTGCGGTCTATTCACCGGCCATGACCGACTTCATCTTCATGGTGAAAGACAGCTCCTACATGTTTGTCACCGGGCCCGAGGTGGTGAAGACCGTGACGCATGAGGATGTGACGGCCGAAGAACTTGGCGGTGCCATCAGCCACACCACCAAGAGCGGCGTCGCCGATCTGGCTTTCGAGAACGATGTGGAGGCGCTGCTGATGCTGCGCCGCCTCTACAACTACCTGCCGCTCAACAACCGCGAGAAAGCGCCGGTGCGCCGCAGCGGCGATCCGACTGATCGCATGGACATGAGCCTCGACACCCTGGTGCCGGACAACCCGAACAAGCCCTATGACATGAAGGAACTGATCGTCAAGACCGTGGACGACGGTGATTTCTTCGAACTGCAGCCCGAGCATGCCAAGAACATCCTGATCGGCTTTGGCCGCATGGAAGGGCAGACCGTGGGCTTTGTTGCCAACCAGCCCCTGGTGCTGGCAGGCTGCCTTGACATCAAGAGTTCCATCAAGGCAGCGCGCTTTGTGCGTTTTTGCGATGCATTCAACATCCCGGTCATCACCTTTGTCGACGTACCTGGCTTCATGCCGGGCACGAGCCAGGAATACGGCGGCATCATCAAGCACGGCGCCAAGCTGCTCTACGCCTTTGCCGAATGCACGGTGCCCAAGATCACGGTCATTACGCGCAAGGCCTATGGCGGCGCTTATGACGTGATGAGTTCCAAACATCTGCGTGGCGATGTCAACCTGGCCTGGCCCAACGCCGAGATTGCCGTCATGGGCGCCAAGGGCGCGGTGGAAATCATCTTCCGCGAAGACAAGGGCGACCCGGTCAAGCTGGCTGCCAAAGAAGCCGAATACAAGGCACGCTTTGCCAATCCCTTTGTGGCCGGCGCGCGCGGCTTTATCGACGACGTCATCCTGCCGCACGAAACACGCAAACGCATCTGCCGCTCACTGGTCATGCTGCGCGACAAGAAACTCGAAAACCCGTGGCGCAAGCACGGGAACATTCCCTTGTAGGACAACCATATGTTTACCAAAATACTTATTGCCAACCGCGGCGAGATCGCCTGCCGGGTTATCAAGACAGCGCGCAAGATGGGCATCCGGACCGTCGCGGTGTATTCCGAAGCTGACAAGGACGCGCGCCACGTGATGCTGGCCGACGAAGCCGTCAACATCGGCCCGGCACCCAGCCGCGAGAGCTACTTGCTGGGCGACAAGATCATTGCCGCCTGCAAGCAGACCGGCGCGCAGGCCATACACCCGGGTTACGGCTTCCTCAGCGAGAACGCCGCCTTTGCCAAACTGGTGGAGGAACAGGGCATCGTATTTATCGGACCCAAGCATTACTCCATGGCCGCCATGGGTGACAAGATTGAGTCCAAAAAGCTCGCTGGCGCGGCCGGTGTCAACTGCATTCCGGGCGTCAACAGCGCCATCGAAACCGCAGAGCGGGCCGTTGAAATTGCACAAGGCATTGGCTACCCGGTCATGATCAAGGCCAGCGCCGGCGGTGGCGGCAAGGGCTTGCGGGTGGCTTTCAACGACAAGGAGGCCTTTGAGGGCTTCACCAGTTGCCGCAACGAAGCGCGCAACAGCTTCGGCGACGACCGCGTGTTTGTCGAGAAGTACGTCGAGGAGCCGCGCCACATTGAAATCCAGCTGATTGGTGACGCGCACGGCAACATGGTTTACCTCAATGAGCGCGAATGTTCGATCCAGCGTCGCCATCAAAAGGTGATTGAGGAAGCGCCATCCCCCTTCATCAGCGACGCCACGCGCAAGGCCATGGGCGAGCAGGCTGTGGCCCTGGCCAGGGCCGTGAAGTACGAAAGCGCGGGCACGGTGGAGTTCGTTGTCGGCAAGGACCAGAGCTTCTACTTTCTCGAAATGAACACCCGGCTTCAGGTGGAGCACCCGGTCACCGAATGCATTACCGGCCTGGACCTGGTGGAACTGATGATCCGCGTTGCTGCGGGCGAGAAACTGCCCCTGACACAGGCCGACGTCCGGCGCGATGGCTGGGCCATGGAGTGCCGTGTCAACGCCGAAGACCCGTTCCGCAACTTTCTGCCCTCCACCGGCCGTCTGGTGCGCTTCCAGCCGCCGGTGGAGACCATGTTTGCGTCCGACACCAGCCAGTGGCAGGGCGTACGCGTGGACACCGGTGTGCAGGATGGTGGCGAGATTCCCATGTTCTATGACTCCATGATCTGCAAGCTGATCGTGCACGGCAAGGACCGGCTGGACGCCATTGCCAAGATGCGTGAAGCGCTCAACGGTTTTGTGATCCGTGGTGTCAGCAGCAACATTCCGTTCCAGGCGGCATTGCTGGCGCACCCCAAGTTCGTCGCAGGCAACTTCAACACCGGTTTCATCGCCGAGAACTATGCGCACGGTTTCCGTGCCGAAGACGTGCCGCACGACGACGCAGACCTGCTGCTGGCGCTGGCGGCCTTCGTGAACCGCAAGTACCGCAACCGCGCCAGCACCATCAGCGGCCAGATGGAGGGCCATGAGGTCGCCATTGGCGAGGAGTTTGTGGTGGTGACGCTGGGGCAGCAGGGATCGACCACGCCGACCCCGGTCACGGTGACAGGCTTTGACAAGAAAGCCGGTTCCTGCCGGGTCACGGTCAAAGACCGCAGCTACCAGCTGTGCAGCAACTATCGCCTCGGAGAAATCCGCATCAGCGGCACCTGCAACGGGCAGGCCTTCGTGGCGCAGGTCGAGCGCGGCGCGCTCGCTGGCAAGAACCCGCTGGCGATCCGTGTCTCGCACAACGGCACCCAGATTGATACGCTGGTGCTGTCCAAACGCGCGGCTGAACTGAATGCGCTGATGCCGTACAAGGCGCCGCCCGACATGAGCCGCTTCGTGCTCTCGCCCATGCCGGGGCTGTTGGTTGAAGTCGCGGTCAAGGAAGGCCAGAAAGTGCAGGCCGGCGAGCGCGTGGCGGTGATCGAAGCCATGAAGATGGAAAACGTGCTGTTTGCTGCGGCAGACGGTGTCGTCGGCAAAGTGCTGGCGAGCAAGGGCGAAAGTCTGGTGGTTGATCAGCCGATCGTGGAGTTTGCGTAGAAAGACGGCATGTCATTCGGGGAAATGTCTCACTTTGTGCTACTATCGGTCCATCATCTGGAGTCCGAATCATGCTGACAATGCCCCTGCGCAAACAAGGTGGTGCGGCCGTGGTGACCATTCCGCCATCGCTGCTGAGCCAGCTTGATCTCAAGGTGGGTTCCGAGTTGCAAATGGAGGTGCGCGAGGGTGTGTTGCTGTTGGTGCCGTCAAAGCGGCCCAAGCGGGTGCGCTATTCGCTGGCGCAACTGCTTGAGGGCGCTACCCCAGCGACCGTCAAGGCGCTCAACCTGGAGACCGCTTGGGCCCGGGAGGGTGAGTCACAGGGGCGTGAGCTGGCATGACCGTCAGGCGCGTACCGCAGCGTGGCGATGTCTATTGGATTGACCCCAATCCGGTGGCTGGGCGTGAGATGCGGGACCGACATCGTTTTGTCGTCGTGACACCTTCGGAGATCAACAAACTGGGAGTCTCCATGACTGTGCCGGTGACCTCGGGCGGCGCGTTTGCACGTCTGCGGGGCCTGACGGTTCCCCTGATGGGAAGCGACACCACTGGTCTGGCGGTATGCAACCAGGTGCGAACGTTTGATATTCAGGCAAGGGTATTGGCAGGTTCTGCAAGACACATTGCAACACTTGACACTGCCAAGGTTGACGAAATCGTCAACCGTCTCGTCAGTGTCCTTGAGCCGGGTCAGTAGTGACTGACGCACGCAACTTCTGAACCACATTCGCACCAGGCGCTTGAAAATGAGCAGCCTCGCATGCGCCAAGAAAGGCTTGCGCATGATGGGAGTCTTGTGTAGGTGGCGATGCCATGAGCGGTACTCTTTGCGCTCCGGGCAGTTTGAGTGGAGAGTTGTGCTACGATTCCATTTCGTTTTACGAAAACATTTTGTATGACAACTGTAGCTGTTTCGCCCAAATTTCAAATCGTTATCCCAAAGGATGTACGCAGAGAGCTCAACATCCGGGCTGGGCAGCGGGTTGAGGTGCGGGTAGAGGGTGGCAGGGTGGTGTTGCAGCCGGAGCTGCCGATGACGGCGCTGCGCGGCATCTGCGCGGGCATTGATACCGATGTACCCAATGACCCGATGGGACCCACCTGGCCGGGTGGTTGCGACCCCGCACCAGAGCCGTTTTGGGTACCGCGTAGCGAGCGTCCATGAACATCGTGGACTCTTGCGGCTGGCTGGAGTACATCGCCAACGGCAGCAATGCAGCTTTCTTTGAGAAGGCTCTGGCCGACGAAGCGCACTTGCTGATGCCACCGCTGGTGGTGTTTGAGGTGATTCGCAGACTCAAGGTGCTGGGGCAGGACTTTGCCATTGACCCTACCATCACTGTGATGCGTCGCGTGCAGCGCGCGGATCTCAGCGCCGACCAGTTGGTCGAAGCCGCGCTGGCCACCCACGGCCACAAGCTTGCGCTGGCCGATGCCATCATCTGGCAAACTGCGCAGACCTATCATGCCCTGCTTTACACGCAGGACGCCGACTTGCAGGGCTTGCCTGGCGTGGTCTATCAGGCCAAACCAGCTAAAACCAGAGGCTGAACCATGACTTTTATAAATCGCCCCTTCAAAGTGCTGGGCATCCAGCAGATCGCCATTGGCGGACCCGACAAGCGCCGGCTGCAAAAGCTCTGGATTGACATGCTGGGCCTGGAAATTACCGGCACGTTTCGCAGCGAGCGTGAAAACGTGGACGAAGACATCTGCGCCATTGGCAGCGGCCCCTTCAAGGTCGAAGTGGACCTGATGCAGCCGCTGGACATCGACAAGAAGCCGGCGGTGCACAGCACACCCCTGAACCACGTCGGCCTCTGGATTGACGATTTGCCGACAGCCGTGCAATGGCTCAGCGCGCAAGGCGTGCGCTTTGCGCCGGGTGGCATCCGCGCGGGTGCGGCCGGCTTTGACATCTGCTTTCTGCACCCCAGATCGAACGAGGAATTTCCGATCAGCGGCGAGGGTGTGCTGATCGAACTCGTGCAGGCACCGCCAGAGGTGGTGACGGCTTTTGCCAGGCTGGCCAAGGCGCCGGTCTGAGCCTGATTTGGAGCCGGGAAACAAGTCTTTGATTTAAGTCAAAGTCTGCTGAACCGGCCCTGATGGAGAGTGGCGCCACGGGCGATTCTTCGCCCCCACTGGCGTACACTCGCGCTTCACCCAGCCGCCGTCGCGGCTCAGGAGAGAGACTTGCAGCCCACCAACACCGCTAATCCGAGCTATTTCCACAAAGTCGTCGACTGTCAATGGGCCTGTCCGGCCCACACACCCGTCCCCGAATACATCCGCCTGATCGGCCAGGGCCGTTACAGCGATGCCTACATGGTGAACTGGGTTTCCAACGTATTTCCTGGCGTTCTGGGGCGCACCTGCGACCGTCCCTGCGAGCCGGCTTGCCGCCGTGGTCGCGTGGAAGAGAGCAACGGCGAGCATCCGGAGCCGGTGGCCATTTGCCGGCTCAAGCGCGTCGCTGCCGACAACAAGGACGATGTGAAACATCGCATGCCCGCTGTAGCACCAAAGAACGGTAAGCGGGTCGCTTGCGTGGGTGCCGGCCCGGCTTCCCTGACAGTGGCGCGTGATCTGGCGCCGCTGGGATATGAAGTGACAGTGTTCGACGGTGAAGCCAAGGCCGGCGGTTTCATCCGCAGCCAGATTCCACGTTTTCGCCTGCCTGAATCGGTGATCGATGAAGAGACTGGTTACATCCTCGATCTGGGCGTGCAGTTCAAGGGCGGCCAGCGCATCGAGTCCATGCGCAAACTCCTGACCGAAGGTTACGACGCGGTATTTGTTGGCTGCGGCGCACCGCGTGGTCGCGATCTCGATGTGCCAGGACGCTGGGACATCAAGGAGAACATCCACATCGGCATTGACTGGCTGGCTTCGGTTTCCTTTGGTCATATCACCAGCATCGGCAAGCGTGTCATCGTGCTCGGTGGCGGCAACACCGCCATGGACTGCTGCCGCTCGGCGCGGCGCATGGGCGGAAGCGACGTGAAGGTCATTGTGCGCAGCGGCTGTGAAGAAATGAAAGCCTCGCCCTGGGAAAAAGAAGATGCGCTGCACGAAGGCATCCCGATTCTGAACTTCCACGTGCCCAAGTCCTTTGAACATGTCAAGGGCAAATTGACCGGCATGCGCTTTGAGATTGTGAAGGCAGTCTATGACGAGAAGGGTCGCCGTTCTCTGGTGCCCACCGGCGCGCCTGATGTGCTGGTGGAATGCGACGCGGTGCTGATCGCTGTCGGTCAGGAGAACGCTTTCCCCTGGATTGAGAGCGATGTCGGCATTGAGTTTGACAAATGGGGCCTGCCGGTTCTGGTGCCCGATGCCTTCCAGTCCACCGTGCCCAATGTGTTCTTCGGCGGGGACGCCGCTTACGGGCCGAAAAACATCATCACGGCGGTGGCGCATGGGCACGAGGCAGCGGTGTCGATTGACCGCCTGCTGCATGGCGAAGACGTGCACCGCAGGCCGGTACCCATGACCAACCTCATGTCGGCCAAGATGGGCATTCATGAGTGGAGTTACGACAGTTCCGTTTCCGGTGATTCCCGTTTCAAGGTGCCATGGGCGAAAGCCGAGGTGGCGCTGGCCAGCATCCGCGTTGAAGTGGAGTTGGGCTTCGACGCAGCCACCGCGTTCAAGGAGACGCATCGCTGCCTGAACTGCGACGTCGAGACCGTGTTCACCAAGCACACCTGCATCGAATGCGATGCCTGCGTGGACATCTGTCCGATGGACTGCATTACCTTCACCAAGAACGGTGAAGAGGCTGATTTGCGCACGCGCCTGAAAGCGCCGGCGACCAACCTGGCGCAGGACCTGTACGTGTCCGGCGCCCTCAAGACCGGACGGGTGATGGTGCAGGACGAGGCCGTATGTCTGCATTGCGGCCTGTGTGCCGAGCGTTGCCCGACCGGGGCCTGGGACATGCAGAAATTTTTATTCAGTACGACGCAGGCGGGAGCCCGCTGCCGCG
>CAIQVX010000214.1 GCA_903875275.1 uncultured beta proteobacterium | reverse complement strand
GCCGGAAGTCACTACCAGCACCGCCACGTCATCAGCCTTGCGCCTGAAAACAATGCTCTTGGCGATCTGGCCCACCACACTGCCCAGTGCATCCGCGGCCTGCTGCGCCGTGCGTGCCGCATCGTCCAGCATGACGGGTAGATGCGGGTGTCCGGCTTGCTGCAGGACGGCGGTGACGCGCTGGACGCCGTCAGGAAGTTCACTCATCAGCTCACCCGCTTGTTGAGCAAAGCCGTCGCAGCCCGCGAGTTCGGTTTGCGCTGCAGGAAGTCGCTGATGAATTTCCCCGCATCGACCAGTTTCTCCAAATCGATGCCAGTCTCTATCCCCATGCCGTGCAGCAAATACACCACGTCTTCGGTCGCCACGTTACCCGTCGCGCCCTTGGCGTAGGGGCAACCGCCCAGGCCGGCGACGGAGGTGTCAAACTGCCAGACGCCCATCTGCAGGGCGGCCAGCGTGTTGGCCAGGGCCTGGCCATAGGTGTCGTGAAAATGGCCTGAGACGTCATTGATGTCGAAATGCCGCAGTGTTGCCTCCAGCGCGCGCTGCACCTTGAGCGGCGTGCCCACCCCAATGGTGTCGGCCACACCGATATGCTGCACCCCAATGCCCTTCATCAGTGCCGCCAGGTAACTTACGCGCTCTGGCGCCACCTCGCCTTCGTAGGGGCAGCCGACGGTGCAGGACATGGCGCCTCGCACGTAAATACCAGCCGTCAGCGCCGCCTCGACCACCGGTGCAAAGCGCGCCATACTCTCGGCGATCGAGCAGTTGATGTTCTTCTGGCTGAAGGCCTCACTGGCCGCACCGAAGACCACGATCTCATCGGGCCTGCACTTCAATGCAGCCTCAAAGCCCTGCAGGTTGGGCGTCAGCACCGAGTAACGCACGCCGGGAAGGCGCGTGATGCCAGCCATGACTTCGGCGTTGTCAGCCATCTGAGGCACCCACTTGGGCGAGACAAAGCTCGTGACCTCGATTTCTTTCAGGCCCGCCGCCTGCAAGCGGTGGACCAGTTCGATCTTGACCGACGCCGGCACGGGCTGTTTTTCATTCTGCAAACCATCGCGCGGGCCGACATCGACCAGTTTGACTCGGGAGGGATACTTCATTTTTTGCTCCTCAATAGGCACGCTGCATGTCCACCATGCCTGCAACAGGTTTGCCGGCATCCAGCGATCGGATCTTTTGTGCAATTTGCGCAATGCTCAGGTCACGCATTGTGCGAGCCGAGGTGTGCGGTGTGATCGTGATGTTTGGATACTGCCAGAACGGATGCTCAACTGGCAGCGGTTCACTGCGGAACACGTCGAGCATCGCGCCAGCGAGATGGCCACTGTCAATCAACGCCACCAGGTCGGCGTCGACCAGATGAGCGCCGCGGGCGACATTGATGATGTAGCCACCGCGTTGCAGCAAGGACAGTGTTTCCAGCCGCATGATGTTCTCGGTTTGAGGCGTCAGGGGAAGCAGATTCACCAGCACCCGACTGGCCTGAAGAAAATCCCGGAACTGGGCATCACCTGCAAAGCTGCGAACCCCGTCCATGACCTTGAGGCTGCGACTCCAGCCCATGACAGGGAATTCAAACTGCGTCAGCGTCTGTGCTACACGGGCACCGAGCACGCCCAGGCCCATGACACCGACGGGGAACTCGGCCCGCTCCGATGGCTTGCGATACGACCATCTGCCGGCCCTGACGTCGGCCTCGTAGGCATCGAGTTCCCGAAAATGACGAATGACGGCATGACAGACGTACTCGGCCATCTGCACCGACATCCCCGCGTCATCCAGGCGAACCACCATGGCCTGCGACGGTAACTTCAGCTTCATCAAGGCATCCACACCCGCACCAATGTTGAAGATGCCCCTGAGCCCGGTCTGTTCGTCAAAAAACTGCTGTGGCGGCGTCCAGACCACGGCGTGATCTGCCGCCGCTGCACCTGCCTGCCAGACTTCGACTTCGGCACCGGGCAAGGCAGTGCGCAGCCCCGCCAGCCAGGGTTCGGGTTTGGTGCCGATGCAACAAAACGTGATTCTCATCACGCTACGAGCTTGAGCAATTCTGCACCCTCGGGGACCTGGTCACCGGGCGCATACAGCAACTCGGCGACGACGCCGTCCGCAGGTGCCGAAATCGTATGTTCCATCTTCATGGCGTCAATCACAGCCAGCGCCTGGCCTGTTCTGACCCTGTCACCCGCCTTCACGGCGAACGAGACCACCTTGCCCGGCATCGGTGCCGTCAGGCGACCGCCTTCGGCCTGGTTATCGCCGGCATGGGCCAGCGCATCAATGGTGGCGAGCTGGGTCGCACCCTGTGCAGAGAAGATGTGGACGGCCGCACCGTTTCTGTAGACATTGAGAATCTGTCGTTTCTCACCCAGGCGCACGTCAATGCCGTGCGTGACTGCCGCAAAGGCGAAACTCTCACTCACACCGGCAACATCCAGTTGCAAAGCGCCATCGTGCAAGGTGGTCATTTGAACCACGTGCACGGCACCGGAAAATTCAAAATCGAAGCGACGGGTGCTGGGTCCGTGCGAGCGCCAGCCGTCGCGCCGGGACCAGGGATCGAGCCACAGGGACTTCTCGGCAAGACCTGCCTCCACCGCCATCTCCTGCAACAGCGTGTGTGCAATGGCACCGGAAACGGCCAGGGCCAACCCGACCTTTTCCTGCTTGAACAGGACCGCCTCTTCGCGCGGAATCAAGCCGGTGTCCAGATCTGCCTCGACAAAGGAGCGGCTTTGCACCACGTTGCGCAGAAACTGGACGTTGGTGCTCAAACCGACGATATGCGTCTGAGCCAGTGCCACATCCAACCGTGCCAGCGCCTGCGCGCGGGTGTCACCGTGCACGATCAGCTTGGCCACCATGGAGTCGTAGAAGGGAGAAATGGCATCACCCTGGCGCACGCCGGAATCCACCCGCACCACCGCGCTGGAGCCGACATTGCCGCGCTCGAAGGTGACGCAATCGGGCAGTTCGTAAACGTGCAGCGTGCCGGTCGCGGGCATGAAGTTCTTGTCTGGGTTCTCAGCGCAGATGCGGGCCTCGATGGCGTGACCGCTGATTTTGAGTTGCTCCTGCAGCAGCGGCAAAGGCTGACCGCTGGCCACGCGGAGTTGCCACTCCACCAGGTCCTGCCCGCTGATGGCTTCCGTGATCGGATGCTCCACTTGCAGCCGCGTGTTCATTTCCATAAAGTAGAAAGCCCCCACGCTTGCCACTTCGTGTGCTGCGCTGCCCCCCGAGGGGGCTAATTTTCCTTGGGGCGGCCCAGCGGAAAATTGATCATCATCACCGGTCCGTGGCCGCGTCTCGACGATGAACTCGACGGTACCGGCGCCGACGTAGTTGACGGCGCGCGCTGCGGCCACGGCGGCCTCCCCCATCTGCTGGCGCAGGGCCGGTGTCATGCCCGGTGCGGGCGCTTCTTCCAGCACCTTTTGATGGCGTCGCTGGACCGAGCAATCGCGCTCGAACAGGTAAACGTAATTGCCCAGCGTGTCGCCAAACACCTGTATCTCGATGTGGC
>CAIQVX010000213.1 GCA_903875275.1 uncultured beta proteobacterium | reverse complement strand
CGTCAGAAGCGTCGAGAGGGAAAGGGTTTGACTCATCTTATTAACCCTTGAGCGTATTGAGTTCGTCCACGTTGATGCTGGACCGGCTACGGAACAAGAGCACCAGAATGGCCAGACCGATTGCCGATTCAGCGGCGGCAACGGTCAGAATAAAGAACACGAAAATCTGCCCGTGCATGTCGCCCAGATAGTAGGAGAACGCAACGAAATTTGTGTTGACAGCGAGCAGCATCAGTTCGATGGCCATCAACAGAACAATCAGATTCTTGCGATTGAGAAAGATACCGATCACGGACAGCGCAAACAGCATGGCCCCGAGCGATAGAAATTGTCCAAGAGTCAGGGTCATGCTTTGTTCTCCGCAGTCGGTGCCGCGCCAGCGTCGTCAAGGGGCGCCACCTTGGTCGATGCCATCTTCACTACGGTCATGCGATCCTTGGCCTGCACCTGCACCTGCACCGTCGGGCTGATTTGTTTGCTGTCCTTGCGCTCGCGCAGTACCAACGCGATCGCCGCCACCATCGCCACCAGCAGGATGGCAGCTGCAATTTCAAGCGGGTAAAGGTATTGCGTGTAGAGCAGTTTTCCGAGTTCACGCGTGTTAGATAGCTCCACCGTGGCCTTGCCCAAAGCCGCCGCGGCGTGGGGCTCCTCGTTGACCCGGAACCCTCCCATCAGCACGGCTGCCATTTCCAGGGCAATCAGCACACCAACCACCGCCGCCAGCGGAAAGTGCTTCCAGAAGCCCTGCCGCGCACTGTCAACATTGATGTCAAGCATCATCACGACAAACAGGAAGAGCACCATCACCGCGCCGACGTAAACCAGCACCAGTGCGATCGCAAAAAACTCCGCCTTCAACAGCAGCCAAATTGCAGCCGCCTGAAAAAATGCCAGCACGAGATACAACACGGCATGAACCGGATTGCGCGAGGTGATCACCCGAAAGGCTGCTATCAGCAGCACAATCGAGAAGAAATAGAAGAGACCGGTCTTGACGTCCATGTGTCGTTACTTTTTTTTGATGGTCTTAGGGTTATAGGTCAGGCGTGGAACGCTATCTGAATTTGGCATCGGCGGCTCTGGCCGCAGCGATCTGATCTTCGTAGCGATCGCCCACAGCGAGCAACATGTCTTTGGTGAAATACAGGTCACCCGGCGCTTCGCCGTGGTACTCAAAAATCGAGGTTTCCACGATCGAGTCGACAGGGCAGCTTTCCTCACAAAAACCGCAGTAAATGCACTTGTTGTAGTCGATGTCGTAGCGGGTCGTGCGGCGCGAGCCATCGTCACGGACGTCCGATTCGATGGTGATTGCCATCGCCGGGCACACCGCCTCGCACAGTTTGCAGGCAATGCACCGCTCTTCGCCGTTGTCATAGCGACGCAGCGCGTGCAGACCACGAAAACGTGGTGAAAGCGGCGTCTTTTCTTCGGGATATTCGAGCGTGATCTTGCTGCGAAAGGTGTACTTGCCGGTCAGAGCCAGACCCTTGAACAATTCGCGCAACATCAAACTCGACAAGAAGTCCTTCAGTGAAAAAACACCGACGTTCGACGCTGCAACAGAACTTGAGTTAGTGGTAGACATAGACAGCTCGAATTACTTCCAAATGTTCCAGGGGGTCTGCATCCACAGGCCGACCACAACAAACCAGACCAGCGTGATAGGAATAAAGATCTTCCAGCCCAAGTGCATGATCTGGTCATAGCGGTAACGCGGGAAGGAAACCCGCACCCAGATGAACATGGTGACCACGGCAAACGATTTGAGACCCAACCAGATGAACCCGGGTATCCAGTTGAAGGGCGCACTGTCAATTGGCGACAGCCAGCCGCCGAGAAACATGATGGTGGTCAACACAGAGACCAGCCAGATGTTGGCGTATTCAGCCATCTGGAACATGGCCCAGGACATGCCCGAGTACTCGACCATGTGGCCGGCAACGATTTCCGACTCTCCCTCAATCACGTCGAACGGCAAGCGGTTGGTTTCGGCCAGGCCGGAAACAAAGTAAATAACAAAGATAGGCAGCAGGGACAACCAGTTCCATGACAGGAAACCCAAGCCCATCTGGGCGAAGTAGCCCTTGCCCTGCCCGGCCACAATGTCGGTCAGATTCAGGCTCGCCGAAACCATCAGCACCACGACCAGACAGAAGCCCATCGCAATTTCGTAGCTGACCATCTGCGACGATGCGCGCAAGGCTCCCAGAAACGGGTACTTGGAGTTGGACGACCAGCCGGAAATGATCACACCGTAGACTTCCATGGAGGTCACGGCCATCAGAAACAACAGGCCTGCGTTGATGTTGGCGCACGCGATCTCGGGGCTGAATGGCACCACTGCCCAGGCTGCCATTGCCGGCATGACGGTCATGACCGGACCCAGATAGAACAGCACTTTGTCCGCCGCCGCCGGCCTGAGAACTTCCTTGGTCATCAGCTTCAGCGCGTCGGCAATCGGCTGCAACAAGCCCCACGGGCCGACACGGTTCGGGCCCATGCGGACCTGCGCCCAGCCGAGCAAGCGGCGTTCCCACAGCGTCGTGTAGGTCACCAGCCCCATGACCAGCATCAGCACCAGCACCACCTTGATCAGTGCCCAAATGACGGGCCATGCCAAGCCGACCCACCAGGGTGCAGCAAGCAAGCCCTGACCGAGGGCAAAAAGGGTGTCAATCATGCCGTCACCTCCTGCGCAGCATTGTTTCGTTTGGCATCGGCTGTCGATTGCAGACTCGCCGAGCGGCGCAGCAGACCATCGAGTGAATAAATGCCGGCAACCACCGGTGATTTCGCTGCCGGACTGAGGTCAATCGGAGACTGTGTTGCGTTGCTGAGTATCTCGCCCGAGAGCTGGTTCTTCCCGTCAGCGGGCAGGCCACAAATCTTGAGCAGCACATCCTGGGACGACTCGAAATCAAAGCCCGGCACCTCTAGCAGATTCGCCAGAACCCTTAGCACCTTCCATGCAGGCCGTGTTTCACCCAGAGGCTTCACAACAGCGTGGAAACTCTGGACACGCCCTTCGGCATTGACGAAAGTTCCCGATGTTTCCGTGAACGGTGCGATCGGCAGCAGAACGTCGCTGATATCCATGTTCGCCTTGAACGGGCTCAGCGTCACCACCATCTCAGCCTGCTGGAGACCGTCTGCGGTGGCTGCTGCAGAATCAAATTCGGGCTCGCTGTTAAGAAGAAGCACAGCCTTCAAGGCGCCGCCGAGCATCTGAGCGGCGTTCTTGCCATTCGCTCCCGGAAGCGCGCCAGCCAGTTGTGCACCCACCGTATTGGCGGCCTCGGTCAGGTAACCCACGCTGGCACCGGTTTGCTCACCGATCCAGTTGGCCAGCGCCAGCAGGCTCGATGCCTTGGCATGATGGGCCGCTGCGTTACCCAGCAACACGGCCTTGCGCTCACCGCCCAGCAGTGAACGCGCAATCGCTTTGACCGTCTCACTGGCAACGCCTGCGGCCGGTGCGGCAACGCCCTTCTCGGCCGCCACAGCCGCCGCGACATCGGCAAGCGCCTGCCCCCAATTGGTGTCTGCTGCCAGCAAGGTGTGGGCAACCGGCATTGCCCAGTCCTGTGCCGCCGAGCCAATCACATTGAGTGCGCACCCGGCCCGCGTAGCCTGACGAATTCTCTGCGCGAACAGGGGGTGGTCCTTGCGCAGGTTCGACCCCACAACCAGAACCCGTTGCAGTTCGGACAGGGACGCAACCGAACGGCCAAGATGGCGAATACCTTCGACACCGGGGAACTCGGCGTTGCGCAGGCGGTAATCCACGTTGGGGCTTCCCAAGCCGCTCATCAGCGAACTCGCCAGGAACAGTTCCTCCAGCGTGCTGTGCGGACTGACCAGCGCGCCAATGCTTGCCGCGCCATGGTCCTTGCTGATCTGCTTGAGACCCTTGGCGACGTAAGCCAGCGCGGTCTGCCAGTCGACGGCAATCCATTTCCCGCCCTGCTTGAGCATCGGGCTTGTCAGACGTTCGTCGCCGTTCAGCGCTTCATATGAAAACCGGTCGCGGTCAGCAATCCAGCATTCATTAACCGCTTCGTTTTCCAGCGGCACCACACGCATCACCTTGTTGTTCTTGACCTGCACAATCAGATTGGCACCAGTAGAGTCGTGCGGGCTGACCGACTTGCGCCGTGCCAGTTCCCAGGTACGCGCGCTGTAGCGGAACGGCTTGCTGGTGAGCGCACCGACCGGGCAGATGTCGATCATGTTGCCTGACAGTTCAGAATCCACGGACTGGCCGACAAAGGTCTCGATCTCGGCGTGCTCGCCCCGGTGCGTCATGCCAAGTTCCATGACACCGGCGATCTCCTGGCCAAAACGAACACAGCGCGTGCACTGAATGCAACGGCTCATTTCCTGCATCGAAATCAGGGGACCGACGTCCTTCACTGCGACAACACGCTTCTCTTCCTGATAGCGCGAGGCGGAGCCACCATAACCCACCGCCAGATCCTGCAGCTGGCACTCACCGCCCTGATCGCAAATCGGGCAATCCAGCGGGTGATTGATGAGCAGGAATTCCATCACCGATTTCTGGGCATTGACCGCCTTGTCGCTGCGCGTGCGGATCACCATGCCCGGTGCCACCGTGGTCGCACAAGCCGGCATCGGCTTGGGCATCTTCTCCACATCAACCAGACACATGCGGCAACTCGCCGCAATGCTGAGCTTCTTGTGATAGCAGAAATGGGGAATGTAGGTACCCGCCTTGTCGGCAGCATGAATGATCGTGCTGCCTTCAACAACGTCTATCTTCTTGCCGTCGAGTTCAATTTCAATCATCTTGGGACTCGCTCAGACGTAAGCCGGGACCATGCAGGTCTTGTGCTCAACGTGATACTCAAATTCAGGGCGGAAATGCTTCAGCATGGCGCGCACCGGCATGGCCGCTGCATCACCGAGTGCGCAAATGGTTCGCCCCATGATGTCTTCGGCCACGTTATCCAGCAGATCCATGTCGCCTGGCCGACCCTGCCCATTTTCGATACGCTCAACCACCCGGTACATCCATCCCGTACCCTCGCGGCACGGCGTGCACTGACCACAGGATTCATGCATGTAGAAGTAGCTCAGACGCTGCAGGCTCTTGACCATGCACCGGCTGTCGTCCATGACGATCAGTGCGCCCGATCCCAACATGGAGCCTGCCTTGGCGATGGAGTCGTAGTCCATCGTGCAGTCCATCATGATCGACCCTGGCAGCACCGGCGTCGACGACCCCCCGGGTATGACAGCCTTCAGCTGACGCCCCTTGCGCACTCCGCCGGCGAGTTCCAGCAGTTTTGAAAACGGTGTGCCCATCGGGATCTCGTAATTGCCAGGCAATTCCACGTCACCACTGACCGAATAGATCTTGGTGCCGCCGTTATTGGGCTTGCCGCATTCCAGATAGGCCTTGCCGCCATGGTTGATGATCCACGGCACGGCAGAAAAGGTCTCGGTGTTATTGATGTTGGTCGGCTTGCCGTACAAGCCGTAGCTCGGTGGAAACGGCGGCTTGTAACGCGGCTGACCCTTCTTGCCCTCGACGGATTCCAGCAATGCAGTTTCCTCGCCGCAAACATAGGCGCCGAAGCCATGAAACGCGTGCAGTTGAAAACTGAATCCGCTGCCCAGAATGTTGTCACCGAGCAGGCCCGCGGCGCGTGCCTCCTCCAGCGCCGTTTCGAAACGCTCGTAGACTTGGAAGATCTCACCGTGAATGTAGTTGTACCCGGTTCCGATACCCATCGCGTAAGCGGCGATCAGCATGCCCTCGATGACGATATGCGGGTTGAATTGCAGGATTTCGCGATCCTTGCAGGTACCGGGTTCGCCTTCGTCCGAATTGCACATCAGGAACTTCGGCCCGG
>CAIQVX010000212.1 GCA_903875275.1 uncultured beta proteobacterium | reverse complement strand
ATGAGCGAAGGCATTCTGGAGCGCTTGCAGGAGGAGCGGCGCCTGATGTACGTCGGCATCACGCGTGCCCAGAGAAGTCTGGCAGTGAGCTGGACGCGCAAACGCAAGAAAGGTCGCGAGATGATCGCCGCCCAGCCCAGCCGCTTTATCGCCGAGATGGCGCTCGATCAGGCAACCGTGCGCGAAGACCCCCGTGAAAAGCTTCGTGCCCTGCGTGCCGAATTCGCCAAGCGGGCGCAGCAGTGATAATTCACCCATGGGGAAGGTGAAAACTTGAACACAGCGCAAGACACACTGGAACGCGTGCTGTTGCGCCATGGCCGGCAGGCGCACTCGCTGCTGCAGATTCTGCGCGAGTTGCAATCTGCCCTGGGCTGGCTGTCGCGAGCGACCCTGAGCCAGGTGGCGGCGGCGCTGGATTTGACGCTGGCGCAGGTGCAGGGCGTGGCCGAGTTTTACCGCTTTTTGCACACACGCCCGCTTGGCAGCTGCCGGGTCCTTTTCAGCGACAACGTGACCGACCGCATGCTTGGCAGCGAGGCGCTGCTGGCTGATCTCTGTCAGCGCCTGGGGGTCATGCCCGGTGAAATGCACAAGGACGGCCTGGTGAGCGTGGACAAGACCTCCTGCACCGGTTTGTGCGACCAGGGACCGGCCTTGCTGATCAACCACCACCATGTCCTGACCCGCCTGGACAGTGAGCGTGTCGCGCAGCTCGCCGAGCTGATTCTTGCGCGCGTGCCTCCTGCCGAGTGGCCCGCGCACTGGTTTGCGGTGCAGGACAACATCCGCCGCTCCGAGATGCTGCTGGGTGAGCCCCTGGCGCCGGGGCTGGCGCTGGCTGCTGCGCTGGAGCGCGGAGCCGAGGCGACGCTGGGCGAGATCAAGCGCTCCAAGCTGCGCGGGCGTGGCGGCGCCGGTTTTGCGACCGCACTCAAATGGGGTTTGTGCCGCGAGGCAGCGGGCGCGCAACGATTCGTGGTCTGCAACGCTGACGAAGGCGAACCCGGCACCTTCAAGGACCGGGTACTGCTGAGTCGCTTTGCCGACGCCGTGTTCGAGGGCATGACGGTGGCTGCGCACGTGATCGGCGCGCAGCGCGGCTTTCTTTACCTGCGTGGCGAGTACCGCTACCTGCTCGAAGCCCTGGAGGCCGTATTGCAGCGCCGGCGCGCGGCGCGGTTGCTGGGCGACGCGATCCTGGGGTGCAGCGGATTTGACTTTGATATTGACATCCACATCGGCGCCGGCGCCTACGTGTGCGGGGAAGAATCGGCGCTGATCGAGTCGCTCGAAGGCAAACGCGGCACGCCGCGCATCCGACCGCCGTTTCCGGTGCAGCAGGGCTATCTGGGTTTTCCCACGGTGGTCAACAACGTCGAGACCTTCTGCGCCGCTAGCCAGATTGCGCTGCACGGCGGCGCCTGGTGGTCGGAGATGGGCACCGCGCAGTCGAGCGGAACCAAGATCCACTCGGTCTCGGGCGACTGTGAGCGTCCGGGCCTGTACGAATACCCGTTCGGCACAACGGTCGAGCGCATCCTGCAGGACTGCGGGGCGCTGGATGCGCAGGCGGTGCAACTGGGCGGCCCCTCCGGGGTCTGTCTTTCACGGTCAGATTTCGGTCGCCGCATCGCCTTTGAAGACCTGCCCACGGCGGGTGCTTTCATGGTGTTCAACGCTTCGCGCGACATGTTCGAAGTGGCGCGTGCCTTTTCCCATTTCTTTGCGCACGAGAGCTGCGGCTTTTGCACCCCGTGCCGAGTCGGTACCGAGCTCTTGGCACGGCGCATGGACAAACTCGCCGCCGGGCGCGGCTCCGGCGCCGACATCGAGGTCCTGTTCGAACTCGACCGATTGCTGCACAGCGCCAGCCACTGCGGCCTGGGTGCCAGTGCCGCCAATCCCCTGCGCGACACCATCGCCAGGTTCCGGCCGGCTTACGAGCAGCGGCTGAAGTGGCTGCATTTTGAGCCAGCATTCGATCTGGATGCCGAACTCTCCATCGCCCGGCGCATGACGCGTCGCGACGATGCCGGTGCCCATCTTGAGAACGAAGCATGACTGACGCTAACCCGGGCGCACAGACCTTCACGCTGGACCGTGTTGTGATCGGCTTTGAGCCGGGTCAGACGGTGCTGCAGGCGGCCACGCGCGCCGCTAGCTACATCCCGCACCTGTGCTGGCATCCGGGCTTCCCGGCCCATGGGTCTTGCCGGCTGTGTGGCGTGAAGGTTGATGGCCACGTGGTCTGCGCCTGCACCCTGCAGGCCGTGCAGGGTATGGTGGTGCAAAGCAATACAGATGAACTCAATGCCCAGCGCAAGAAGATGCTGCAGATGCTGTTCATCGAAGGGAACCACTTCTGCCCGAGCTGCGAAAAAAGCGGCAACTGCCTGCTGCAGGCAACAGCGTATGCGATGGGCATGGAGGCGCCGCACTTCGAGGAGTTCTATCCGGACCGGCTGGTCGATGCCAGCCACCCCGACATCCTGCTGGACTTCAACCGCTGCATCCTGTGCGCTCTTTGCGTGCGCGCCAGCCACGATGTCGACGGCAAGAATGTGTTTGCCATTGGGGGCCGTGGTATCGCGAGCCGGCTCCTGGTCAACAGCGAATCAGGCACGCTTGCCGATACCAGCATGACGCTGCAGGACCGCGCAGCCAGCATCTGCCCGGTGGGCGTGATCCTGCCCAAGCGGCGCGGTTTTGCGGTTCCTATCGGTCAGCGCCGCTTTGACCACAGGCCGGTGTCCGAGCCGGAACCGGGAGAAGGCCCGTGAACGCCGCTGCCTTCCCGCGTCCCAAACGCAAGCTCAGGCTGGCCACCGTGTCGCTGGCCGGCTGTTTTGGTTGCCACATGTCCTTTCTCGACATCGACGAGCGCTTGTTCGAGTTGATCGAGCACGTCGAATTCGATCGCTCGCCGCTTACCGACATCAAGCAGCTCGGCGCCTGTGACATTGGCCTGATTGAAGGCGGCCTGTGCAACGCCGAGAACGTGCACGTGTTGCGTGAGTTCCGCGCCCGTTGCAAGACCCTGGTGGCCGTGGGCGCCTGCGCCATCAACGGCGGCCTGCCGGCACAGCGCAACCATCTGGACCTGGCCGGACTGCTGACCGAGGTCTACCGCTGTCGCACCGGCATGAGCGCCGGCAGTGCGATTCCGAATGACCCCGAACTGCCGCTGCCACTGAACAAGGTGCGCCCGATTCACGAGGTGGTGCAGGTCGACTATTTTTTGCCCGGCTGCCCGCCTTCGGCCGACGCCTTCTGGTCCTTCCTGAATGACCTGATTGCCGGTCGCACACCCCGCCTGAGTGGCAGCTTGCTGCGCTACGACTGAAAGCAGGACGGCACCGGATGAAACCCTCACTTGAAACCGCCAGCGCCGAGGCTGTTGCCAGCGGCTTGCGCCGCGTCGCCATTGACCCGGTGTCCCGGGTCGAAGGCCACGGCAAGGTGACGATCCTGCTGGACGCCCAAAACCACGTGCAACAGGTGCGTCTGCACATCGTGGAATTTCGTGGCTTCGAGAAGTTCATTGAAGGTCGGCCCTACTGGGAAGTTCCGGTGATGGTGCAGCGCCTGTGCGGCATCTGTCCGGTGTCGCACCATCTGGCGGCGTCCAAGGCCTTTGACCGGGTGCTGGGCGCCACGGTGACACCTTCCGCGCAGAAGATTCGCCGCCTCATGCACTACGCCCAGGTCATGCAGTCGCATGCCTTGCACTTCTTCTATCTGGCGGCGCCGGATCTGCTGTTTGGCTTTGACTCCGAAGTGAACCGGCGCAACATTGTGGGTGTGGCGCAGGCGCACCCTGAGATCGCCAGAAAAGGCGTGTTGCTGCGCAGGTTTGGTCAGGAACTGATACGTGCCACTGCGGGCAAGCGCGTCCATGGCACGGGCTCGGTGCCGGGCGGCGTCAACAAGCATGTCAGTGCGCAGGACCAGGCACTGCTGCGGCGGGATTTGCCGCAGATGCTGGACTGGGCGCAGGACGCGGTGCAGATCGCCATACAGTTGCACGCACAGAATCCGGCGCTGTACGACGCGTTTGGCCACGTTCCCTCCAGCATTTTGTCGCTGGTGCGCGCAGACGGTGCCATGGATCTGTACGACGGCGCCATCCGCGTCCGCGACGCTGCAGGAAAGATCGTCGCTGACGCGGTACCCGATCAGAACTATCTCGATCTGATCGAGGAGGAAGTCAAGCCGTGGACTTACATGAAGTTTCCGTTTCTCAAGCATCTGGGTGCGGAACTCGGTAGCTACCGCGTAGGCCCGCTGTCGCGTTTGCAGAACTGTGACTTCATCCCCAGTGAGCTGGCGCAGGTGCAGCGGCGCGAGTTTGTTGCCGCTGCGCGTGGTGAGCCGGTGCAGGCAGTGCTGGCCTACCACTGGGCACGCATGATCGAGTTGCTGCATTGCGTTGAAGTGATCTCAGAACTGCTGGACGATCCCGACATCCTGCGTGGTGAGCTGATGGCCGATGGCGTACGCCAGCGCTCGGGCGTGGGCGTGATCGAAGCGCCGCGTGGCACGCTGATCCACCATTACGAAGTGGGCGAGGACGATCTGGTGACGCGTTGCAATCTGATCGTCTCCACCACCCACAACAACCAGGCCATGAACCAGGCCGTGCGCTCGGTGGCAAGCCAGTACCTCGATGGCCGCAAACTCACGGAAGGCTTGCTCAATCACATCGAAGTGGCGATCCGCGCCTTTGACCCCTGCCTCTCCTGCGCCACCCATGCGCTTGGCCAGATGCCCCTGGACGTGACCTTGCTGGGCGCCGGGGGCGAGTTGATCGACCGTGTGCAGAGATCGCAGCAAGGCCTGTTGCAGCGTGACGCAAGTCTGGTGGCGGGTCGGGCTGCATGACAGCGGGCGGTGGTTCGGTTGCACCGCCATTGGTGTTTGCCTGGGGCAACCGCAGTCGCGGCGACGATGCGCTGGGTCCCTTGTTGCTGGATCGTCTGCGCGCCGCGCTGCCTGAGGACGCCAGCGTGGTCTTTCTTGAAGACTACCAGTTGCAGATCGAGCATGCGCTCGATCTGGTGGGTCGTTCGCGTGTGCTGTTTGTTGACGCCAGCCTGACTTGCAGTGCGCCTTTTGAGGCGATGCAGTTGCAGCCGCAGAAGCAGGCGAGTGTGCTCACGCACGCGCTGTCGCCGCAGGCCCTGCTGCAGGTGTTTTGCGACTTGCACGGCCACGCGCCACCACCGTCCACGCTGCTCGCGATTCGCGGTGAGGTCTTCGAACTGGGTGCATCGCTGAGTCCTGCCGCCCAAGCCAATCTGGAACTGGCGCTGGGCTGGTGCCAGCGCTGGTATTCGCCGCAGACGTGCCCTGCATGGGATTACCATGTAGGCACAGGAAGTACAGGACGGCAAAGAGGTATCGACCATGAAGGCCACTTTGATTGCTGAGAGAATCAAGAAATCAATCACCACACCCTACCTGGTGGCGGCCAGGAAGGCCTTGCTCCAGACACCCTGGCGGCGACGCGCCGCATGGGCATGGATGGGCCTGTTGGCGGCCTGGGCATTGGCCTGGATGTTGGTGCCACCCATGCTCAAGAGCCAGATAGAAAAGCTCGGCACTCAGGTCCTGGGTCGCAGCGTGACCGTGGGTTCGGTTAATTTCAAGCCATGGACGCTGGAGCTCACGGTGACTGACCTGGCCGTGGCCAGAAAAGACGGAGGCGGGCCGCAACTGAGCATTGCGCGTATTTACGTCAATGCAGAACTGGAGTCTTTGTTGCGAATGGCGCCGGTTATCGCCGCAGCCGAGGTCAAGGGGCCGACGCTGCACATCGCCCACCTGGGCGGTGGTCATTACGATGTGGACGACATTGTGGAGCGGCTACGCACGCCAGCGGATGCGCCAGCGTCCGCACCCCTGCGGTTTGCCCTGTACAACCTGGTTTTAGGTCAGGGCGCGCTGGAACTGACCGATCGCGCCGCCGGGGCAGAGCGCAAACACAGCGTGCGCGCCATTGAGCTGACACTGCCCTTTTTGAGCAATCTGGATGCGCAACGCGACGTCAAGGCCAGCCCCAGGCTGGCCTTTGAACTCGATGGCAGCAAATTTGATAGCGCTGGCGACGGCACACCGTTTTCCGAGACACGCAAAGGGGATATTCATTTCAAGGTCTTGGCCTTGAATCTGGCACCCTATCTGGGCTATCTGCCTGCCGGCTTGCCAGTGCAGCTCAAGGCGGCGGTGCTCGATGCGGATGTGCGCCTGAACTTTGAGCAGACACAGCCTGCGCAGCTGCGCCTGTCAGGGCGGATCAAGGTCTCAGGGCTCCAACTGGCAGACGCCCTGGGCGTCCAGACACTGGGGGTGGACTCCATTCAGACGGAGTTTGCTGACGTTCGGCCGCTGGAAAAAGTAATCAGGCTGACTTCTGTGGAGCTGGTCGCACCCCGGCTGCGTGTGGCACGCAACCGTGCCGGGAAAATCAACCTGATCCCGGCTTCAGCCAGTGCAGTCAGCAAGGAAGGCAAGACCGCCGACTTAAAGCCAGGCTGGACGCTGGGTTTGGCGCAACTGGGTTTGCATCAGGGTGAGATCAACTGGACCGACGACAGCCTGCAGAGCCTGGCCCGGTTGTCCCTGGGCTCGCTGGAGTTGCGCGTGAAGGATGTGCGCTGGCCGTTTACCGCGCCCGCGACGCTGGAGGGCTCAGCCACCCTGTCCACGACCGCAAAGTCAGTGGGACCCAAGTCCCGCGTGGTGTTCACGGGGCAAGCAACAGACCAGGCCGGCAAAATGCATCTGGGCCTTGGCGATGTGTCCCTGGGCCTGGCCGCACCTTATCTGGCGCAGCATGTGCTGCCCTCGGTGGCGGGCGTGCTCGATGCGGAACTGGATGCCGTCTGGGCCGCCAGCGCCATGCAACTGCAAGCGCCCCGGATCAGCGTGCGCAGTTTCGCCCTCAGTCAAGGCCAAGTGCCGGGTACCCCCGCGCGCGGCGTCGGGCAACGTGGCCTGGTCGGCAGCACGGCCAGTGAGTGGCCACGGTTCAAGTCGCTTGAAATCACCGATGCGCGCCTGAATCTGGCGCAGCGCACCGCCAGTGTGGGAAAAGTGGCATTGCACGACGCCAGCGCCATGCTGCGGCGCGACGCCCAGGGTCAATGGATGTTCGAGCAATGGCTGGTGGGTGCAGCAAGCGCCGCTGATGTCACCACATCTGTCCCCCCCCAAGCTTGGAAGCTCAACATTGGTGAAGCGCAGTTGGATGGCACGACCCTAGGCCTGGACGACCGCAGCATGGCCAAACCGGTGCGGCTGGAGCTCACCGGGCTGAGGGTGCAGGCCAAGCGTCTGACGCTGGATGGCAAGAAGCCGGCGGACCTGGCCGTGTCGGCGCAGATCCGCGCCGGTCGCACCGAGGCGGGCTCCCTGAAATACCAGGGCAGCGTCATGTGGGACCCGGTGCTCACGCAAGGCACGCTGGAAGCCATTGACATCCCTGCCCACGCTTTTGCGCCCTATCTGGTCAGGCAGCTCAACATGGAACTGTTGCGGGCCGACACCAGCTTTCGGGGCCAACTGCGGTATGCGGCGACCGCCACCGGGGCGCAGCTGCAGGTCAAGGGTGATGCGGCGCTGGAGGATTTCCGGGCGAACAGCGGTAACGAGGAACTGCTGAGCTGGAAGTCGCTCAATGTGCCCGGCATCGTGCTGGAGATGGCTCCGGGCACTGCCACCCGATTGCAGGTGCGTGAAGCCGCGCTCAGCGACTTTTACGCCCGCGTGATCGTCCATCCGACAGGGCGCCTGAACCTGCAGGACCTTGTGAAAACCGAGCAGACCAGCACGCCAGCCGGCCCTGCACCCGCCACCCCCGAAGCCGTGGTGCAAATGGGCCCGATCAGCCTGCTCAAGGGCCGGGTCCTGTTTTCCGACCGGTTTATTCAGCCCAACTACTCGGCTGATCTGAGCGAGCTTGCGGGCAAGCTCAGCCAGTTTTCTTCGGGGGCGAGCGGGGGCGTAGTGCAACTGGCCGATCTGGACGTGCGGGGGCGGGCGGAGGGTACCGCCACGCTGGAAATTGTTGGCAGGCTCAACCCGCTGGCCAAACCGCTGGCGCTGGACATCGGTGCCAGGGTTCGCGACCTGGAGCTGCCGCCCCTGTCCCCCTATGCCGTGAAATACGCCGGCTATGGTATTGAGCGCGGCAAGCTGAGTGTGGATGTGAAGTACAAGGTTGAGTCTGACGGCCAGCTCAACGCCAGCAACAACATCGTGCTCAATCAGCTGGCCTTTGGCGACAAGGTCGAAGGTGCGCCCAACAGCCTGCCGGTCAAGCTCGCTGCAGCCTTGCTGGCCGACCGCAACGGGGTGATCGACCTCAACCTGCCGATCAGCGGGTCACTCGGCGACCCTCAGTTCAAACTGGGTGCTGTCGTCTGGAAGATTATTAGCAACCTGGTGGTCAAAGCCATCACATCGCCCTTCAGTCTGCTGGCCAGTGCATTGGGCGGCGGGGGTGGCGATGAACTCGGTACCGTGGCGTTTGCACCGGGAAGCAGTGAACTCCGCGAGCAGGCCAGGCTGGGTTTGGACAAAGTTGCAACGGCCCTGACCGAGCGTCCGGCGATGATCATCACAGTGGTGGGCATGGCCAGCCTCGACATCGAGCGCGAAGCGGTCAAACAACAGTTGTTGAACACCCAGTTGCTGGCCGAAAAACGGCGCCAGGCGGTGCTGGGGGGCAAGGACGCCGCAGCCGTACAGGGGCTGGATGCCCAGGAAATAGCCGGACTGTTACGTGCTGTGTACCGCCGGGCTGACATCGCAAAGCCGCGCAACCTGGTCGGACTGACCAAGGACATTGCACCTGAGGAAATGCAGGCGCTTCTGCTTTTCAATATCCCGGTCAATGAAGACGCTGTGCGCGGCCTTGCACTGAAGCGCGGGGTTGCCGTCAAGGACTACCTGGCGACAAGGCAGCTGCCGGCAGAGCGCCTGTTCCTGGGCGCGCCGCAGGTGGTCAAGGTTTCAGGCAGTGCCGAATCCGCTTGGCACCCCCACGCCGAACTGAGCTTGACGCAGAAGTAGCGCCGGACGTTTCCACGTTCAACCGAATGCGCTGCGGGCACTGCCCAGGTCGGTTTGACCCTGCAGCACTTTGTTGATGCCGTCCTGTCTGAGCAGGGTCATTCCGTCAGAAATTGCGGCTTCGGCAATCTTCGCTGCAGTGGCGCGCTCGTGGATCAATTGCTTGACTTGCGGCGTGGCCACCAACAGTTCATGCAGGCCGATACGGCCCCGGTAACCGGCATGGCAGGCATTGCAGCCAGCGGTGTTGGGATTGAAGAGTGTGAGTTGACCTTCGATGGCGAAGGCCTTGTGCCAGTCACGGACCGTTGCAGCCACCTCCAGTCCGGTGCCAGCACAATATTCCTTGGCCAGTTCGGCAATTTCCGTGTCGCTGGCCAGGTAGGGCTGTCGGCACTGAACGCAAAGCTTGCGAACCAGACGTTGTGACAGGATGCCAATCAGCGCATCGGCGAAGTTGAATGGGTCCATTCCCAGGTCCAGCAGACGCACAATGCTTTCAGCCGCGCTGTTGGTGTGCAGGGTCGAGAACACCAGGTGTCCGGTCAGCGAGGCTTCAATGCCGATCTTGGTCGTTTCCTCGTCACGCATCTCCCCCACCATGATCACATCGGGGTCAGCTCGCAGAAAGGCGCGCATGGCGGCGGCGAAGGTCCAGCCAATTTTTGAATTAACCTGAACCTGACGAAGTCCGGGCTGGGTGATCTCTATGGGGTCCTCCGCCGTCCAGATCTTGGTGTCACGCTGGTTGAGGTGCCGCAGCACCGAATGCAGGGTGGTGGTTTTACCCGAGCCGGTGGGTCCACAGACCAGAATCAGCCCGTAGCTTCGAGCCACCATTTTTTTCAACTCGTCCAGGTTGCGCGCGGACAGGCCCAATTTGTTGATTGGCAAAGGCTCGGCCCCGGCAAGAATGCGAAGCACAACATCCTCAAGGTTGTTGGCTGTGGGAATGACGGCAACGCGCAGCTCGATCCGGGAGCCTCCGTGGCGACCGAAATCGATCTTTCCATCCTGCGCACGCCGGCGTTCGGAAATGTCCAGATCGGCCATGATCTTGATGCGCGATACCAGGGAACTTCGGTAGGCAGGCTCCAGTTCCAGATAGTCAACCAGAGCGCCATCCTTGCGAAACCGGATGAGCATGTTGCGGCTGCCCGGATTGGCCTCGATGTGGATGTCAGAGGCGCCTTGCGCGTGCGCATCCATGATCATTTTGTTGACCAGCCGCACCATCGTGCTTTCACTCACACGCGCTGTCGACTCCTCGGTGCGCTCCGGTTCCGCATGCATTGGTGCTTCGCGCGACAGCTGATTGGTGAGGTCGTGCATTTCGACCTTGGCCAGTTCCTCGCTCGGCCGCAGCTCCTTGACATCGGCCTTCTTGGTCGAACTGAACAGGGTCGCGTCCCAGTCCAGTCCCTCGTTGCGATCGCGCAGGTTCGCGTACTCCTTGGCGATTCGCGACTCCAGTTCATTCGCGGCCGCCATCACCGGAACAATCGACAGGCCGGTGGAAAATCTGAGTTCCTGCGTGAAGTCAATGGTCAAGGGATTCTCGACCGCAATAACCAGTGCGTTATTCGTGCGCAGCAGGGGCAGCATCTGATGCTGCTTGGCGTAGCCCGCCGGTGCGAGTTTGAGCGCCTCGGTGTCAACTTTGAATTCCCTCACATCGATGAACGGAATGCCAAGTTTCAGGGCCAGAGCCTCCTGAATCTGCGGGCGACTCACGGCGCCCATGTTCACGAGGATTTCACCAAGCGGTCGGCCCCGGTTGTTTTTCTGCGTGGCCAACGCCAGATCGAGCTGGTCCTGCGTGATGAGATTGGCATCCATCAGCACCTGCCCGATGCGCACGTTGGGTCGTTTCTGCTGCTCCTTGATTGCTGTGGCGAGTTCCGCCGGTGAAACGATCGCGCGCATGCGCAGGAACTCACCTAGCGGCTCAGCCCGCACCGCTGCCTGCTTTTCCAGCGCTGCAGCCAATGTCTGGCTGGGAACAAACTTGCTTGCCGTTAACGCCTCGCCCAGCCTCGGACCAATGTTGACGCCTTTGAGAACTTTACGGGGAATAAAGCAAGAGACTGTGGCGCCGTTGGCACCTTCCACAGGAAAAAGGAACAGCCCCGGTGCTTCCTTGACAAAACCGCGCGTTTTGCCATTGAGCTCGTTGCCATCGACGAACACGACGCGAAAGGATCTCTCCTGGGCCAGCTGCGCCTGCGTGCCACCCACACTCTCAATCGCCCGGGTGTCTGGCACAAGTGGCAGCGGTTGGACGATTTTGACCATTCGCACCTTGTCAAAGGGGAATTGCATTGGCTCCCCCGAGTTGGCGGCAGTCAGCGCGACCATGCCCTTGCCCGCGTCGAACTGCGCCAGCACGCCTGCAACAACTCGGCCCTCAATCAGTTCCACAACGCAATCGCGACCCCGCATGCCGCTGGGCTGCCCATCGGGTAGCTCATAAAACGGCGGCAAGGGCCAGCGCAGATCAGCAACTGTCATAAGTTCGTGCTCCTCATCCCAAACCGGTGCCCTTTTGATCTCGTCCGTGACGGCATTTGCGCCCGCGAGGACTCAACCGGCATTATGGCGCGGCCCACGAGCGTAATGATCAGCTTGATCTGGCAGGAGTAAAGTAACGACAGAAGATTCTGGTGAATTCCAGGGTTGCGTGCAATCCGGAACACAATCGCAAATGACCTGCGGCAACGCTGCGATCCACAGAACGCTGGTTGAGAAAGCAGTGGCGCTGGCAAGCCGCCTTCACACACGCACCCTGGCCATCGGCGAGATGTTCCAGTTCCTGGCCCACGATGTGGTTAAAGGCGCTTGGGCCTGACTTTATACTGCCGCAATGAACACCCGCATCGAAGCCACACCGGGTTCGATCTACCTCGCAGAAACGCATCAGGTGGAGAACCTCTCGAACGACCTGGTCGACTACAACATGTACGGTCAGGACACGGCACTGAGTGAGGCCGTGCCGCGCGAAGGGGCAGCGTGGGCGCAAAGTGAACTCGGCACCTTCGGCCAGTTGACCGGCTCCGCAGACTATCTGGAGCAGGGTCGTCTGGCGAACAAATTCATCCCCGAACTCGACAGCCACGACCGCTTTGGCAATCGCATTGATCTGGTGAGCTTTCATCCGGCCTATCACCAGCTCATGAAGACCGCCATCGAGCAGGGTCTGCACT
>CAIQVX010000211.1 GCA_903875275.1 uncultured beta proteobacterium | reverse complement strand
GCGTGCGATGAAATGCAGAAAACGGCAGCCAGAAAGTCAAATCAGGCTGATGGGGCGCTCAGCGCAGCGACATCAAGGAGGAGCCCAAAGGGCGGGGGACAGTCGCGGAGTTGAGCACCCCATCAGCCTGATCTTGCATGCGGTGTTGGCGCCAGTCAGTCAGCTGGATTGATCAGCGAATTGAGGACCATGTCCTCCCACCGCCCGGCGATCTTCAGGTACGCCCTGGCGTAGCCTTCACGCTCGAATCCCAGCCGCGCCAGCAGTCTTTCGCTTCTCACGTTGGACGGCATGTGGTTGGCCTTGATGCGGTGCAGACCCAACACATCAAACATGTAGCGAATCGAAGCGCTGGCGACTTCGTGCATGAGCCCCTGGCCCTGCAGCGCCTGCGCCACCGAATAGCCCATGTTGCAAGCCTGCAGCGGCCCCCGGACGATGTTGGTGAAGCTGCAACTGGCGACCATCTGGCCCGATGTCCGGTCCAGGGCGATGAATTTCACTTCGGCACCTGCCAGAAAGGCGCCATGCGAGCGCCCGGCAATGCCACGAAACGACTCCTCGGTGTAGAAATCGTTCTGGCGTTGCGGCTCCCAAGGCTCAAGATGCGCACGATTGAATTCGTGGTAACTCTGCACCAGGTGTGCATTCTCTGGCGCAAACAAATGCAGCAGGGCACGCTCGGTTGCTATCACTGGCGGTGTTGTCATGGTTAATGGCACTGTTCAGGATGAAAAGGCGGGCCTGCCATTATGATCAGCGGCAACTCAGGCAGGCGGCCATTGCGCCGACCATCGTTCATCCATGTCAAAAATCACCCTCTTTCTCGGCTCCTCCCTGGCGGCCGCACTGTCGGTATGGACCGCGCCCTCTGTTCTGGCCCAGGAAGCCCCGACCGGCATCGGCGATGGCAGCGCCCGGCCCGCCGGATCGCGTCTGGACCGCGTTGAGATCATCGGCAAGCAACCCTATGACAACGACCTGCGCCGGCGTGCCCAGGTGGCCAAACAGATCTACGGCCGAGAAGAAATAGACAAATACGGCGACACCAACGTGGCCGAAGTTCTCAAGCGGCTGCCCGGCGTCAGCATGCAGGGCAATGCGCCGCGCATGCGTGGCCTGGGCTCAGGCTATACGCTGATGCTTGTCAATGGCGACCCGGCACCCCCCGGTTTTGCCCTGGACCAACTCGACCCGGCACAGGTCGAACGCATAGAGATCACCAAAGGCGCTACGGCAGATCAAAGCGCGCAAGCTGTCGCTGGCGCCATCAATATCATCCTCAAGGAAGCGCCCAAGGTGTCGCAGCGCGATCTGCGCGTGGGACTGGGCTACAACGCGGAGCGGCCGACACTGTCGGGAACCTTTACTTTCGGCGAAAAATGGGATGACAAATCACTTTCTTTACCCCTGTCGGTGTACGAGTGGCGTGGCCTGGGACAGTCTGTCACGGACAGACAGCAAAGCGGAACCGACGGCCATCCTTCGCAGTCAATCCAGACCAGCGACAACGCCTACTCAGGTCGCGGTTTCAATATGGGTCCGCGCCTGAGCTGGAAGATCAGCGAGGACCAGAGCCTGACCTGGCAGAACTTTCTGCAGTACGGGCAGTGGAAGGGCCGAAACACGGTCGCGAGCCAGGTCATCAGCGGCGCGCCCAGCCTGGATGACAACAGCGAATCGCTGGGCAGTTGGCAAAGTGCGCGAAGCAACGTGCAATGGATCAACCACCTCAGTGCCGCCTCGCGCCTGGAACTCAAGGGCGGTCTGCAGGCGTCCAAAGGGACTTTCGACACGCAGACCTTTCGCCTGGGCAATCCACAACGCCGCACCATGGGCGACAGCGGCGAGGTCGGCCTGACCCAGGCCGGCAACTACACCCGACTGCTCAACGACGTTCACAGCCTGACCGCAGGCTGGGACCTGGAGTGGCGCCAGCGCGATGAAAAGCGCGACGTCACCGAGCTCGGCGTGCCACAGTTGGTAGATTTTGAGGGTCAACCCTTCTCGGCCCGCATTGCGCGCCAGGCACTCTTTGTGCAGGACGAGTGGGAAATCACCAAGCAATGGTCCACCTACCTCGG
>CAIQVX010000210.1 GCA_903875275.1 uncultured beta proteobacterium | reverse complement strand
GAGCAGGTGCAGTCGGGCCTGCCGGGCTGGCCCGAGCGCGTCAAGCTGATGCAGGAGAACTGGATTGGTCGCAGCGAGGGCGTGCGCTTTGCCTTTACCCACGATATCCGCGACGCCAGTGGCTCCCTGATCGGCGATGGCCGCATGTACGTTTTCACCACGCGTGCCGACACCATCAAGGGCGTGACCTTCTGCGCCGTGGCGCCAGAGCACCCGCTGGCGCTGCATGCAGCGCTGAGCCGGCCACAACTGGCAGCCTTCATGGACGAGTGCAAGGCCGGTGGCACCACCGAGGCCGAACTGGCAACGCAGGAAAAGAAGGGCATGGACACCGGATTGCAGGTGACACATCCCCTGACCGGGGATTCTGTTGCGCTGTGGGTGGGTAATTACGTGCTGATGAGCTATGGCGACGGCGCCGTGATGGGCGTGCCGGCACATGATGAGCGCGACTTTGAATTTGCCCGCAAGTACGGCCTGCCGATCAAGCAGGTGGTGCATGTGGACGGTGAGCACTACGACTACGAGCACTGGCAGGAGTGGTACGCCGACAAGCAGCGCGGTGTGGTCATCAACTCCGGCAGTTTCAGCGGCATGGCGTTTGCCGAGGCGGTGGAAGCGGTGGCGCACAAGCTGGCCGGCAAGGGGCTGGGCGAGAAAAAAGTCACCTGGCGATTGCGCGACTGGGGCGTGAGCCGCCAGCGCTATTGGGGCACGCCGATTCCCATCATCCATTGCGATGAACATGGTGCGGTGCCGGTGCCGGAAAAGGACCTGCCCGTGGTGCTGCCGCAGGACTGTATCCCCGACGGCTCGGGCAACCCGCTGCACAAGCACGAGGGCTTCCACGCCGGCGTGACCTGCCCGGCCTGTGGCAAACCGGCGCGGCGCGAGACCGACACCATGGACACCTTTGTGGATTCGAGCTGGTATTTCATGCGCTACTGCGATCCGCGCAACGAGCAGGCGATGGTGGCTGACGGTGCTGCCTACTGGATGCCAATGGACCAGTACATCGGCGGCATCGAGCACGCGATCCTGCACCTGCTGTACGCACGCTTCTGGACCAAGGTCATGCGCGACCTGGGACTGGTCAAGGTCGATGAACCCTTTACCCGGCTGCTGACGCAAGGCATGGTGCTCAACCACATTTATTCGCGCAGAAACGAGAAGGGCGGCATCGAGTATGTCTGGCCGCACGAGGTGGAAAACATCCAGGACGCCGCCGGCAAGGTCACTGGTGCCAGGCTGAAGGAGGCCAAGGGCAAACTTCCCGCCGGCACGCTCATCGACTACGAAGGCGTGGGCACCATGAGCAAGTCCAAGAACAACGGGGTCGATCCGCAGGACCTGATCGGCAAGTACGGCGCCGACACGGCACGTCTGTACACCATGTTCACCGCGCCGCCCGAAGCCACGCTGGAGTGGAACGACGCCGCAGTGGAGGGCTCCTACCGCTTCCTGCGCCGACTCTGGAATTTCGGGGTCAAGCTGCATGAGGGTGGCAGTGCCACGGGGCAGGCGAGCCTGCTGGGCATCAGTCTGGGCAAGAGCGCCAAGGCGCTGCGCCGCGAGATCCACACCGTGTTCAAGCAGGTCGATTACGACTACCAGCGCATGCAGTACAACACGGTTGTCTCGGGCGCCATGAAGATGCTCAATGCGCTTGAAGGTTTTCAGGATGATGGCGCCGCTGGCAACCAGGCTGCGCTGCGCGAAGCCTTCGGCATTCTGCTGCGCTCGATCTACCCGGCAACCCCGCATCTGACGCACGCGCTCTGGGGCGACCTTGGCTACGCTGCCGAGTTTGGCGATCTGCTGGATGCGCCCTGGCCGGTGGCGGACGAGTCGGCCCTGGTGCTCGATGAAATCGAACTCATGCTGCAGATCAATGGCAAGCTCAGGGGTTCCATCGTGGTCCCGGCGGCGGCGTCGCGCGAGGAAATCGAGCGCGCGGCGACCCAGTGCGAGGTCTTTTGCAAGCTCGCGGGCGACGCGACGATCCGCAAGATCGTGATTGTTGCCGGACGGCTGGTCAATGTGGTGGTCTGACGCGGCCATGGAGCGCCGTGGCGCGCTGGGCCGGATGCTCGGTCTGGGTGGCGGCGCCCTGCTGGCTGCGACGCTGAGCGGCTGTGGTTTCAAGCTGCGTGCCAGTCAGGATTTTTCTTTTTCCTCGGCGGCCGTGCTGCCCAATCCGGGTGGGCAACTGGCGATTGAGCTGCGACGCTCCTTCGGCAATGCCGTTCGTGTGCTGCGGCCGGAGGAGCCGCTGACGCAGGCGCAGGTTGTGCTTGAGATCCTGCAGGAACAGCGGGAAAAGATTGTGGTCGGCGTCAACAGCTCCGGTCAGATACGTGAGTACCAGCTGCGGATCCGGGTCAAGTTCAGGGTCCGCAACGGGCAGGGCCAGGAACTGGTGCCCACAGCCGAGATCGTGCAGCAGCGCGACATCAGTTTCAATGAGTCGGCGGTGCTGGCGAAGGAGGCCGAAGAGGTGCTGCTGTACCGCGACATGCAGGGCGATATCGTGCAGCAGTTGCTGCGCCGGCTGGCTGCAGTGCGGCCGGGTTGAAGTTCGTGTTTTTTCTTGTTGTTGCCTGGATCGAATTCCTCATTGCAGAGGGAAAAGAAAGATGCAATTAAGCACTAACCAGCTTCAAGCCCATTTGCAAAAGGGTCTGAAGAGCCTTTACACGCTGCACGGTGACGAGCCCTTGCTGGTCCAGGAAGCGGCTGACGCGATCCGCATTGCGGCGCGGGAGCAGGGTTTTACCGAGCGCAGTTCACACACCGTCAGCGGTTCCCGTTTTGACTGGAGTGCAGTGCTGGCAGCCGGGGGCTCGATGAGCCTGTTTGCCGAGAAGCAGTTGCTGGAGTTGCGAATTCCCTCTGGCAAGCCGGGCAAGGACGGCGCGCAGGCCATCACCGAGTTGGCCCAGCGCTCACGTGGTGCAGAAGATACGCTGACGCTGATCCTGCTGCCGCGCCTGGACAAGGCGACCCAGGGCAGCGCCTGGTTTGGCGCACTTGACAGCCTGGGTGTGACGGTTCAGGTGGAGGCAGTCGCGCGTGCTGCGCTGCCGCAGTGGATCGCCCAACGGCTGGCAGCGCAGGGCCAGCGTGTGGCTGGCGGTGAGGAAGGCCAGCGCACGCTGCAGTTTTTTGCGGACCGGGTGGAGGGAAATCTTCTCGCCGCGCACCAGGAGATTCAAAAGCTGGCTCTGCTGTTTGCACCCGGTGAGCTCGGGTTTGAGCAGGTCGAAGGTGCGGTGCTGAACGTGGCCCGCTACGATGTATTCAAGCTCTCCGAGGCGGTGCTGGCGGGGCATTGCCGACGGGTCATCCGCATGCTGGAGGGTTTGCAGGCCGAAGGCGAGGCGGAGGTGCTGGTGCACTACACCCTGAGTGAAGACATTCGCACGCTGTGCAGGGTCAAGGAGGCCGTGGCAGCCGGGCGGCCGCTGCCGATGGCGCTGCGCGAGCAGCGCGTCTGGGGTGCCCGGGAACGCCTGTTTGAGCGCGTACTGCCGCGCCTGAGCAAGCTGACACTGGCGAACTGCCTGCAGGCTGCCCATCAGGTTGACGGCATCATCAAGGGCCTGAAGCAGGCCGAGTGGCCACTGGACAACTGGCAGGCGCTGCAGCGTCTGGCACTGATGCTGTGCACCCAGTGCCAGGTCCCAGCGACTGCGCAGCGGGTGCGCTGACGGGTCTGGTCTCGTGCGAGAATGAAAGCATGACGGCACTCCCTGTTTCCGACTACTCTGAGGACCTTGGCCGACAGGCCAGGGCGGCCTCGGTGCTGATGGCCAGGTCGAGCGCGGCGCTCAGGAATCTGGCCCTGCGCCATCTGGCAGCACTGTTGCGCGGCAACCTCGCTGCGCTGCAAGTTGACAATGCACTTGACCTTGAAAAAGCGCGCGCGACCGGACTGGCCGGACCCCTGCTGGACCGGCTGCGTTTGACGGCCAAGGACCTCGAAACATGCGCCCTGGGCTGCGAGCAACTGGCCGCCATGCCCGATGTGATTGGTGAAATTTCGGGCCTGCGACAGCAGCCCAGCGGCATCCGGGTGGGCCAGATGCGGGTTCCGGTGGGTGTGTTCGGCATGATTTTCGAGAGTCGGCCGAACGTGACGGTGGAGGCCTCCAGCCTGTCGATCAAGAGCGGCAATGCCTGCATCCTGCGCGGCGGCTCCGAGGCCATCGAGTCCAACAAGGCGCTGGCCAGGCTGGTGCAGCAGGCCCTCGCCGAGAGTGGTTTGCCACAGGACGCAGTGCAACTGGTGCAGGTGACGGACCGCAGCGTGGTCGATCAGCTGATCAGCATGCCACAGTACATCGACCTCATCATTCCCCGCGGCGGCAAAGGCTTGATCGAGCACATCAGTCGTTCGGCCCGGGTGCCGGTCATCAAGCACCTGGATGGCAACTGCCATGTGTATGTGGATGATCCCTGCGACATCGAGATGGCCATACGCGTTGCGGATAACGCCAAGACGCAGAAGTACAGCCCCTGCAACGCCATGGAGAGCCTGCTGGTGGCGCGCGCCGTGGCTGCCGACTTTCTGCCACGGATTGGCGCGGTGTACGCGGCCAAGGGGGTGCAGATGCGCTGTGACGCGCAAAGCGCGGCACTGCTGTCGCAGCTGCCGGGGGCCGATGTGCAAAGCGCCAGCGAACAGGACTGGTTTGAGGAATACCTGGCGCCCATCGTCAGCATCCGGGTGGTGGACGCCCTGGAGCAGGCCATTGCCCACATCAACCGGTATTCTTCCCACCACACCGATGCCATCATCACGCGTGACCACATGCATGCACAGACCTTTCTGCGGGAAGTCGATTCCGCCAGCGTCATGGTTAATGCCAGTACCCGTTTTGCCGACGGTTTTGAGTACGGACTGGGCGCCGAGATCGGTATCAGCACCGACAAGTTTCACGCGCGCGGCCCGGTCGGTATCGAGGGGCTGACTTCGCTCAAGTATGTGGTGCTTGGAAACGGTGAGCTGCGGGCCTGACCCGAGGCGTCGCAGATCCTAAAATCCGGACAGTTATCCCACTTTACCTATTCCCGAGGACCGTATGGTTCCACATCTCGTCACCGCACTCACAGGCCCCATCAACGAACTTGAACAGCGCGTGCTCGATTCCATGCCTGCCATCGAGCGCTGGTTTCGTCTGGAGTGGATGGAGCACACGCCGCCGTTTTACAGTTCGGTTGATGTTCGCAATGCCGGTTTCAAGCTGGCTCCTGTTGCAACCAACCTTTTTCCGGACGGATGGCACCATCTGACCCCCGAAATGATGCCGCTGGCGGTGCAGGCGGCCATGGCTGCCATCGAGAAGATTTGTCCGGAGGCGCGCAACCTGTTGCTGATTCCTGAGAATCGCTCAACCAGCACCTCCTATCTCTCCAGTCTGGCGCAGTTGCGCCGCATTTTTCACATGGCGGGTCTCAATGTGCGCTTGGGCTCGATCGATCCGGCCATCAAGAAGACCACCAGTTTTACGCTGGAGAACGGCGAAAGCGTCACGCTGGAGCCGGTTATCCGCGGCAAGCGGCGTCTGGGTGTGAAGGATTTTGACCCCTGCACGATTCTGCTCAACAACGATCTGGCGGCCGGCGTTCCCGGCATTCTGGAAGAGATTCACGAGCAATACCTGCTGCCACCGCTGCACGCAGGCTGGACCACGCGGCGCAAGAGCAAGCACTTCAAGTGCTACGAGGAAGTGGCCAAGCGCATGGGCAAGTTGCTGGGCGTGGACCCCTGGCTGATCAACCCCCTGTTCGACAAATGTCCGCAGGTCAATCTGGGACAGGTCAGCGCACTTGAGGACCTGACGGGTCAGGTCGACGCACTGCTGGCCAAGGTGAGGCGCAAGTACAAGGAATACGGAATCAAGGAAAAGCCCTTTATCGTCATCAAGGCCGATGATGCAGCGCCCGGTCTGGGCCTGCTGATCGTGCGCGATGCGGCGGACCTGTCGGCTCTCGGTGCCAGGGTGCTGGAGCGGCTGGGTGCCGACAAGGCCGGCGCGCGCACACACGACCTGCTGCTGCAGGAGGGCGTTCTCACGCGCGAACGGATCAATGATGCGGTGGCGGAACCGGTTGTGTTCATGATGGATCGCTACGTGGTTGGCGGCTTTTACCGGATTCATCCAGACACCGGGGTCGATGAGAACCTGAATCTGCCGGGATCGAGCTTTGTCCCGCTGGCTTTCAAACACAGCACCCATTTGCCGCAGCCCGGCAGCAAGCCCGGGGCCAGCGCACCGAACCGCTTCTACATGTACGGTGTGGTGGCGCGGCTGGCCATGCTGGCGGCCAGTTACGAACTGGAAGCGACCGACCCCGACGCGGAGGTCTATGCGTAGCGCGTTCCTGGCCACTCGGGCCCAGGATGGAGTGAATTAGTGGCAGCTTCCAAATCTTCTCTCACGGCCCTCACGCTGGGCGCGATCGGCGTGGTCTACGGCGACATCGGCACCAGTGTGCTGTACGCCGTGAAAGAGGTGTTTGGTTCAGGCCATGTACCTTTTACCCCGGACAACATCTACGGCATCCTGTCGATCTTCTTCTGGACCCTGACGGTCATTGTGTCGATCAAGTACGTGGTGCTGGTGTTGAGGGCCGACAACAACGGCGAAGGGGGACTGGTGGCCATGCTGGCGCTGGCCTCACAGTCGGTAAAGGACCGTCCGAAGGTGCGCCGGGTGCTGCTGCTGGTGGGTATTTTCGGCACCTGCCTCTTTTACGGTGACGGTGTCATCACGCCCGCCATCACGGTGCTGGGTGCGGTCGAAGGTCTGGAAGTGGTGTCACCGGCGTTCAGGAAATACCTGGTCCCGCTGGCGCTGGTGATCCTGCTGGGCCTGTTCATGGTGCAAAAGCGCGGCACCACCAGCATCGGTCGCTTCTTTGGCCCGGTGATGGTGGTCTGGTTCCTGGTCATCGCCTTGCTCGGGGTGGTCAACATCGCATCCGGTCCCCGCATCCTGTGGGCGCTGAGTCCGCATTACGCGCTCGGGTTTGTCTTTCACAACCCGGGCATCACCTTCGTTATTCTGGGCGCCGTGGTGCTGTGCGTTACCGGTGCCGAGGCGCTCTACGCGGATATGGGTCACTTTGGCAAGAAGCCGATCCGCCTGGCATGGTTCGCTGTGGCCATGCCAGCCCTGACCCTGAATTACTTCGGGCAGGGCGCCTTGTTGCTGAACAACCCGGCTGCGGTCAAGAACCCGTTCTTCATGATGGCGCCGGACTGGGCCCTGGTGCCGCTGGTCGGTCTGGCCACACTGGCCGCCGTGATTGCGTCACAGGCCCTGATTTCGGGGGCCTTCTCGGTGACCAAACAGGTAATCCAGCTGGGCTACCTGCCACGCCTGCAGGTACAGCACACCAGCGTCAAGGATACCGGGCAGATCTACCTGCCGTTTGTGAACTGGGGACTGTTTGTCTCGATCGTGCTGGCCGTGGTGATGTTCAAGTCGTCGAGCAACCTGGCCGCCGCCTACGGCATTGCGGTCTGCACCGACATGCTGATCACCACCATCCTGACCTTCTTCGTGATTCGTTACAGCTGGCGTTATCCGTTGCTGTTGTGCATCGCAGCGACCAGTTTCTTCATGCTGGTGGACCTGGCCTTCTGGGCGTCCAACGTGCTCAAGCTGTTCGACGGCGGCTGGTTCCCGCTGCTCATTGGCGGCGCCATCTTCACACTCATGATGACCTGGAAGGACGGGCGCTACCTGCTCAACCGGAAGCTCGAAGCCGAGGCCATTGACCTGAAGAGTTTCCTGGAGGCCGTGTTTGTGAGCCCGCCCTTGCGGGTCGATGGAACAGCCGTCTTTCTGACGGCTGGCCCCGGCACGGTACCCAACGCCATGCTGCACAATCTCAAGCACAACAAGGTGTTGCACAGCAACAACCTGTTTGTGACCGTGCGCAACCATGAGGTGCCCTGGATCGGTCTGGACAAGCGGGTCGAGATCGAGTCATTGGGGCATGACTGCTGGCAGGTCGTCATTCACTACGGATTCAAGAACGATCCCGACATTCCGAAGGCCTTGCAGCACATCAAGGGCCATGGTTGCGAGCTCGACAGCATGACCACCAGCTACTTCCTGTCGCGTGACACGGTGGTGCCAACAATCGACAGCGGCATGGCGCAGTGGCGTGAGAAGCTGTTCTCGCAGATGCACCACAACGCCAGCGCTGCCGCGGATTTTCTCAAGCTGCCCAATAACGCGGTGGTCGAACTGGGCTCCAAGATCGAAATATGAACCTCCTCTTTGTTGCCGATCCACTGTCCACATTCAAGATCTACAAAGACACCACCTTCGCCATGATGCGCTCGGCACAGGGCAGGGGCCATCAGGTCTCGGTGTGCGAGCCACAGCACATTTCCTGTGTTGCCGGCAGCCCGGTGCAGGCATGCGGCAGCAGCATCAGGCTCACGGGCGATCCGCAGGACTGGTACCAGACGGACAGCAACTGGGTACGGACCCTGCGCGAATTCGACGCCATCGTGATGCGCAAGGACCCGCCCTTTGACAGCGAATTCTTCTATGCCACGCACCTGCTCGAACAGGCCGAACGCGAAGGGGCACGGGTTTTCAACAAGCCGCGGGCCTTGCGCGACCACCCGGAAAAACTGGCGATTCTGGAGTTTCCGCAGTTCATCGGCCCGACGCTGGTGACACGCTCGGCGCAGGACGTCAGGCGCTTTCACGCGCAGCACCAGGACATCATCCTCAAGCCGCTCGACGGCATGGGCGGCATGGGCATTTTCCGCGTCCGGCAGGATGGTCTCAATCTTGGCGCCAGCATCGAGACGCTGAACAAGGAGGGCGCGCAGACGCTGATG